>NZ_CP024201.1:3193181-3512500 GCF_002749615.1 Caulobacter mirabilis
AGGCGGCGGACCTGAGCGAGACGGCGGGCGGCGTGGTCATCGACTTCAGCGGCCGCCCGCAGACGACCGCCACCGCGATCCAGGCCGCCAACGGGACCTGGACCGTCACCTACAGCTAGGCGCTGCCCCTATTCACCCGACGGTCCCGGCGAAGGCCGGGATCCAGCATCAGGCGCGGGGCCGCAGGCGATTTCTCGTCAAAGCAAAGCCCTACGATCTGGACCCCGGCCTTCGCCGGGGCGACCGGATGGCGGGGTGCGGCCGAGACCCAGAAACCGCTAGACCCCAGCCGTGTCCGCGCCCTACGCCTCGATCGCGTAGACCCGCGAGCAGTATTCGCAGGTGACGTGGATCTTGCCGTCCGGCTCGACCATCTCGGCGCGCTCCTCGGGCGAGAAGCTCTCGACCACGGTCGCGATCCGGTCCGGCGAGCAGCGGCAGAAGGCCTGCATCGGCTTGGGTTCGAACACCCGGACGCCGTCCTCGTTGAACAGCCGCCACAGCAGGGTTTCGGACGACAGGGTCGGGTCGAGCAGCTCGTCCTCGGCCGTGGTCTCGAACAGCGCCCGGGCGCGGGTCCAGGCGTCCTCGGTCGAGCCGCGGGCGGTGTCGGAGGCGATGTTCTGGATCAGCAGGCCGCCGGCCCGCCAGCGCGCGCCCTCGCCGGCGTCGACCTGGCCGACAGCCAGGCGGATGCGGGTCGGCAGCTGCTCCGACTGTGCGAAATACTCCTCGGCGCACAGGGCCAGGGTCTCGCCCTCGATCGAGGTCACGCCCTGGTAGCGGTCCATGTCCGCCCCCTGGTCGATGGTCATGATGAACACGCCCTGGCCGAGCAGGGTCTTGGCGCCGGGACGCATGAAGCCCTGGCTGACCTCGGCGACGCGTTCGGCGTCGAACCGGCAGTAGCCGCGCATCTTGCCCTCGGTGTCATAGTCCACGACGACATAGGCCACCGGGCCGTCGCCCTGGGCCTGGACGATCAGCCGGCCGTCGAACTTCAGGCTCGAACCGACCAGCGCCGCCAGCGCGCAGGCCTCGCCCAAGAGGTTGGCGACCGCCTCCGGATACTCGTGGCGGGTCAGGATCTCGTTGACCGTGTCGCCCAGGCGCACGATGCGCCCGCGCACGGGCCAGCCCTCGATCTGGAAGGCGGCGACGAGGTCGTCGGCGGGAAGCTGGTGATCGGTGTCGGTCATGAGGGCGGGTAGATAGGCCCTCGGTCGCGGGATTGCGAGTTTCCTTATCGACACGGCCCAAAATCCACATGTCGCGGTTATTGACCCGCCTGCCCCGCAGGCCTATGTGCCCCCTGTCCGCATCCGGCGGACGCCACTCACACTGGACCCATGGACACCTACCCTAGTCGTTGCGGGACGATCGTCCCGCGGCTTCGGAAAATCGGAAAGGCCGCGCCGGCGTTCGCCGGGCGAGCGTAGGGTCCCCTCCGCTCGCCCCGTCGACCCGTCGGTCGGCATGGAGGCGAGCATGATCAAGACCACCGCCCTCCGCGAACGCGTCTGGACCGTTCGCGCGCCCGGCCATCGCCGGGACTTCACGCATGTCGTCGCCCGCGGCGATGTGCTCTACATCCGCCGGGACCGTTCGCCGTTCCCGCTGGCGGCCTGGCGCGTGGAGCAAGGCTCCGGCGCGCTGCGCCGCGTCTGGGCGCTGGAAGACGAGCCTCCGGCTGCGTCTTGGCGGTCGCGCCGCAAGGCCGCCTGACCCACGCCCCGTCGGCGGGCCGCCTCGCGCGGTCCGCCGCCCCCAATCCAGACACCCTGAAACTCCAAGGAGCGGACCATGGCCCGTCAAGCCAAGTCCGGCGGCTCGCTCGAACGCGAAGTGATCGCCGCCGTCGTCATCCTCTACCTGGCTCTGTCGGCCGTCATGCTGGTCATCCACTACATGCAGCCCCCCGAACAGCCGACCATCACCTCCTCCACCTCCCCGTCGCACGAGGCGCACCGCGCCATCGACGCCGCCCGCTAGCCAACGGAGGCGCCCATGATCACCGCCATCGCCAAGACCCCGTTCGACGCCGGCATCCTCGACCGCGTCTGGCTTCGCCTGCGGCAGGGCGATCTCGCCGCGCGGCGCGAGACGCTCGACGCCCTGGGCTGCCGCTTCCCCGCCCCGTCCGAGGGCTACGAAGAGGACGACGCCTTCATCTATCTGCCGGTCTCGCCCCTGGTCCGCCGGGGCGACCACATCCATCAGGACACCGTCTATTTCGCGATCGGCGACACCATCCTGGTGACGCTCGAACCGGACGACGGCTTCCCGCCGTTCGACCGCGCCCTGGCCACCCTGCAACGCCGGCCGGAGCTGATCCGGACCGCGCACGGCGTCATGTACGCCCTGCTCTCGGCCATGAACTCGGCCGCCCACCAGATCGTCGAACTGGCCAGCAACGCGCTGGACGCCATGACCGGGCCGATCACCGAGATCATGGACGGAACCGATGAGAAGGGCCGCGAGCTGGGCGTCGGCGACATCGCCGGAGCGATGAGCCAGCTCAACGAGAACGAGGACCTGATCTCGCGCATGCAGGAAGGCCAGCTGCTGCTGGAACGCGCCGCGCGCTACCTGCGCAACGAGGTTGGGGGCTCGAATGCGGACCTCCGCCTATCGATCGAGACGCTGATCTCGGACATCCAGAGCGTGAAGGAGCACGCCGGTTTCGAGCACGACAAGCTGCGCTACCTGCAGAACGCGGTGATGACCTCGCTGAACGTCAAGCAGAACCAGATCGTGAAGGTGTTCACCATCATCACCGCGGTGTTCCTGCCGCCGACCCTGGTGGCGACCTTCTACGGCATGAACTTCGCGGTCATGCCGGAGCTGGCGTGGAAGCACGGCTTTCCGATGACCATCATCCTGACCCTCCTCGCGGCCCTGCTGCCGCTGGTCTACATCAAGCAGAAGGGCTGGCTTCGGTGAGGGCGGCGGCGTTGCTGCTGGGCCTCGCCGCGATGGCGAACGAGGCCCGGGCCGCCGGTGGAGCGCATGTGGTCGACGACGCCGGGGTGGAAACGCCCGGCGTCTGCCACCTGGAGACCTGGGTCACGGGTCACGGCGCCGGCGACGGCTCCGTGACCCTGGCCCCGGCCTGCACGCGTACGGCTTGGCCCCGCGTCGAGCTGGGCGCGTCAGCCACGGTCGCCCGGTCCGGCGGCGCGGACGACACGACCTTCGGTCCGGCCGTGAAGCTGAACCTTCGGCCGCTGGAGAGCGGCCTGGGCCTGGGGATCATCGCCTCGGGAAGCTGGAGCGCCGACAGCGGGCGGCTGGAGTCCGCCGCCCTGCTGGCGCCGGTCTCCGTCGCACTCGGCGAGGGGACTCGGCTCAACCTCAACGCCGGCTGGCACTACAGCCGGACGGGCGAGCGGAGCCATCAGGCCTTCTACGGGGCCCAGGTCGAAGTCGACCTCGCTCCGGGCTGGTCGGCGATGGCCGAGGCCTTCGGTCACGACGACGGCCGGACCGGCGCCCAGCTTGGCCTGCGCTGGACGCCCGGCGGCGGGACCGTCGACCTGGACCTGCTCGCCGGCCGCTACCTGGACGGGGCGACCCGGGACGCGATCACCGTCGGGATCACGGCGCGGCGCTAGCGACGGGGACATGCTCCGCGAAGCGGTGCGTGTCCCCGTGTTCCGGAGCGAGGGGACACGCACCCTGCGGGAGCATGCCCCCAAGACGGCGCCGCCGTGCGTGGTTCGAGACGCTCGCTTGAAGCTCGCTCCTCACTATGACGAATGCTGAGGGCGTCATGGTGAGGAGCGGCCCCTCCGGTCCGCGTCTCGAACCACGCAACGCCCCGTTGCCCTCCGCTCCGGAAACCCGCATGGAAGCGTCAATCTCATTCCCATTCGGAGCCTCATCCGCATGACGCCTTTCGTCCGGGCCCTGCTCGTCGCATCCGCCCTCGTTTCGGCCGTTCCGGCGCTGGCCCACGCCCGCGCCGAGGTCGCCCAGATCCTGACCACGCCGGACTCGGTCGACGACCGGTCCTACGCCCAGCCCCGCGTCGCGCGGGTGACCAACGTCGACCTGGATCTGGCCATCGACTTCGCGAGCAAGGGCGTCTCCGGCACGGCCGCCCTGGACGTCCTGGCCGCGCCCGGCGCCAAGGCCGTCGTGCTCGACGCCCTGGGCCTGAAGATCGAGAAGGTGACCGACGGCAAGGGCCGCGCCCTGCCCTGGAGCCTGGGCAAGGACGACCCGGATGGCGAGAAGGGCGCGCCGCTGACCATCACCCTGAACGGCGCGAAGCGGGTGGTGATCACCTACCGCACGGGCCCCGATCCCCTGGCGCTGCAGTGGCTGCCGGCCGAGCTGACCGCCGGCAAGACCAAGCCGTTCCTCTACAGCCAGGGCCAGGCGATCCTGAACCGGAGCTGGATCCCGACCCAGGACAGCCCCGGCGTGCGCCAGACCTGGTCGGCCCGCATCGTGGTGCCGGAAGGCCTGACCGCGGTGATGAGCGGCTTGCGCCTGACGCCCGAAGGCGAGCCCGCCGGCCCCGGCAAGCGCGCCTACCGCTTCCGCATGGAGCACCCGACCGCGCCCTATCTGATCGCCATCGCCGTCGGCGACCTAGCCTTCAAGCCGCTCGGCGCCCGCACCGGCGTCTACACCGAGCCGGCGATGATGGACCGCGCCGCCGCCGAACTCACCGACACCGAGAAGATGGTCGAGGCCGCCGAGCGGCTCTACGGCCCCTACCGCTGGGGCCGGTACGACGTGCTGGTCCTGCCGCCGGCCTTCCCGTACGGCGGGATGGAGAACACCACCCTCACCTTCCTGACCCCGACCTTCATCACCGGCGACAAGGCCAACGTCGGGCTGGTCGCCCACGAGCTGGCGCACAGCTGGTCGGGCAACCTGGTGACCAACGCCACCTGGAACGACATCTGGCTGAACGAGGGCTTCACCAGCTACGTCGAGAACCGGCTGATGGAGGAGCTCTACGGCCCCGCCCGCGCCGAGATCGAGGCCGATCTCAGCTGGGACGAACTGCAGCGCGCCATGAAGGAGCGCAAGCCGGAGCAGCTGACCCTGCAGGGTTCGGCCACCTCGGTGGAGTACATCAAGGGCGAGGCCTTCCTGCGTACGCTGGAGCACGCCGTCGGCCGCGAGCGCTGGGACGCCTGGCTGCGCGGCTACTTCGACCGCTACGCCTTCCAGCCCCAGACCACGGCCCGTTTCCTCGCCGATCTGCGCGAGCATCTGGTGAAGGGCGACAGCGCGCTGGAGGCCAGGCTCCAGCTCGACGAGTGGGTCTACAAGCCGGGCATTCCGTCGAACGCCTACCACAAGGCCTCCCCGGCCCTGCTGGAGGTCGACCGCCAGGTCGCGGCCTTCGTCGCCGGCGCGCCGGCCTCGTCGATCCCCGCCAAGGCCTGGACGACGCAGGAGTGGCAGCGGTTCCTGAACAACCTGCCGCGCAAGCTGACCCCGACCCAGATGGCCGACCTGGACGGCGCCTTCGCGCTGTCGCAATCGACCAACGCCTACGTCCGCGCGGCCTGGCTCCAGCTGGTCGTCGCCAACCGCTACGAGCCCGGCCTGGCCTCGCTCGAGCAGTTCCTGACCGGCGTCGGCCGCGGCCTGTTCGTGAATCCGCTCTACAACGGGCTGATCAAGGACAAGGACTGGGGCCTGCCCCTGGCCAAGCGCTACTTCGCCGAGGCGCGCGGGACCTATCACCCGTCGCTGTCGACCGGCATCGCCAGGCGGATCGAGGCGGCCGAAGCGGCGAAATAGCCGCTCCGGGGACATGCTCCCAAAGGGTGCGTGTCCCCGCTTCCCTAGACCATCTCGGGGGACGCGAACGCTGCGCGATCATGTCCCTGCTTGGCCCCGGCCACCGCAGCCAACGCCGCGTCGATCACCTCCAACCCGGCGCCGGACTTCACGCTCTCGACGGTAAGGATCCGGCGCCAGGCGCGAGCGCCGGGACGGCCGTGGAACAGGCCCAGCATGTGCCGGGTCATCCCCGACAGATGCCACCCCTCCGCCAGCCGCGCGGCGACGTAGGGCTTGTAGCGTTCGACCGCCTCGAACAGGTCGACGTCCTCCACCGCCTCGCCGAACACCCGCCGGTCGGCCTGCGCCAGCAGCGCCGGCTCGTGGTAGGCCGCGCGTCCCAGCATCACCCCGTCGACATGGCCCAGGTGCTCCTCCGCCGCGTCCAGCGACGGCACGCCGCCGTTGATCACGATGGTCAGGTCCGGACGCTCGCGCTTGAGCCGATAGACCAGCGGATAGTCGAGCGGCGGGATGTCCCGGTTCTCCTTCGGCGACAGGCCCTGCAGCCACGCCTTGCGGGCGTGGACCACGAACAGGCTCACCCCCGCCTTGGCCGACAGGTCGACCAGCCGGAACAGGCTCTCCTCGGGGTCCTGGTCGTCGACGCCGATGCGGCACTTCACGGTCGACGGAATCTTCACGGCGTCGATGATCGCCGCCATGCATTCGGCCACCAGCTCGGGCTCGCGCATCAGGCAGGCGCCGAACCGGCCGCTCTGCACCCGGTCGGACGGACAGCCGACGTTGAGGTTGATCTCGTCGTAGCCCAGGTCCTCGCCGATCTTCGCGGAAGCGGCCAAATCCCTAGGGTCCGACCCGCCCAGCTGCAGCGCCACCGGATGCTCGACCGGATCGTAGCCCAGCAGCCGCGCGCGATCTCCGTGCAGCACCGCCCCGGTGGTCACCATCTCGGTATAGAGCAGCGCTCGCCGCGACAGCACCCGATGGAACGCCCGGAAATGCCGGTCGGTCCAGTCCATCATAGGTGCTATACTAAGTAAATGATGTTGATTTTTCAATGACTTCTCGTTATATTTCAACATCCAGACTCAACGATCGGGGCCGCGATTTTGCGACGTTCCGCGACCCTTTTCGCCACCGTTCGACATCTCCCTGCACCGGTTTCGCACGCAAAAGAATGGCCACCATCCTAAAACAGAAATCCGGCCGCTGGCGCGTCCAAGTCCGCCGCAAGGGTCGCTATCTGAGCGAGACGTTCAGCCTTCGCAAGGACGCGGAAGCCTGGGCGCGCCGCGTTGAACGCGACCTGGACGTGGGGCGCAAGCCCGTTCCGCGCAAGCTGGAGGGCATCCAGACCTTCGGCGACCTCATCGATCTGCATGTCAGCGACATGAGGAGCGTCGGCAAGGCGCCCGGCCGGTCGAAGAGCTACAGCATGGAGTTCCTCAAGCGACGGCTTGGCAGGATCCGCCTCGCCGACCTGGACCGGGAAACGCTGATCGACTTCGGCAAGGCGCGCGCCAAGGAGGGCGCCGGCCGCATGACCTTGAGCATCGATCTTGGCTACGTCCGCACGTTGCTCGCCTATGGCGCCGCCGTCCACGGCCTGCCCTTTTCGCCAGAGCCAGTCGACCTCGCGCGCATCGCGCTGCGTATGCTCGGCCTCGTAGGCAAGGGCGAAGAGCGCGACCGGCGGCCGTCCGATCGGGAGATCGAACGACTGGTCGAACACTTCCGCGGACTGAACAGCTCGACGATCCCGATGGGGCGCATCATCAAGTTCGCGATCGCCACGGCCATGCGCCAGGAAGAGATCTGCCGCGTCCTTTGGGAAGACCTCGACGAGCGGCACAAGATGCTGCTGATCCGCGACCGCAAGGATCCACGGCACAAGCGCGGCAACCATCAGAACATCCCGCTGCTCGATGTCAGCAGCTATGACGCCTGGGCGCTCGTCGAGGACCAGGCCAAGCACCTTGGCCACCGGAGAGGACGCATCTTCCCGTACAACAGCCGATCCGTCGGAACGGCGTTCCGTAGGGCTTGCCATCAACTACGGATCGACGACCTGCACTTCCACGATCTCCGGCACGAGGCTACGAGCCGACTATTCGAGGCCGAGTACGAGATTCCTGAAGTGTCGCTGGTCACGGGTCACAAGGACTGGAAAATGCTCCAGCGCTACACCCATATCCGGCCGCAGGACCTGCACGCGATCGGCGCGCGCCGGCGGGCTGCTCGGGAGTTGAGCTCCGCAACGCGGGGCGAGCAAGGCGGCCGTGACCGCTAGACGCCTCCCCCGATCTGCCCTCCTTGAGGAAGTCGAGATGAGTTTGGACAGAACCCTGCGCCCCATCCGCAGCGCGGCGGATTTCGAGACCGCCCTGCGAGAGTACGACAGCTATTTCGAGAACGAGCCGGAGCCCGGCACCGAGGCCGCCCAGCGGTTCGAAGCGCTCGGTCTCCTGCTCGCGAAGTATGAAGGGGATCACGGCCCGATCTAGCAGCCCGCGCCGTCTTTGCGGGAGCGCTATCCTCCCGCCACGGACGGATCACCGACGCCTCACGTGAACAGCACCCTCCTCCGCATAATCTCGTTGGCGTCATCGCGCCGCGCCGGCCACGCCCCCACGATTACTACGTCTCGGCAGCGCTATGAGCGGACCTGCTTGCTCTCCGAGGTAGAGACATCGCCGTCGTCGATCACTGGCGCGGAGGTAGTGCCGCCTCGAAACGCGACCATGCCACTCCCTGCCCACAGCGCTAGTCCTTCGCCGGCTCCCGCCAATAGCGCTCGTAGCGCCACTCGACCGGCAGCCCGACCTGACCCTCGTCACCCTTGTTCTCGACCCAATCGAGGAGCTTCTTCACGTCCTGGGCCGCGAAGTCATCCTTCCAGCCGGGACGGCTGATGATGAAGTCCTTGAAGCCGGCTGGCAGGGTCGGCGCCTGGGCGCCCCAATAGGTGAAGTTCCGCCCGACGAGGACACGATCCACACTCGTGTCGCGGTTGAGGTTTCGCTCATTAGCCTCGTCAGACCAGCTGTGCCGCGAGAGGGCCTGCTGGAAGGGCCCATCCTGTGTCAGGCGCGAGTAGATGTTGTCGCCGAAGCGCTGCTGCAAGCTGCCGTTCATGACGGGGCGCTTGCGCTTGAACTCGGCGTCTTCCCAGTAGTCGTTGAAGGTCAGGATGTCCTCGACCTCCATGACGAAGATCGCCTTGCCGTCTAAGCCTCGCTTTGCCGATCCTGTGCCAAGCACCCAGTCGCCCTTCTTCGCCTTTCGCCTGATGTGCGGCTTGCACGTGGCCAACGAGCACACGTTAAAAAACGGATTCGGCGCGAACCCGTGATCCCATCGCACTACGTACGAAAACAGCGTCACCGACAGGCCCCCTAGTGTCCTTTGTGCCGCGGCGTCGGCGGCGCCTTGCGCGGCTTGCCATCCGGGTTGTTCCAGATGGTCTCGTCGCGGCAAATAGCGCCTTCGATTTCAGCGGCGTCGACGCGAACGGCCCCCTCACCGTACTGATGAATCGGAATGGGCAGCGTGTCGCCCGTGGCGGCGCCCGACCACACCGCGATAACTCTCTTGCCAAGCTTGCGTGCCAGCTCGGCGATCTCCACGATAACCTTGTCGCCGATGGTTTCCGGGCAGATCAGGATCACGACGACGTCGGCTTCCTCGACGCAGTGCTCAAACTGGTCGACTGGATCCTTGTCGCAGACGACCTCTCCGCCCCCCGCACGGACCAGCTTCTTGATCTGCTCGATCTCAGGCTCGCGACCGGCAACCGGAACGACATAGACCTTCCTCAGCGCAGCGGCCATTTGCCGACTCCCCAACGCCCATTGTTCACGACCTGTTCTATCCGCGTCGCCGAACCCCGTCCAGCCAGCTTGCGGCTCCTTCAGAATCCCGCGTTGATTGTAGCGCCACGGGGATGAGACCAGAAGTAATGGTGCGGCCGTACCGGAATATCAGCTTCGCCACGGCCGAGAGCTTCAGGGTCGTGCTGGACGATGGCGCGGTGGTCACAGTGCGTGGTCACGAAACCCGTGAACTGCGCAATCGGGTGACAGCCCTGGAGCGGCCGCGCGAGCGCTGCGTCTTTCTGCCGGGCCGCCGTAACGACATCTTCGCCCAGATCGCTGAGACGATGTGGGTCATCGCCGGGCGCGACGACCTTCCGTGGCTGACCCGCTACCTTGAACGCGCGCCCGACTTCTCTGACGACGGCGGGGCGACCTGGCGCAGTGCGTACGGTCCGCGGCTGCGATCATGGCCCGGCGGGGTCGATCAGATCGATGCATGGAGACAGCTCCTGATCGCCGATCGCGCCAGCCGCCGGGCGGTCGGGGTGATCTTCGATCCCGCCCGCGACTTCGTTGAAAGCAACGACGTCCCCTGCAACAACTGGCTCAGCTGGATTATCAGAGACGGCCGGCTACACATGAACGTCGCCATCCGCAGCAACGACGCCATGTGGGGCTTCTCGGGCGTGAACGCCTTCGAGTGGAGCGTGCTGCAGGAGATGCTAGCCTTTTGGTTGGACAGTGAGGTTGGCGAGGCCACCTTTTTCGCCACCTCCTACCACCTATATCGCCGGCACTTCGACCGCGCGCAGCAGATCACCGAACGCTTCTTCGGTGTGAGCCCCTACGATTTCGGCATAGCGCCACCCGCTTTCCAGACCGCTTGGGCGGACTTCGAGGCGGCGCTAGCCGATTGGTTCGCTCAAGAAACGGCCGTGCGCGCCGATCCCGACGCGGAACTTGGCGAGAACCTTGCCATGTCCGATCCCTTCCTCGCGGGCACACTCCAGCTGCTGAGACTGAAGTGGGGAGCACAGCGGTGGTCTCCAGATCGCCTGGCGGAGGAGCTGGCGCGGCTGCCCGAGAACGACTTCACGGCGGCGGCGTACGAGTTCTTCGGGCGGACACGGCCCGAGCTACTGCAGGGCATCCCTCAGCCTAGAATCTACGCCTTTTTCGCGGCCTGCCGCACCGGTCAGAAGGCGGATACGGCTGGGCTGAAGGCGGCGTTGAAGCGGCTGCACGCGCGGAAGAACAGCAGCTATGGGGGGGCCTGGAAGCGGCGCGGGGAGCGGGTGAGCGTGGTGCCTAACATCGCCCGGAAGGTCGATCGCCTGGAGAACTTTGCCAAGACCGGCGAAGAGCTGACCGGGGAGACGATCCTCGACACCGCGCTCGACCTCTATGTCTACGCAGCCAAGTACCGGCTCTTCCTTGCCGAACAAGAGGGAGGCGACCGCAGCCTGGTGCCGGCCGATGCGCCGGAGCCTCTGACCGACAACGACATCAATTTCGAAGTGCTGGTGGATGCCGCCGACTTCGACGGGAACGCCGATGGAGACGTGACAGCAGCCATCGAGCAGGTCGTCGGAATATTTGCCGACTTATGGCCGCAAGTAGAGGATGGCGCCGCCATCGAGATTCGCACTCAGCGTGCCGGCAACCTCACCGCTGCCTCCGAGCGCCTGGTCGGCCTCGTGGCGGCCGCTCACCCGCGCGCCGCCGCTGATTTCATCCGCCAAGAGCTACCCACTTAGCCGCTGGATATCCACATGGACGCCACAGCCCTCACCCAAATGGTTGATAAGCTGAAGGAGGAGCTGGCGCGGCGCCCGCCGACGACTCGCGCGGCCATTGTCGGCAAGACGCCGGCCGCTTTTGACCTTGTACAGGCCTTCTTCACCCTCGGCGTTCAACACCAGCTGCTCGGCGTCTACGACGAGCAGGGTACGGTCGCGTCCGGGTCTCCCCTGAGCCACCCACGCCCCATCGGTCAGCTGGGCTTAGACAAGCCCGACCTGGTGTTGATAGCCTCCGATGACGGCAAGGAGGCGCTCATCGCTGCCGCCCTGCCTCACCTCACTCCCACCACGAAGATCCTTATCGGCGGCTTCGGGCACTACCGATTCCAGGATGAGCTGTTCGACCGCGAGACAGGCAACGCCTTCGCCCCGTCGTTCGCGAACGGCTACCCCAACACCCTGATCCATATCTACCAGTGCCTCCAGAACGCCGGCCGCGCCAACCTGCAGGGAGTCGTTGCCGAGTTCGGCATGTTCAAGGGCGGGACCACGATGCTGATCTCCCGCTTCATTGAGGCGCTCGGCAAGGACTGGAAGGTGTTCGGGTTCGACACCTTCGGCGGCTTCCCCGCCCCGAGAAGCCCGCTCGACATGTACGCCCATCCAGACTGCGTTTACCTAGATCAGAAAACTGTGGAGCGTTTTTTCGAGGGGCGGAACGTCGAGGTCGTCGCCGGCGACATCGTCGAGACCGCAAAGCGCCTCAGCAGAGAAAAAATTGTTCTGGCCTTCGTCGACACGGACAACTTCACCTCGGCCGACCGGATTCTGGACATAATCACACCCCAGATAGAAGTCGGTGGAGCGATCGTCTTCGACCACTTCACCGGCCGGAATCGCTTCCTCTACACCCTCGGCGAGCGTTTCGCGGCCAAGCGGCTCTTGGACGACTCGCGGTACTTTAACTTGCACGACACCGGCGTCTTTCTAAGGGTGAGGTAATCCAGCATGCGGCGAGCCCCACTCGTATTTACCCGCGCCAAAGAGCCCACACCCCGGCCCGGCGTGTATCCCCTTTACTGGCAGTTCGCCTCACGCCGCCATGCAGCTTTCGAAAAGCGGCTGTCCGGTGCCGCTTGGCCCTGGACCGATGATCGTATCCTGCAGACCTTCAAGTTCTGTAACGTCTTCCGGGCCGCTGATCGCGTCTCACAGTACATGATCAAGGACGTGGCCTACGCTGACGACGCCGGTGATTTCGCTGACCGCGCCTTTCAGATCGTTGCCTTCCGGACGTTCAGCAACATCGAGACCTGGGACGGTCTGCGACAGGAGTTAGGCCATGCACCGCGCGTGGCGGACCTCTCGTCAGGTGCCTTTGAGAAGGCTCTGGATCGCGTGAAACGCCGCAACGGCGGCCTCTACACAGGCGCATTCATCCTCTGCGCCACCAAGGCGTATGGCTTTGACGACAAGCACCGCAACCACGTCGGGCTGTTCAAGCACATGTTCGTTCAGGAGCGCCTGGACCGCACCATCGCCGGCTCCAACTCGCTTGAGCAGGTCGTACGCGCGCTGCAGTCCTTCCCTCTTATGGGACCATTCATGGCCTATCAGACGGCGATCGACCTGAACTACTCCGAGCTCATCGACTTCAGCGAGAACGATTACACCCAAGCCGGTCCTGGCGCGCTCCGCGGGCTAAAAAAGGCTTTCCTCGACCTTGGCGACTTCTCGCCCTCCGACGCGATCCTCTGGATGGTGGAACACCAGGCCGAGGCGTTCGCCGAGCTTCAGCTGCCGTTCAAAGGGCTCTTCGGGCGTTCCCTGCACGCCATCGACTGCCAGGGCCTCTTTTGCGAGCTCGACAAATACTGCCGCGAGGCTGCGCCCGAGCTGGTCAGCAACCGAAGCCGGATCAAGGCGCGCTTTGCTGCCTCAGCCAAGCCGCTCGCGCTTTTCTTTCCGCCTAAGTGGGGACTGACGCCAGACAAGACGCTTATCCCTGCCGCGCTCGCGGCTGGACAGACCGCGGCCGCCGAGCAGCTTGAGTTCTTCGAAGACGTCTGCGGCGAGGGCAACAGCCCGCGCAAGACAGTGATGAGCCGCGACGACGAAACGATAGCCGCCTGAGGCCCGGCCGCGTTCTTCAGGTAATCGAAGAACAGCTTGGCCCAGGCGAAGTGAGACACGGGGCGCGAGCCCACGGCACCGACCTTACAGGCGGGTCAACGCGGGCCACGGTGCCGGCCCCAAAATCGTGAGCTGACCGCTCCCGCCGCCCTTCGGCGGGTACGGGAGCGCCGGAATGGTCCGGTGTCTCCGAAGCCGGGCTAGAATTCACGAGCACGGCGCACGAAGGCTGGCGTAACATCGCGATCCAGCTGACCGAAGCATGGCCCCTGCGTCCTAGCTGGTCGACCCGATGTTAGAACGCGATGTCTCAGCGCCCTTTCCTTGAAGTGAACACGTCCGCTCACGACACCCTGACGAGCTTGATTTTCGCGTGCCAACTAAGGCGCCGGTCAGGCCCCCTCCACAACTGCGATTAGAAAGATTCTTGACAACACGCGGTTCGGACTCGCGTTTTGCTCAAGCGTGATCTGGCGTGCTGATTGAGAGCGGGGGCTCAAATGACCACGGTTGAGGCCTTCCAGGCCGCAGTTGTCCGCACCGATCGCCGCAAGAAGGACAAGACGCGAATTGCCGTCATGGGCGTGTTCGGCGAGCTCGGCTCCCTGATGGCAGAGTTCAAGAAGCGCTCGCGGGACGGAACGAGTTATCGGTCCTTCCACGAACACCTCGTCGAGGAAGCGGGCGACCTCCTATGGTATCTGACCATTCTGGCGGTGGATTTGGGCGTGCAGTGGACGGACATCCTGTCCGAAGTCTACGGAAAGCCCGTAGGCGCTCAGACGCGCCTGAGTGAACTGGACAAGCTCCCCCTCCCCGCGCACGGCGTAGAGGCTAACCTTTGGCTCCGCGCCGCCGGAAAGGCCGGCCTGCTCGCCGAGACGGCAGAGCGGTCGGGCTCAAGCCTGCGGCCCATGCTCGTTGAAACCACCAGCGCCGCTCTGGTCGCCATGCGCGACGCGAAGATTTCGCTGAGCAGAGCGGCAACCTCGAACATCGCCAAGAGCGAGTCCCGTTTTCCGCAAACCGAAGTCCACCTGCCGCTCTATGACGACCGGCCGCACCCTGACGGCAGGATCCGCCCGGACGAACGCCTGCCGAAGTACATGGTCTTCCACTTCGAGGAGATCCAAATCGGAAAGAAGACGCTCGTCGTACAGAAGGTGCACACGATCAAGATTGGCGACCCGCTAACCGACAACATCGCCGAGCCTGACCACTACCGTTTTCACGATGTGTTCCACCTCGCCTACGCAGCGATCCTTGGGTGGTCGCCGGTGCTGCGAGCGCTGCTGAAGGCAAAGCGGAAATCGGTGGGGACGCTGGATGAGAACGAGGACGGCGCCCGGGCCATCCTCCTCGAAGAAGGCATCTCCACCTACATCTTCAACTGGGCCAAGCCCGACTACTTCAAGGGCGTAAAGAAGATCGACTACACGCTCCTGAAGACGATTAAGCACTTTGTCCGCGGGTATGAGGTCGAGGACCAACCGTTCTGGGCTTGGGAAAAGGCAATCTTGAGAGGCTATTCCGTCTTCCGAGAGCTCGTTGAGCACCGACGCGGCTTGGTAACCATCGACCTCACTAAGCGCGATCTCTTTTACGAACTCATCCCGCCCTCGCCCAGCTAGACGCCCTGTGCCTTAAGGAAGGCGGACACCGCCCCGCCATCCTCGCCCTGCAGGTTCGGCTCCAAGTGCGCGCGAAGTGCAATGCAGGTCAGTGGGCCTATATCGAGGCCTGCCTCAACGGCCACAAACGCCTGAAGGCGGGCCAGTCCCAGCAGATTTCCGAGGGCGCGCTCCACGTAGTAGTGCGATCGATAGATGGCCGTCAGCCGCAGCGCGCCAGCGTGATCGACCTTGAACGAGAGATGACTTAGGCACGGCCCCCCGCGCGAGAGCTTACAGTCCCGCTCCGGCAGGTAAGTGGAAATCTCGAAGGCCTCGTCGGTGATCGGGATTTCGTAGTGGTTCTTTGCACCTCGAGCGGTAGCCGCGCGTCTCGCGAGCTTTTCGACCACGATGTCTAGAGGATTGACTGGCTCGCCGGTTTTCATGAGCAATGGCTTACCCTTAAAATCTCGGCGCCGGATCATGCGGTCGAAGTAGGTTCCCCACTGCGTCCGGACCATGGGGAGGATTTCGGCGTCGTAGCGTTCGTAGAGGCCGCCGCGGCCGAACTTCCGATAGACCTCGAGCGGAAAGATCGTGTTGGCCACTGTGGTGGTGGTCCCAATCCCGGTGTTTGCCGCAAATGCGTCAAAGGCTGCGTACAGCGCCTCGTCACCAGCGGTCTTCGCTGCTGGGTTCGACACGCTGTAGACCAAGTTCCAGCAGGCGCGCCCTGGCTGTCCTTTGAGGTAGCGGCTTGCCTGTAGCCATGCCGTCGATACGTCAGGCGCATCGGGAAGGGTCGCCGCATTCGACATCAGTTCAGTTCCTCAATAGTCAGGCAGGCCAAGGTCGCTTCCTGCATGTAGTCGGCGTGAGCCCAAACGTGCCCGGCCTGCCCCCAAGCCTTACCCCACGAGTTTCGAAGCAGGTAAACGGCCCCCTCGTCGGTTTCGCAGACAGCGATGATGACGACGGCATGGCACGCTTCTATCGGAAGCACCCTGGCGCGAAGCAGACCCGCCTGATCCTCCACACCCCAAAACTCTCCACCGATTGCCAGCGTCGAGACGACCGGCTGGCCATTCTGGAGGGCATCCCTCACAAGCAGAGGAGCAAAGCCGGACGCCGCTTGGCGTGCCTTGAAGGCAGGCGAATCGTTCATTGATGCTGCGGAAGAACCGTACGGCCAGGCCTCCTCCTCCACTTGCCCAAAGTTCTCCAGCACCCTCGCGGTCGCGAAGGGGCTAACGGCCTCCTCCAGCGGCTGATCCAGGACGGCGCAAGCGCGCAGGTGCAGGCATTCGGCGGAGAAATCGACACCATGCCGGCGGCTGGCGCGGTGAGCGTCGCTGACCGCGAAGGACAGGCAGGTCTGCCGCGGTCCTTGATCGCGCGCGGGTCCGAGCAGAGACCTCAAGTCGATGCCCACCCCCATCTACGCCGCCGCCAGCCGTGCACGATTGGCGCGAGACAAGCCCTTCTCGACCGGCCTGATGTTCACTTCAAACCTAGCGGCCGCCACCGCTGCCGTCTCCCACGACCGGCGCTCCGCGTAGGACGCGACGGCGAGCCCCTCGCAGCCTGCCCGGTAGTACCAAAGCTTCTCCGAGGGAGCGCCCACGGTCGCCGTGGTGATGCGGACGTCCTCCGTCAGAAGCAGCAGCCCTGGATCCACCTCGCTGGCCGTCCAGCGGTAGCCCGCCGCCGACTTCTGCAAGAGCCCGACGCGGAGCAGGTCACCACCGGCGGCAGGCACCCGATGACCTTGGTCGCGGTCCGTGAGCCGCCATACGTCAGACCAGGGATTGATCCACTCCGCATCGCCGCGAAGCCGAGCCTTGAGCGCCTTTGGCTTTGTCTCCAGTGCTGCATCGACCTGCACGTCACTAATGAGAGAGTTGCGGGCGAGGCTGCGAAGCGTCGCCTCGTAGCTGCACCCGCACCGAAGGGCCATTTGGTAGGCGACATCCGGGTCCGACAGCTGGCTTGCCTGCCAGCCCTGCCGCTTGGCGTGGTAGATCAGGAGCCAGCGCGGCGCGAGGAGCTCTCCGGCGAAGGCGTCAGCTTCGATTTCCTGTAGGTGCGCGCGAAAATTTCCACGGCCTGCCGGGAGATACCCGATGGCGGCGCGCCGCAACACGCCTGGGCTGTCAAGGCTAGGGTCATGATTAAGAACCGCGTGACCGAGCTCATGCGCCCCGGTGAACCGTTGCACGGAATACGGTCGCTTGGTGCTGATGATGACGCCTGGCGCCTCTTGCTTGAGGAAAGCCCCCAGGAGACCGTCCAAAGGCTTGAATACGACGAGAATCTCAAGTTCGGCAAGGATGCCGAAGACGTCGACTTGGCCGTCCGTCGCCTCCAGCCGCTCGCGTGACTCCATCATCCTGTGGATGCGGTGGGCCTCAGCGGCACCATTGAGTCGGGCATTGCGGACGCTGCCGTTCATCGGTCACTGCGCGCCTTCAGGTAGGCGGCGAACCGCTGCAGCTCGCTAAGATCGCTGTCAGTCAGCCCCTCCGCCGCCCGGGCGAGCATAGCTACCTTCTCGTCGGCCGGCGGGGCTTCTTCCTCTCCGCTCAGGTACTGAACAGATCGGTTCAGGGTCTTCGCGAGCCGCTTCAATTCCAAGGCGTCTACCCCTCGGGTGCCGGCCTCGATGGCAATCATCGCCTGCCGAGAGACACCGATCGCAGCCGCGACCTCCTCCTGCGACATTTCAAGGTAATTGCGAGCCTCGCGAATGCGCTGGCCAAGCACTTGGCGTTCTGTGCGGTCAGGCATGAGTCACTTCCTGTTTCTTGATGAAGAGCTTCTTCAACTCGGAAACGAGGTGATCCGTCATCTCCTCGACGGAAGTATAACCGCCCATCTTCACTAATCTCGGTGGGATCTTGAACCCGACCGCGTCCTCGGCGGTCAGCAACGCGATAGTGGCTCGGTGAGAGTCGATTTCGATGATCGGCGTCAGCACCGAAACCGGCCGCCTTGGCTGCGGCGCGTCTGCCGCCAATTCAGCGGCGTCCAGCTGCTCCTGGTGCCACCACGCCGCAAGGGCGGCGCGGATCTTCGCTTCCGGGAATTCGTCGGCCGCAGCCATGGCGACTCACCTGTCCAGTTTTCCGACACAAACGATAACATCATGTCCGATTTTCTGACGTAATTTTCGACCAAGGGGCTAAGGAGCGAAAGTCAGCAAGCGTCCGCGGTTCGAAACTCGATCGACGCGAAGTTGAGCACCTAAACTCGGCATGCTGCGAGCAGCCCCCCAATGCTGCTACGGGTCAAACCCGAACCACCGCTCCTCGCCGAGCCGAATGTCTGACTTTCGGTGCGCTCCTGTCCGGCAAATGCTATGGATTCGCTCATGAAGCACTCTTCGGCAAAGTACCAGGTAGCTCCTGCCCCCACCGGGGGATGGGCCGTTCGCCAGGATAACGGCGCGGCGAAGTTCTTCTCCACTCAGGGTGAAGCCGTCGCCGCCGCGCAGGCTGCTGTGCGCAAGGCCGGTGGCGAGTTGACCATTCAGGCTGCGAACGGACATGTGAAGAAGCGCTTCACGCTTGGCAGCTCGGCGATGGAGAAGCTGAACGCCGTCGAAGGCCTGACGCTCTCCACCAAAGCTCGGCAGATCTTCGCCAAGCTCGATCGGGCTGGCGCGAGCCCTGACGCACGGCGGTCGGCGATCAGTGGCGCCTTTCGGAAGGCGAAGTCCTGACGTTCGAAGGCTACGATGCGGGCGATGACCGCTATGTCGACCCTCGGACTCTGATCCTCAGGAACAGACTCGGCCTAACCGACCAGGCCGATCTGACTGAGTTCGAGACGGTGTCCGTCACTCAGCGCTCGGAAGAGCCTTTTCCCGAGGGCCGGCTGAGTAGGAGCCACTACCTCGCGACCCACCGCCATCTCTTCCAGGACGTCTATGTCTGGGCTGGCAAGGTGCGGACGGTGCGCACCGGTAAGGAAGGCAACTGGTTCTGCTATCCCGAGAACATTCTCGGCGAGCTCGACCGGGTCTTTCGCTGGCTGAAGGACTACCACTACTTGCGCGCGCTTACGCCGGAGGAGTTCGCGGCAGGGGGCGCGTACTTTCTGTCCGAACTGAACGCCATCCACGCTTTTCGCGAAGGCAATGGCCGCACCCAGAACGCCTTCTTCGCACTGCTCGCCGCCCAAGCCGGGCACCCTATCGACTTCGACAAGCTGGACCCCGAAGCCTTCCTGGAGGCGATGGTTCACAGTTTCACAAGCGACAACCGCCTGCTCGAAGCGCAAATCCTTGACCTGATCACGTAGGTATCCGCGCACGGCTGCGGTCCTTGGCTCGATGATACATCTCCTCGGATGTTGTCGTGTGTCATCCGAGGTTTTGTATCATCCGAAGTCAGAGCGCCGACGGCGGCGCGGGCCCTACCTTCGAGCATCTTCGGATCCGCCTTCAGGTCCACCTGTTCGCGCTTTGCGCGCGTCCAGTCGGTCCAATCCGGTTGCACGAAACACTGCACCTCTAAGTCACTTAATTCATTGGACTGTCTGCCCAATGAATCCAGTCCATCATGGGGGCGACGGACAGTCTATGGGCTTGATAGTTCGGCATTCTTCGCAGGTTCAACAGATCAGGTCGCGGGTACGCACGGGGTTCTACGACGTTCGACGACGCTTTTCGCGGCTTTTCGTTCCGCCCGGTCGCGCGCCGCGCGCCTGGACCTTGTCCTGCTGGCGTGGAGCAAGCCAACGGGACAAGGTCGATTCCAGGGGGCGGCGGGCGGCGGCGGCGCGACCAATTCCTGCGACTGCGCGACCGTCAGGCCTCAGTCCTTCAGCGGACGGGCGACCAGGCTCTCGAAGGCGTTGGTCATCAGGTACCGGGCCTGCGGGAGATAGTCGCCCATCACCGCCTTTTCGGTCCCGAGCTGCCTGACCGCCTGGATCGATCGGCCGAAGGCCGGGTCGGCGAGCATGTTGCGGATCTGGATCACGCCGGCGTCGGGATCGCCCGCCCCGTCGCCGTCGTCGGCCAGCTTCAGCCAGGCGACGCCGCAACCGGCCACGGCGTTGCGCGGGCGGTCGGCCTCGCGACTGATGGCGATGGTGTAGTAGCCGTCCTTGTCCAGCGGGACCTCTTCATCGAAGAGACAGGCCGTGGCCCGGGTGTTGGCGAAGCCCTGGTTGGAGCAGATCGACCAGTAGCGCAGTTGCCCACGCCCCATCAGCGGCTCGCCGCCGAGCGTACGCGCGGTGGTCGGCATCTTGCCGCGCAGCATCAGCAACCGGCCATAGCCGCGATTTACGATGGTGCGGATGTAGTTGTTGTCGGGGTTCGGAAAGAAGCCGCCCTCGCTCTTGCGCGCGCCCGCCGGCGGTTCGCCGGTATAGATGCCGAGCAGCGCCTTGCGGTCGTACTGCACGTACCAGGTCGGCGGGCTGGTGGCCGGGTGATAGGCCGGTCGGCCCGGCTGGCGGGCCATGGCGTTGAAGACGTCGAGCGGAATGGCGACGGCGGCCGCCGACAGCGTCGGCGTCTGGGTAGTGTTCATCGCCGCGCACGCCGCCTCGCCGGTCAGCCGGCGGCCGTCGGCCAGCGTCAGCACCGGAAGGCGGGGTCGAAATCGGGCTCTTCTCGCAAGCCGACCGCTCGGCCCGGCTCGCCCCCATCGTCGAGGGCGGCTGGGCCACCTGGCTTGCCTGTTTCCACGACGCGCCGCTGCCGCACGACCTCTGGACCCGGCCGGACACCCGGCTGCTGGCCTTTCCGGCCACGGCGGTGCGGGCGCTGGCGGCGGCGTATCCGACGCTTTACCCGCGGGTGATCGAGCGGATCGGCGTGCGGATGCGCGATCTGATCGGCGGAAACCTGGCCGCCTCGCTGCACCGGCCCGAGGGCCGACTGGCCTATCTGCTGGCGGTTTCGGCCCGTGATCGCGCAAGCCAAGGCGACGGCCCGGTCGAGCTGCCCCTCACCCAGGAGCGGCTGGCGGCCATGGGCCTCGGCGGGCGTCAGCGGGTGGCGCGCCTGCTGCGCGCTCTGGCGGGCCGCGGCCTCGTCGAATGCCGCTATGGCTGCGTGCGCATTCCTTCGCTGCGCGCGCTGGAGGCGTTCGCGCTCCCCTGAGCATTGGCGGCGCCCGAACGACACCTATCGCAGAAACGAGGGATTCCTAGAGCCGCCCGAGCCGGCTCATCCATCCGCCCAGGTCGGAGCCGCCCACCTCGGCCATGATGTCCTCGTACACCTCGTCGGGCTCGTCCTGCCCGAGCTTGAAGCGTCCAGCCAGCGATACGATGCGCGCCTGAAAGGCGACGACGCCGCGGCGCAGACGTTCATAGCGTGGCCCCATCTCGTCCGCCGACCAGGGCCGCGGGCGGTCCTTCTCCATGGTCTCGACAAGCCGCTGCAGAGCCTCATCAACGCCCGCCGGATCAAAGACGATGTCGGCCTCGATCTTCAGAATCGCATAGTTCCAGGTCGGCGCGCGGCTGCGATCCCGGAACCAAGACGGCGAGATGTAGCCATGCGAGCCCTGGAAAAGGACGTACGCCCGTGGCCGCTCGCGCAGCCGCGCCACATGGGGATTGGCCCGCGCCATATGCCCGGTCAACCCGACGAGCCGACCGTCGCCGTCAAGGTCCGGAAGCAGCGGCAGCGGGGTGGCGGCGAACGCCTCGCCGCCGGAGACCAGCCAGGCCATCGGGTATTCCCGGACGAGGTCGATCGCGTCCGCCTCGGTCCAGTTGTCGAAGGTCCCGCCGGCCATCCGTCGCCTCCCCTCGCGGCGTTACGGCCTGGGCCGCAGAGCCAGCTCGCCGGGTCGGCTCCGGAGTCCCCGCCCCAGCACCGCCGCCGTCTCGCGCGCCGCCGTCTCGGCCTCCTCGACCACGCCCGACCAGTTCAGGAAGCTGTGGGTCAGGGAGTCGTAGTTCAGGTAGATGGCGCTGACGCCGTCGGCCTGGAGCCGGCGGGCCAGACGACGCCCCTGGTCCCGCAGAGGATCGAACCCGGCCGTGACCACGATCGTGGCCGGCATCCCGGCGAGCGAGGCGTTGGACAGGATCTCCGCATCCTTGGCGACCCGATCGACCGGCTTGGGGAAGGTCAGCTGCGTCACTGCCTCCATGAACCCGCGATCCAGGCTGTAGCCCTCGTCGAACAGGTCGTAGGACGCCTCGTCCTGCCCCAGGCTGACCGCCGGGTAGTAGAGCAGCTGATAGAGCGGCTTGGGTCCCTCGCCCTTCGCCGCGCGCAACGAGGTCGAGAGGGCGAGGTTGCCGCCCGCGCTGTCGCCCCCGACAGCCATCCGAACCGGATCGCCGCCGAAGGACGCGGCGTTCGCGGCCGCCCAGCCGAAGGCGTCCTCGGCGTCGTTGTGCGCGGCCGGGTACGGATGCTCCGGGGCCAGCCGGTAGTCCACCGAGACCACGATGACCTTCGCCTCGTTCGCGATCAGGCGTACGACGCGGTCGATCGCCTTGACGCTGGCGAAGACGAAACCGCCGCCATGGTAGTAGACCAGCACCGGCAGCGGGCCTTCAGCGCCGACCGGTCGGTAGATCCGCACCGGAATGGGGCCGTCGCGGCCTGGGATGTTGCGATCCTCGACCGCGGCCATCTCCTGCGTGACCTGGGTCCGCATCGCCCAGCGCCGGTCGACCGAAGCGCGGATCTTGGCCCGCTTCTCGGGCGTGTCGAACTCGGCGAGGACGGCGTCTCGCGTTTCCGGCGGGCCGGCCTTGCGCGTCCGCTCCATGAGGAACTGGAGCTTGGCGTTCAGCCGCTGCCCGTCGACGACCTCGCGCGGCCCCTTCAGCTGTGCGGCGAACCAGCTCTCCGGCCGCTGACCGAGCGTCAGCTCTTCTCGTTCGGCCGCGGTCAGCTGCATGTCCGGCGGCGACAGGACCGACCGTGCGGCTGAGGGCTGCCCCGCGATGGCGGGAGCGGCGAGGCCCAGGGCGGCGGCGAGCGTGACCGCCCGCGCCAGGGTCAAGGCGTGCGCCTTCATGTTGATGATCTCCTAGAAGCGGGCGCTGAGTTCCACGCCCCAGGTGCGTGGCGCGGTGAAGCGGCGGGTGCGGGTTCCGAAGATGTCGCCGCCGTAGATCTGGACGTTGTCCTCGTCGAACAGGTTGCGCCCCCAGAGCGCGACCTCCCAGCCCTGGGCGTCGCGGGACAGGGCGATGCGGCCGTTGACGTAGCCCTGCTCCGGAATCTTGTCGAAGGGCACGGTGACGCCGCCGACGACGACCGTCTCGAGGTTGTCGATGTCGGAATAGTAGGACCCGCGATAGCTGTAGTCGGCGTGCAGCAGCAGCTCGAAGTCGTCGCCGATCGGCCGGACGTAGGTGACGCCGAGCGCGGCCTGCACCTTGGCGGCGCCCGGCACGCGCTTGCCGCTGGCGTCGGCGCCGCCCGAGCCGCCGCCGGGGAACGAGGTGAACTCGACGTCCTGGAGGCCCAGGCTGGCGTCGATCGACAGGCCGCCGCCCGGGCGGAACACGCCCTCCAGCTCCACGCCGCGGCTGCGGACCTCCGAGGCGTTGCCGATCACGATGGCCACGCCGCCGCCGGCGAGCTGCTGGAACTGGTCGACCTGGTAGTTCTCGAAGGTGGTCTGGAAGGCGGTGACGCTGAAGCTCAGACGCCGCTCGAACAGCTCGCCCTTCAGGCCGCCCTCGAAGGACGACGCGGTCTCCTTCTCGAACTCCAGGTTACCCGGGAAGATCGTCTTGCTGACGAAGTCGAGGTTGTAGCCGCCGCTCTTGTAGCCCTTGGCGTAGCGCAGGAAGCCCGTCAGACGCGGCTGGAAGGCGTAGGTCGCGGTCACCGTCGGCGAGAAGTCGCGGTCGACCCGCGAGTCCGAGAACCGGCCGGTCGCCAGACCCAGCGCCGGCAGGCCGGCACCGTTGATCATGTAGTCGACGACCTTCTCCTCCCAGGACCAGCGGAAGCCGGCGCCCAGCGTCAGCTTCTCGGTGATCTCGTACTCGGCGTTGCCGTAGAGGGCGATGTTGCGGGTCCGGAGGTCGCCCGCGGTCGGCAGGGTCGTGCCCGGCGCCACGCCGAGGGCCGGCCCCAACGAGCCGACCCGCCCGGTGCGCTTCGTCTCGCTGTCCTGCTGGTACAGATAGAGGCCGGCGACATAGCCGAGCGGGCCGTCTCCGCCCGAGACCAGCTGGAACTCCTGGGTGTACTGGTCGTAGCTGTCGTCGAAGTCGACTGACAGCAGGTCGAGCGGCGAGTAGTCGAGATCGTTGGTGCTGAAGAAGTCGGTTGAGCGCCACGCCGTGATCGACTTGAACGTCGGGCCGCTCGCCAAGCGGTAGGCGATCTCGACGGCCGCCCCGTAGACGTCGCGCTCGTCGCGGTTCTGATGGTCGAGGTTCACCGTCCGCGGCTGGAGATAGCCGGGCGTGAGCGCCGTCCCGAACGTGTTGGTGAAGGCGTTGCCGTACTCGCCCGCCTCGCGCGCGACCAGACCGTCGGCCGAGATGTTGACGGAGAGAGCCTCCGTCGCCTCCCAGCGCAGCTGCGCCCGCCAGGACCAGACGTCGCGATTGCCGACCGTGCTTCCGTCGTAGAGGTTCTTGGTGAAACCGTCGCGCTGGGCCCGGTTGACCGACAGCTTGGCCGCCAGCGTATCGGAGAGCGGCAGGTTGTAGCGGGCCGTCGCCTGGATTTCCTCATGGTTGCCGAGCCGCAGGCCGACATAGCCCTCGCGATCGAAGGACGGGCGGCGCGAGATCAGGTTGATCGCGCCGGCGACAGTGTTCTTGCCGAACAGCGCGCCCTGCGGCCCGCGCAGAACCTCGACCCGCTCCAGGTCGACCAGTTCCTGGTTCAGGGCCGGCGACTGGCCCAGGTAGACGCCGTCCATGTAGACGCCGACGCGGGTGTCGAAGCCGATGTTGCGGCTGTTGGCCCCCACGCCCCGGATGTAGACGGCCGAGTTCAGCGAGGTCGAGGAGTCGATCGCCAGGTTCGGCACGTGGCTGCTCAGCTCGGACACCTGCTGGATGTTCAGATCCTTGATGGCGTCGGCGCCGACCGCGGCGACCGAGGCCGGCACGTCCAGAAGCCGCTGCTCGCGCCGCTGGGCCGTGACGATGACCTCCTCGACGCTCGCCGCCCCGTCATCCTGCGCGACCGCCGGCGCAGCGACGCCGAGCGCGCCGCACAGCGCCGTCGACGCGAGCAAAGCTCTGCCGCTGAAGCTCTTCATGTCACTCCCCCTTTTATGGTTATAACCGAAACATTATTCTGTTTCGGTTTTTGTGCAAGCCGGGATTGACCGCGGGCTCCAGGCCCGCGACATCAGGTCAGGAACGAGGAGATCGGCGGGTTGGCGAAGTCAGGCACGACGAGGACCGGGGCGCTGTCGCAGCGAAAGGCGCCGGTTCAGGCGCGCGGGCGGCAGAGCATCGACGATCTGCTCTCCGCGACGCAGCGCGTCCTCGTTCGCGACGGGCCGTCGGCCCTGACCACGCCGGCGATCGCCAAGGAGGCCGGGGTCTCGGTCGGAGCGCTGTACCACTTCTTTCCGAACAAGGAGTCCCTGATCCTGGCGCTCTACGAGACGAAGCTCGGTGAAATCCGGGCCATCGTGGAGACCCCCATCATCGCCACCGGCGACTGGCGCGCGGACATCGGCGGCTGGCTGCGAGCGATCAAGGCCAAGGAAGCCGAGATCGGCTACGGCCTGGCGCTGAACGAGGCGATGGACCACTTCCCCAGCCTGGAGGCGGTCACCCGACGCCACCAGTCGGCGCAAGCCGCCGGGATCGCCCAGCAGTTCAAGGCGCTCGGCTCGCCCTGGCCCGACAACGCGCTGTTCGACCTGGCGCTGTACGCCTACTTCCTGAACTCCGCCGCCTGGCTCTACTGGGCCTACGCCGGCGAAGAGCTTCCCCAGGCGGTCGACCGCCTGGTCGCGACCGCAACCGCCCTGGTCGCCCCGGCCTTCGAAGGCGGCGCGCCGCCGACCCGCAAGCTGGCGAAACCAGCCGGCTGACCGGCTCGGACGGTTCATGTCGGTAATTTAATCCTGCTGCTCAGAACGCCCGCCGCCGGCGCTGAACGCCAGCACGGCCTGGGCCTCATGGATACGGACGCCACGGCCGCCGCATGACGCTGCGCCGGTCGGCGCCTCGCATGCCACGGGTTTGCCATTCTCTGGTGGACAGGAGGGTCGCAGGACGCCCGCGCGAAACCGGGAGCAACGCAACCTGAGAGGTTCGCGGACGCCGGGGGTCCGAGACAATGATCCTCATCATCTGGAGAGCAATGGATGAGCCCCCCTGCGACCTTCGACCTTGCGGCCGGACGAACACTTGCGGTCCGGACCTGCGCCTTCATTCCCCTGGCCCTGCTGGCGGCCTGCGCCTCATCGCCCATGACCCGCAGCGGCTCGTTGAGTTCCTACTCCGGCCTGACCCCCTCCAACCGCGCCTCGACGAACTCCCAGATCCGCGTCGACAAGGAGGAGGTCCTCGCCGCCAAGACCGTCCGGATCTCCGCCACGCGGTTCGGCGACGGCGTCGGAGCCGGCCTGACCGAGGAGAACCGCGCTCTGGTGGCCAATCGCGTCGATCGTGCGCTGTGCAAGACCTTGAGCACGCGGTTCGACATCGTTGACGTCGCCAGCCCGGCCGATCTCAGCATCCAGGCCACGATCACCCGTCTCGACGCCACCAACAAAGTCGCCGCCGCCGGCTCGATGGTCGTGGGCTTCGTCAGCCCGATCCCGATCGTGACGCCCCGCATCCCCATCGGCCTGGGCAGCCTGACGGTCGAGGCCGAGGCCCTGGACGCGGAAGGCAATCAGCAGGCGGCGATGATCTGGTCGCGCGGCGCCCAGATGGTGTCGATCGGGGACTCGTCCAGCGTATCCGAGATCGGCGACGCCTATCAGCTTGCGGCGGCCTTCGGCGAGAACTTCGGCGACCTCATGACGAGGGGCGAGTCGCCGTTCAAAGGCTCTCCCGTGAAGCTCCCCACGTTCGGGAAGAAGACCGACGACGCCTGCGACGCCTATGGGACCGAGGGCGGCGTCGCCGGATTCTTCGCGGACAGTTTCGGAATGCCGCCCAGCATGGCCGACAAGGGCGCCAAACCCGCCGCGAAGCCCGAAGCCCAGCCCCCGGTCACGACCGACCGATAGCCGTCCGCGGCGCGTCCGCCCTCGCCCGCAAGGCGCGGGGGCGGGTCGCCCCTAACCCGTCTTTCCCACCGGCAGGACCAGCAGCAGGCAGGTTCCGCGGTCGACGGACTCCCAGGCGACGGTCCCGCCGATGGCCTCCGCGCGGCGTTGTTGGTTGACCAGACCGCGCCCGGTCGACGGACGCCCGCGATCGAAGCCCCGGCCATCGTCGCGCACCCGGATCTCGACCCGCCCGTCCCGCGCGCTCACCGAAACCGCGACTTCGCTCGCCTCGGCGTGCTTGAGGATGTTGGCGAAGGCCTCCTGCAGGATCCTCAGGATGTGCAGCGCGTGGCGATGGTCCAGCCATTCGAGCGGCGGCACCTCCCCGGCGTTCCAGGACAGCTTCACGCCGCTGGCCTCCAGGCGCGGCTGCAGACGGAAGCGCAGCGTGGCCAGCAGCAGCAGCAGGTCGGTCTCGACCGGCTCCATGGAGTCGATGGTCAGCTTCAAGTCGTCGATGCAGCCCCGCAGCATGCCGACCAGATCGAGATCGGCGGGAGCGCCGCCGCTCTCCAGCGCGCGAAGGGCGCCGACGAGCGTCGACCCCAGTCCGTCGTGCATGTCCTGCATCAGGCGCTGACGCTCCTGGTTCAGGAGCTCTCGGTTTTCGACCTCGCGCAGGCGAGCATGACTGGCGGTCAGCTCCGCCTCGCGCTGGGCCAGCCGCAGGGCCAGATCCGCCTTGGCTCCCTGCGCCGTCTCCAGCGCCTCCACGTAGAGGCGGAACATGATGTACCAGAAGATGATGGTGAACCCGACGCCGGTGAAGTTGGTCAGGAACACGCTTTCGATGTTCACCCGGTTCTGCTGCAGCGACCAATCGTAAAGGCCCGCCGCCAGGGTCACGAGTCCCCAGGCCGACAGCAGCATGGCGAAGTTCGACCCCGCCCGGGCCGATTGCCAGGCGCCGTTGACGCCCAGGACCAGGCCCAGGAGCAGCATGTTGATGTAGACCAGCGATGAAATCAGGGTCGCATCCAGCAGGCCCGGCAGAGTCGCGATGGTCCAGAACACCGCGTTCAGGACGACGAACAGCGCGAGGCGCGGCTGGCGGGCGCGGTGCAGCTGGGCCGAGAAGAGGTGCAGCACGACCAGCATCCAGCAGAGCGAGTTGACCGTGATCCAGCCGAACCAGGCGTCGGACACCGCCAGCGGATGCGTCCCCACGAAGGTATGCAGCATCCGCAGGAAACAGACCGCCGACATCAGGAAATAGAGCAGATAGATCGCCTCCCGCCGACGGCTGAACCAGACGAACAGGGCGAAGATCCCCGTGGCCAGGAAGGCTGCCGCCGACAGGGCCGGCAGGCGGACCTGGAAGAACTCGCGCAGATAGTACTGCGGCGCCAGTTGCTCATGCGTCCCGAACCAGACCGAGGAGAAGGCGCCGCCGATCCCGCGGACGTGCTGGAGTCGGATGTCGATGGTCCGAGGCGGGTGTGAGATCGTGGTACGCGGCAGAGCGATCAGGATCGGCTGGTTCGAGCCGTTCCACTGCAGATTGGCGTGCGACTGATAGACCAGCCGCCGGTCGGCGTAGATCGCCAGGGTTCCGTCCGACTTCCAGCGCGGGATGTAGAGATAGAGCTGCTCGCCGTCGTCGGGCGGAGGCGAGGCCTTCAGGCTGTACCAGGTGACCTGGGTGGCGATTCGATCGGGCGACGGATCGGCGCTCGGCACCCAGGCGGGAGACGACGCGTGCGGCAGCGCTACGACCGATCCGCCCGCCGGGACCTGGTCGCTTGTGGGCGGCGGCGCCTGGTAGCCGACCGTGTCGACGACGACCCGCCGCGCGGCCGTGATCCGCTCGGCGTCCGAACGGGCCTGGAACAGCAGGCCCAAGGCGATGACGACCAGGACGGCCAGGACGAGAACCGCCAGCGCCCCCCAGCGCCGCAGAAGCGCCGCCCCCCTAGAGAAGGCCATGGGCGCGGGCTTCGAACACCGCCTCCGTCTTCGAGCGCACTTCAAGCTTGGTGTAGATGCGGCGCACGAAGGTCAGGACCGTGTTCCGCGACACGCCCATCAACTCGGCGATCTCGTCGAACGAAAAGCCGCGGGTGATCAGCTGCAGCGTCTCCTTCTCGCGGTCGGACAGGTTGGGGATCGCCGATTTGTCAGCGACTTCGGCCGGCCGCTCGTCGGGACGGAACCGCATCAGCACCTGGCGGGCGATCCGCGGACTGATCGGACTGCCGCCGGCGTGCAGGATGCGGATGTCCTGGACGATGGTCGGCAGGGGGCTGTCCTTGAGCAAATAGCCGCTCGCGCCAGCCTCGATCGAGGCGATGACGTTGCGTTCGTCGGCGAAGGTGGTCGAGACCATGATCGCGCAGGTCGGCCAGAGCGCGTGGGCTTCGCGGATGACGTCGATGCCGGAGCCGTCGGGCAGGCCCAGGTCCACCACCAGCACGTCGGCGGGGGATCCGGACAGCATCTGCCGCGCCTGGGCCACCGTGGCCGCGACGCCCGAGATCGAGAGGTCCGACGCGTCCGTCAGCGCGCTGCGGAAGGCCTCCTGAAAGCCAGCGTCGTCCTCCACCAAGGCGACGGTGAGCGGCGGCGTCGCCTCGGCGCTCATGTCAAACATCCCTGTTCCGCACCGTGAAACCCAAGCCCGGCAAGGTTTCGCAGAGCCCGCGCGAGTCAGCGTCATCATAACTTGCGACAGCGCGAACATTGCTCTGCGAGCCGCCGCGCGGCAACTAGGCATCATCCTGATCGCGGAACGGCTGGGCGAAGCATCAGGGCGGAGGCGCAAGCCGTGGTTTCGTCGGAAGGCCTTTCGACATCGTCGCTCGTGGAACTGGTCGGCCTCGCGACCGAAGCCGCCGTGCAGCCCGAGCAATGGAACGGCTTCCTCGAAAAGCTGGAGGACCACTTCCCCGGTTCCCGGATCACGCTGTTCGGACACGAGGACGGGCGGCCATCGTCGGCGCTCAGCTTCTGCCGCAACTTTCCTCTGGAATATCAGCAGGCCTACGCCGAGCACTATGTGCGCACCAGCCCCTACGTCCTTCGTGGGCTGGAGCGACTCTCGGTCGGTCGAGCCAGGCTCTCGGAAGACGTCATCTCGATGCAGGAGCTCGAGACCACCGAGTACTACAACGACTTCATCCGGCCGCGCGGCCTGGGTTGCTACGCCGCCGGCGTCATCATCGAGCGGAGCCCGCAGCGCATGGTGGCGCTGTCGCTGGTCGACCATGACGACGACCCGGAGCGGCGCACGCGGCAGCTGCAGCTCCTGGACCTGCTGACGCCGCATGTCTCGCGCGCCTTCCGCCTGCACACCGTGCTCGATCGCGAGCGTCGGCAGTCCCGCGCCGCGCTCGGCGTGTTCCAGACCTGGGCCCACGCCGCCGTGGTGCTGGCGGGCGACGGTCGTCTGGTGACCATGAACGAAGCCGCCGAGGACATCGTCGCCTCCCGCGACGGCGTCATGCTGGCGCGCGACGGCCGGCTGCGGTCCCTGGTCGACTCGGTCAACGCCCGACTGGACAAGGCGGTCTTCAACTGCGCGCACCATCTGCAGGCGGACGGACTGGCCCTGCCCCGCGTGAACGCTTCGCCGCTGAACGCGATGATCGCCCCCTTGCCCTACGGCGCCGACCCGGACGGCGGTCCCGGCGCGGTCTTGGTCATCCTGGTTGATCCCGACCGGCCGCATCGCGCGCCGATCGACTGGATCGCCAGGCGCTTCGGACTCGCTCCGGCGGAGGCGCGGCTCGCGGAGCTGCTGGTCAACGGCGAGTCGCTTGCCGAGGCGGCGGCGGCGCTGGACATCAAGTTGAGCACCGCCCGCACGCGTCTGAAGGCCGTTCAGGCGAAGACGGAGTGCCACCGCCAGGCCGACCTGACCCGCCTGGCGATGTCCGCGCCGCCTCTGCGCGCCTGATCCGCCTGAGGCGCTGCGGTCAGGCGGCCGCCCCGGCCCGCTCCACGCGAGCCTGGACCCAGGCCGCAATGACCAGCCAGATCACGTGCGTCGCCATCATGTAGCGCCCCGCCCAACCGATCGGGACCTCAGGCCCCAATCGCCCGCTGGCCGGCATGAAGGTCGCCATGACCACCACCACGGCGACGAAGCCGCTCACCGAGATCCCCGCGCCCAGCCACATGAGGCCGGCTTGGCGGCCCTGAACGCCCCCGGCGCGGGTCATGCTCCAGGCGGCGAAGAGGGCCGCGAGCGGCACGCCGTCGGCAAGCACCGCCCCGACGCCGTGCACCATCCCGGCGACGGTCGTGGTCTGCGGCGTGGCCAGGACGCTGTCTCCGGGAAAGATCGCGGCCAGGGCGAAACCCAGGAAGCCGAGGACAAGGCCGATCCGGGCCACGACGCCCTGCCACCCCTTCAAGGCGCGCCGCCAGGCGACGAACAAGGCGCCGCAGGCGGCGGCCAGCGCCAGAAAGGCGATGGTCATCACCGCGCCCTGTTCGCCGATCGCATGCTCGCTGATCGGCGTCCACGACGGGTCCAGCCCGGGGCGCAGGACGTGGGTCGCGGCGAAGGCCAGGACGAAGAGCGCGCTGAGCCCCAGGACGGCCCGGGTCCAGCGGGAGGGCCTGGCCGCCGCAAGATCGGTCGACAGGCTCATCACACCGCGCCTCCGGCCGGCTGGGCCGTGTCGGCCAGAACCTCGTCCAGCCGCTCGTAGGTCTCGTTCATGCCGCCTTCCATGCCCGACTGGAGGTGGCCGTCGCGGTGCTCCTTGTTCTGGTAGACCATGCGCGACGTCAGGACGGTGAGACCGTCGACCGCCTCGAAGTCCAGGGTGACGACGTAGTCGGTTCCAGGCATGGCTTCGAACAGTTCGGTCCGCGTGAGGCTGTGCGGCGCCCGGATGTCCTTGAAGACCCCTGAGAAGGCGATCAGCTGCCCGTCCGGCGCGGCGAGCACCCAGCGCCAGGTTCCGCCGACCACGAGGTTGATCGTGCATTCCGTCATCCGCAGAGCCCGCAGCCCATACCAGCGCTTGACCAGCTCCGGCTTCGTCCAGGCCGCCCAGACGGCCTCGACCGGGGCGTCGAATGTCCGGCGGATCCGGGTCTCGGTGTCGGACACCAGGGTCAGTTCGGCCTTCCGCATGTCAGTTCCCTTCCGCTTGAACAGAGATTTCGGCGAGGAGCGCGTCCAGGCGCTGGAAGGACTCCTCCCATTCGTCGATGTACCGGCGCGACCAGGCCTCGACCTGCTTCAACCCTTCCGGATTGAGGCGGCAGGGCCGTCGCTGCGCGTCCTTCCGCTGCAGGATCAGGCCGGCGTCGAGCAGGACCTTCACGTGCTTGGAAACATTCGGCAGCGTCATCTCCAGCGGCTCGGCCAGCTCGTTGACCGTCGCCTCCCCGCCCGCAAGCTGGGCCAGGATCGCGCGCCGCGTCGGATCGGCGAGCGCGCTGAAGATCGGTCCGATCGTGTCGCCGTCACCCATAATGTCGCACTCAGTTAATGTCGCTATCAGTTAAATAAAGGATCGGCGAACGCCGTCAAGAGCCTCTTCACGCCGCCTCGGACGGCTGCGGGCCGTGGCCTGCGGCCTGGACCGCGGCCGCGTCATCCGCGACAAACGGCGCCGAGGTCGGGCTGGCGTGGAGTAACTCTGTGTTTTCGAGACGGATCGACGACTATTGGACCGAACGTCTGGGTCCCACGCCGCCGGGCTTGTCCGTCGACAACCTCGCCGTCGCGATCAGGGATCATGTCGACGACGCCTTCCGGGTGATGATCCTCCTGCCTGCGACCGGGCCGGCGCGCGCGATCCTGACGCCCGAAGTCGCGGACCTGATCGGTCAGTCCGATTCCTGGACGCTCGCGGGATTTCAGGAAGCGCTGGTTCGAAACGGCGTGGTCCTCCATGGGGCCGACTACATCTTCTACGCTCCGGAAGAGGCCCTCGTGGAAATCGTCTCTACGCCCGCCCCGGCGTCGGTCCGGCGACTGACGGCGGACGATGCCGACCTCTTCGCGGTCTTTGAGGGGGCGGCTTCCGCGCGGGACCTGGAGGACGCATCCGTCGCCCTCGACGACTGGGCGGCGTTCGGCGCCTTCGAGAACGGGCGGCTGGCTGCGGTGGGCAGCCTGTATCCCTGGAGAGGCGGCGCGACGTTGGCCGACCTCGGCGTCCTGACCCTCCTGGCGGACCGGGGCAAGGGCCACGCCAGGGCGCTGGTTCACGCCATGGCGCGCCACGCCCTTGCTAGCGGCTTGTCGCCCCAGTACCGGTGCCAGCTCGACAATCAGGCGTCCGTGGCCCTGGCGGCCTCGGCTGGGTTCAGGCTCTACGGAAAGTGGACTGTTGAAGCGCCCGACGGGACGACGTGAGCCTTCCCCGAAACCTGTCAAAGCTTTCATTTGCCGCACCGAGGAGAAGCGGAGAACCTCGCGCGCCTTCTCAACGGAGCCTCCCGATGTTTCGCCCTGCCGTCCTGCTCGCCGCCGCCTTGGCGCTGAGCCCCCTCGCCGCTGCGCCGGCCTTCGCCCAAACCCCGGCCGCCGCCGCGCCGACGACCGCGCAGGCCGAAGCCCTGCTGAAGAAGACCATCGCCGATATCCAGGCCGGCAAGCCCGACTACGCCAGCATGTCCGAGGGCCTGGTCACCGCGATGAAGGAGCAGGCCGGCGCGACCGAACAGCTCAAAGCGCTGGGCCCGGTGAAGACCCTGACCCGCGTCGGAACGGGCGAGAACCCCTGGACCTGGACCGTCGCCTTCGAGGCCGGCGTCTCCCTGAACTGGATCCTGGCCATCGGTTCGGACGGCAAGATCGCCGGCCTGCAGGTCGTGCCGGCGACCTGACCGCAGGCCCGCGCGGGGATCGCGCCCAACGGTGCGATTCCCGCCGCATCCCGTCGGCCGCCTTGCGGGCCTGCGGGCGACGCCCGATGTTGCGGGCATGATGATCGGCATTCTCGAAACCGGCGGACCGCCGGACAGCCTGGCGGATCGCTACGAGGGCTACGGCGACATGATCGCCGCCCTGCTCGGCCCAGGCGCCCGACCCCGCGTCTACGACGTCAGGGCGGGAGACCTTCCCAGCGCCCCGGACGCTTGCGCGGGCTGGGTGGTCACCGGCTCGGCCGCGGGGGTCTATGACGACGATCCCTGGATCCCGGCGCTGAAACGATTCCTGCAGGACACCTCTGGCGGCGCTCCGATCGTCGGCGTCTGCTTCGGCCACCAGATCATGGCCGAGGCCTTCGGCGGCCGGGTGGTCAAATCGCCCAAGGGCTGGGGCCTCGGTCTTCACCAGTATGACATCGCCGCCGCCCAGCCCTGGATGGACGCCGCCACGCCGATCCGCCTGCCCGTTTCACACCAGGACCAGGTCGTGGAGATCGGCCTCGGCGCGGTGGTGGTCGGCGGCAACGCGTTCACCCCCTTCGGCGTCCTGGCCTATCCCGACCGCAACGCCGTCTCGATCCAGGCCCACCCCGAGTTCGCGCCCGATTACGCCCGCGCCCTGATCGAAAGCCGCCGCGGCTCCCGCATCGACGAAGCCTTCGCCGACGCCGCGATCGCCACGCTCGACCAGCCCAACGACAACGCCCGCGTGGGCGGCTGGCTGAAGCGTTTCCTCGCCATCTCCTGAATTCGCAATCCGGAACGCGGAAGGGCCGCCCGGGATCGCTCCCGGACGGCCCTCCGTCTGCTCTGGATTTGCGAGCGGCTAGAACTCGAAGGAGATCTGGCCGGTCAGCTCGCTGACGAAGTCGCGCCCGCTGGACAGGTTGCCCTGGTAGTCGAGGCTGAACTTCGAGCGGTTGCGCCGCAGCTCGCCGCCGATGCCGATGAGCCACTGATCGCGCTCGAACGGATCGGCGAGCACCGAGAAGAGCGGACCGCCCACCCAGTCGTCGTACGACAGCTTGGCCAGTTCGGAGTCCTTCAGCTCGCGCTGGTACTCGACGCGGAACCGAGGGGTCAGCAGGCCGAGATCGGTCTTGAACGTCCGCTCGCCGCGGGCGCCCAGGGCGATCTTCAGCGAGCTGAGGTCCTGGTCTTCGTAGCGCAGGTTGCCGGCGCCGGCGCCCCGCTCGACATAGGCGTCGAGCGTGCCGGTGATCGACGAAACCCGGGCGTAGGGCGAGATGAACAGGTCGCCGCGGCGGAAGTCCCAGCCCGCCGAGACGGACAGGATCAGCTGGTCGCCGCTGCGGCTGCCGACGGCGTAGACGTCGGTCGGCGTCAGGACCCCGGCCGACACCTTGCGGCGCGTGTCGAAGTCCAGTTTGCCGTAGCCGATCATGCCGTCGATGAAGGCCCCGTCGACCGGCTGCAGGCTGGCGTACAGGACGCCGAAGTAGTTCGACGCCTCGACGCTCGAGCCCCTGGACCCGACATCGGCCGTGCTTTGGCCGAAGCCGCCGCCGACGCCGATCGCCAGACGTTCGCTCAGCCGCAGATCGGCGCCCAGGCTGAGCCCGCCGGTGGTGAAGTCGAACTTCGGTCCGCCGTTCTTGGCGTCGCGCCGCCCGAACTGGATCGAACCGCCGGTCCAGATCGAGACCTGGCCTTCGCCGGCCACGCCCGAACCGGACGCGCCGCCGCCGCCAGTTCCGCCGCCCGCCATCAGCCCGCGCGGATGCGCCAGGCCCTTGGTCGGATCGGCTGCGGCTATATCGGCCATCGCCTGCGGGCTGAAGTCGAAGCGGCGGTTCATGTCGATCTCGCGCTGCGTCCAGGGATCGACCAGCCCGCCGTCGGCGAAGCCGAAGCCGAGGGTGATCCCTTGCTGGAAGCGGCGCGATCCGCCCGAGTGGAGGCTCTCCATCCGGCGACCAAAGTTGCCGATCTGGGTTTCCGCCATCCGCAGCGCAGCGTCGGCCTGGGCCGTCACGATGCCGCGCACGTCGGGATCCTGGCTCGGGTCAGGGCGAGCCTCGACCTTGACCGTGACCACGCCCGGCGCGGAGACGCCGGAAGCGTTGCTCAGGGTGTAGATCACCGTCGCCGAACCGGAGAAGGTCCCGCTGGACTTGAACGCCAGCGAGTAGCCGCGCGCGGCGGCCGTTCCGGTCTCGACGATCTTCGCCTCGCCCGCCCCGGCCGGCGTCACGCTGACGACGGCGGCGGCGGTGAAGGGCCCGCCGCGGGCGCCCGCGGTCAGGTCGACGACGACCTCCCGGCCCTGGATCGTCGACGCCTCGATGGGCGCGGCGAGCTGCGGCACGGCGGCCTTCAGCGACAGGGTGAAGGCCTGGGCGACCGAGAACGGCCCGGTCCCTGTCGAGGAGTCGGTGGCGGTGACCGTGAAGCCGAAGCTTCCGCCCACCGTCGGGACGCCCGAGAGCACCCCGGCCGGCGACAGGGTCAGCCCCGCCGGCAGGGCGCCGGTGGTGACCACGAACCGATAGGGCGCCGTTCCGCCCGACGCGGTCAGCGTCTGGCTGTAGGCGACCTTCTCCTCGCCGTTCGGCAGCGTCGTCTGGCCGAAGACCAGGGTCGGCGCCGGAATGGTCAGGGTCACCGTGGCGCCGGCCGCCGCTGCACGAGCCGTACGCGCCCTCGGGTTGTTGGCGATCGGGACCGCCACATAGTCGAAGCTGTCCTGGCCGAAGTAGCCCGGGGTCGGCGTGTAGGTCACCTTGAAGCCGTCGACGGTCAGGGTCCCGTGCGAGGGCTGGCGGGTGATCTGGATGCCCGAGGCGTACTGCACCGACGTGGACAGGTCGATCTCGGCCGAGCCGCCGCCGTTGGGCGTCGGCTTGATGTCGACGGTGACCTCCTTCGGCTCCGCCACCGGGGCCGGCGGAACGCCGACGGTGAACGAGTAGGAAGCCTGAGTCCACGCGCCGAGGCCGGTGCTGGCGTCGACGGCCTTGACGGTGAAGGAGAACGACCCAGACGCCGTCGGGACGCCGGTGATGGCCCCATCAGGCGAGAGAGTCAGGCCCGTCGGCAGCGCGCCCGACATCACCGAGAAGGTGTAGGGAGCAGCCCCGCCCGTTACGGTCAGGACTCCGGCGTAGGGAACTGCCTGCCTCATCTCGTTCGGAAGGACCGGGATGATCCTAAGATCCGGCGCATTGACCCGCACCGAAACCGTGGCGACGTTCGAGAGCTTGCCGCCGCCGCTCGCCGTGTAGGTGAAGGTGTCGGCGCCCACGTAGCCCTTGGTCGGCGTATAGGTGATCACCATTCCGCTGACACTAGCCACGCCGTGCGCAGACTGGGTCACGATCTCGACCCCGGTCGGCGTCTGGCCGCTGACCGAGAAGGTCATGTCCATCGCCGTCGGTTGATCGTAGTCGGCCGTCTCCACACGATCTGCTGCGACCGGACGGATGCCCTCCACGACGCCTTCGTAGAGGCGCTGGATAGAAGCGGGACCAGTCCCTCCAGTCGAATCTGACGCCGTAACGGTGAAGCTGTAGGGGCCAAAGCTAGCAGGCGTGCCGGAGAGCACGCCCGTGCGGGCGTCCAGGCTCAGGCCGTCCGGCAGCGCTCCAGCCGTCACCGCGAAGCTGTAGGGCGCGACGCCTCCGGTGGCGATCAGGGTCTGACTATAGGCCACCCCTTGAACAACATCGGACAACGTCGCAAGAGCCAGGGCAAGCGTCGGCTTGGCGATCTCAAGGGTGTAGTCCTGCGTCGCCACACGCCCATAGTCGACGGTCGACTTCACAGTGAACGAGAAGACACCCGCTTCCTTTGGCGTGCCTTCGATACGGATCGGGGCGCCGTTGCCGTTTATCGACAGCCCGGCCGGAAGGACGCCGTTCAGGATCTGATTGGTCGACCCCAGCGGCGGCGAGAGCTTGATGTCCTGACGATAGGGACGTCCGGCGACGCCTGCCGCCACCGTTTTGGTCTCGATGGTGATCGGATCCAGGTAGTTGAACCAGAACTGCGACCGTCCGGACCCAGTGGGAGACTCGACCGTCAGGTATCGGAGCTTCGTGCCGTCATTCACCGTCCCAGCGGGCGCAACCGCGGTAATCTGAGTGTCGCTTAACACCGTGAATGAGGTCGCCGGCGTATCCCCGAACTTTACGCCAGTCGCACCGGTGAAGTTCGCGCCGGTAATGGTGATCTTCGCGCCGCCTTCCGGATAGCTGAACGCCGGGGTGAAGGAGGAAATCGCAGGCGGCTCGCCAAAGGCGAACCGCGTTCCGGCTCCCGGTGCGCTAGCCCCATTTGCGCTGACGACCTTGACCTCCACGACGTCGCCCTGACGGCCCGGAGGGCTGTTGAGCAAAATCAAGGTATCGTGGACAGACCTGAACGGGACGCTCACATCGCCGAACAGAACCTGCGTCACCGCGCTGAAGCCGAAGCCAGACAGGTTGACATAGGTGTCGCCGGCGACGGCACCTCGCGGCGGGCTCACATTGGTCAGCGTCGGCGCGCCGCCTTGGTAGGTGAAGGTTCCTATGGTGGGGCCGGTATAGCCGTTGGTGTTGACGTAGACGCTCACACTACCGTTGCTGCCCGGAGGCGAGACCGCCTCAAGCAGAGTTGGGCTCACATAGGTCACACTCGCGGCAGGCTTGTCGCCGAACGTAACAGTTGATTCCGGCAGGAAGTCCCTGCCGTTGATGCGAACTGTCGTGCCGCCAGTCGCCGGCCCGCTGCCGGGGTTGACGGACTCGACAAGCGAACCGCCGACGTAGTTGAAGACGCTCGCCGAGCTGATCGCGCTCGTGCCCCCGGCGCTCGTGTCGTCGTGGGTGATGACGCGAACGTTGACGCGCCCCCGCCCGGCCGGCGAGACTGCCGTGATCCGGGTAGGGCTGACTACGACGACGTTCGTCGCATAGGCCGTCAAATGGTCCGTGAAGGCGACTTTCGCGTTGCTGGAGAATCCCGTCCCATCGATCGTGATCGGGGTTCCGCCGGCGGCCGGCCCGGTCGCCGGAGAGATCGCCGTCACCGTGGGAACGCCGGCGTAGGTGAACCGAGAACCGGAGGTGATCGCGCTCTGGCCTGCACCGTTGGTGACCTGAACATCAACCGTCTCGCCCGTCACGCCGGCGGGAGCGGTGATGGTGAGGGAAGTCGCCGTCCGGGAAACGATCGCCGCATCCAGCGCGCCGAACCGCACGGCGGTCACGTCGGCAAGATAGGCGCCCGCGATCGTCACGCTCGCCCCAGAAAGCGCGACATGCGGCGAAACGGAGGTGACCACCGGGAGCCCGGGATAGGTGTAACGCGAACGGGCGTCGGGCGTGCTGGTCCCCATGATCGTCGTGATGACGACGTCCACGGACTGCCCAGGAACGCCGGCGGGAGGCGTCAGATAGATGTTGTAGGCGTCGCTGACGCGAACGACCGCGGGCGCGCCGCCGAATGTCACACTCGTGGTGTCCGCGAGCGCGCTGCCGTTGATGCGCAACTCCGATCCGTTGGGTTGGATCGACGAGATCGTCGGAAGTCCCACGTAGGTGAAAGCCTTGCCGGCGCTGGATCCGCTCGGCGTGGTCACCACGACATCCACATCTCCGGCCGCTCCCGCCGGAGCGACCGCCGTGATCCGGCCGCCGCTATCGACGGTGAACGAGGTCGCAGGCACGCCACCGAACGTCACCGCCGTCGCGCCTGTGAAGGCCAAGCCATTGACCTGGACAGTGGTGCCGCCAAGGACGCTGCCCTTGGCTGGAGCCAGATTGTTGATGACCGGCCCGCCGTCATAGGTGAACAGCGACGCCGCCGAGGTTGCGCTTACGCCACCGGGCCCCTGGACGGTCACGTGAACCTGACCGGAGCCGTTGGGAACACGAACGGTCAAGGCCCAGGGATAGGTGTTGCCGATCACCGCAGCCTGAACGCCGCCGAATTTGACGACCGGAGCGTTGCCGAAGTTGCCGCCCGAAATAGTCAGCACCGTTCCGGCAGGGCCGCTGCTCTGACTGAGGCCCGACACGACCGGTTTCGGCAGGTAGACGAAGGTCGCGGACCACGGGCTCGTGTTCTGGCCATGCGTGTTGCGCACGACGATATCGACAGTGCCCGTCCCGGAGGGCGAGGTGGCGGTGATCTGAGTGTCGCTCTCGACCGTGAAGCTGGCGGCCGGCTTAGCCCCGAACAGCACCCGGTTCACGCCAGTGAAGTTGCCGCCCGTGAGACGCACGACGGTGCCGCCTTCTTCCGGGCCGGAAGTGGGGCTTGCTGAACGGATGGCAGGCAGTTGCTCGTAGCTATACTTGCTGTTCGCGCTGGCCGCCGTGACACCGAGAGGCGTCGTCACGACGACGTCGACGACTCCGGTCCCCGGGGGGTCACAGCCAGGATCCGACTGCTGGACACAACGACAAAGGTCGCACTGGCGGAACCGAACTGGACCGCAGTCGCGCCGCCAAGGTTGTAGCCGTAGATCTCAATCTCATCGCCGCCCGTGGATGGGCCGCGGCTCAGTCCCAGGCTGTTTACGCGAGGCTCGCTCACGTAGGTGAAGGCCGTCGCAGGCCCGGTCGCGCTAACACCGTGCGGCGTGGTGACGGTCACCTGCTGTTGGCCGACGCCGGGTGGCACTGCGGCGACGATGAAGTCTTCGCGATAGAAGATCGCGTTCGGCGATGCGACCTCGCCGAACTTGACGGTCAGCGGCTGAGCAAAACCGACGCCGTTGATCGTCAGCATGTTGCCGCCTTCAGGCGCGCTTTCGTTGAAGCCGATCGAACTGACGATAGGAGCGCCGAGAACGTAGAACGATGCCGCCGTGGCGGTCCCCATCGGGGTCGTCATCGCGACCGGGTGACTGCCGGAAACGAGACCGCCTGGGACTGTGACCTTCAGCTCCGTATCGCTCGTGACGCTGAAGCTGGCTGCCACACCGCCGATGGTGACGGACGTCATCCCGGTGAAGCCGACGCCGGTGTAGGTGATCTCAGACCCCGCGGGCCCACGATAGATCGTGGCGGTGGTGACCTTGGCGGGCCCCGTCGCCCGATAGATCGTCCGAGCGGTCTCTCCACTTGCGCCGGTGACGATGATGTCGGCGCTCACCCCCTGGGCCACCGGACGGGTCGTCAGCGTAATCTGGCCGTCGCTGTCGACGGTGAACGGCACGCCCCAGCCGGCGAAGCTGACGCCTCTCGCGCCCGTGAAGTTCTGTCCGGTCAGGACGACCTGACGCGTCTCAGAATGCAGGCCGTAGCCCGGGTTGACCGAGGTGATGACCGGCGCTGCGGCATAGGAAAACTTGCTGGCGGCGGTGACCGGGGTGGATCCATATGAGGTGGTCACTACAACGTCCACTGTCGTCCCAGCGACGCCCGGCGGCGTCCGAACCTCAATGAACGTTGGATCTTCCCGCAACGTCATGACCTGCGTTCCGCCGAATCTTACGGTGATCCCGGGGCCGGGTATCGGACGAAGGTTGACGCCTGTAATGGTGACCGTCTCGCCACCAGCGACACGCCCCGCGGAAGGGCTCACGCTCGTTATTTCGGGCGCGCCCTGCCCATATTGAGCCCACGCCGGCGTCGGCGTCGCCCCCAGCGCGCCGACGAGCAGCGCCGCGCACCAGGCGAACGCCAGGCCGACCGCCTTCAAGGGAGAAATCCAAGCCGCGCGCGAACCCGCGCGCCGCGCGAAACCGCGCAACGCCACCGAAACCATACTCAACGCGGCAGGAGCCGCCCCCCTTCGGCGCCCAGAAAACGGGCGCCTCGTACCGTGCCGCTAGCAAACCGGCCGCGACGCCTCAAGCTAACAATTCGTAAAAATGCAACCTCGGCGCTCTAACGTCCTGATTGCGTGTAACTTTCGCCTGTCGTTAGAAATCCAGGCGTTGGCCGCTGGGGCGTTCGAAGCGGGCGACGAGGTCATGGAGCTCGCCCGGGAACAGCAGGCGGACATAGGTCACCCCCTCGCGCCCCCGCCAGGTGCGACGCTCCAGCGACAGGCAGGCCCCAGCCTGGTGGATCCCGAGCAGCTTGGCCGTCGAGCGGGACACGTTGACGGCGCTGATCCGGTGCTCGGCCTCGGTCCAGGGGACGAAACCCAGCAGCCAGGTGCCCGGCGGGGTGATCGTGAAGTCCACCGCCTCGGCTTCCGGCGTGGCGGTCAGGCCGATCAGCCGCTCTTCCAGCGCGAACGGGCGGCCGGCGGCGCGATGCAGGCAGCGCAGGGCGACCACGCGGCCGGGCGTGGCCAGCTCCAACTCCTCGGCGTCCTTGCGCAGGGCCCTGCGCACGCGGCGCGACAGCAGCTCGTAGCCGTAGACCTCGCCCCGGCCGATGATCTCGGCCTGGATGTCCGGCACGTCGAGCACGGCCGAGTGGATCCGCGGCCGGGAGACGAACGACCCCGCCCGGCGCTTGCGCACGATCAGGCCGCTCTCGGCCAGCGGGGTCAGGGCCTTGTTCACCGTCATGCGCGAGCAGCCGTACTGGGCCATCAGCTCGTGCTCGAACGGGATGCGGTGGCCGGGCGGCCAGTCGCCCGACAGAATGCGCTCGGCGATGTCGGAGCGGATGCGTTTGTGCAGGGTTCCGCTCGTCGTCATCCGCCCCTCCCCGACTAACCCGCCCGCGACTTGCGAGCGTCACGCATCCGTTCGATCGGGTCCAGCACCCAGGACACGTCCGACCGCCGGAAGGCCCGGAACAGCAGGATCAGCCCGCTCAGCGCCAGCCAGGTCACCCCCGTCGCCACCGTGATGATCAGCGGGTGGTTGAAGTTGTCCCGATCGGTGTAGTCCATGATGTGGATCATCCAGAAGATGTCCCACAGGCGCCAGGAGTCGTTGCGGCGGGCCTCCTCCTTGCCGGTCGTCGCCGAGACCATGACCGTGGTGTGCTCCCGGTCGTCGAACTCCACGCGCCAGACGGGCAGCGGCACGCGGCGGGTCTCGACGCTGGCCTCGGCCACCTTGCGCACCGAGACGATCCTGGCGTCGCCGCTGTAGGCCGCCGCGGCTAGAGCCGAGGCGCGGGCGGCGTCGATGATCACCGGCGCGCCGCTGACGGCGTCGATCAGCTTCGTGCCGGCCGGCGTGGCCGCCTCGTAGACGAAGCCCTCGCCGAGCGGGCGCAGCTTCAACCCCGTCACCGGCGCCCCGAAGGCGCGCTCGGCGGCGGCCAGCGGCAGAGCCTGCTCGGGGGCGACCATCACCGCCGGTTCGCGGATGGTGTGCTCGCTCTCGATCTTGCTGTGCGGGATCAGGGCCATCATCGCCCCGCTGATCGACCACAGCAGGAACTGCAGGCCCAGGATCAGGCCGAACCATTTGTGCAGGGTGCGGATCAGGAACATCAGGCCGCTCCCCCGGCTTGCACGGGCTTGGCCTTGGCGGCCGCCTTGGCCTTGGGCCGCTTGCGCTTGCGGAAGCTGTAGAACAGCAGCCAGGCGCCGGTCAGCGAGCCCGCCACCGCCAGCCAGGTGAAGATCCGCAGGAGCAGGTTGTTCATGTCGGTCCGCTCCTTGTAGTCCATGATGTGGAACATCCAGACGAAGTCGAACCCACGCCACAGGTCATGCCGCTTGGCCACCAGCAGGCCGGTCTGGGGCGAAATGTAGAGCGTCGGCCGCCACATCCCCTCGAACTCGACGCGCCAGATCGGGACCGGACGGCCCTTGATCTCGCTCGGCGCCTCGTGGAGCAGGTCGATCGTCTTGACCGCGCCGTCGCCGGCGTAGTGCGCCTCCGCCCGGCTGCGGGCGGCGCTCTCGCCCAGGGGCGACAGCTGGGCGCCGGTGCGGGCGTCGAACAGGCTGCGCTCCATCGGCGTGTCGACGATGTAGACGGGCTGGCCGAGCTGGCGCTCGAGGCGCACGCCGGTGGTGGCGCCGGGAACCAGCGAGGTCGGCTCGACCAGGCCGGCCAGAGCGATCGGCTCCGCCTTGGCCGGCTTCACCAGATGGTCGCCGTGAATGATGTCGATGTGGATCGCCGTCATATAGAGACCGCTCAACGTCCAGAGCACCGCCTGAACGCCGATGATCAGCGAGAGCCATTTGTGGGTCTGCCGGGCCAGTGCCGGCAAGCGCAGGGCCATTTGAGTCTCACCCGAAAAGGAAAGTCCGCCGGACGGGGCGAGGGATCCCCGCCCGGCGTATGGGCGAAGCCCTAGTTGAAGCGGTAGCTCAGACGCAGGTAGCCGCGGCGGCCGAGCAGGTCGTAGGTCATGGTGTCGGTGTTGCCGTCGGTCCAGCTCTTCACGAACGGCGCCTTCTCGTCGAACAGGTTGTCGACGCCGAAGGCGATGTCGGCGTTGTCCCCCAGACGATAGGCGAACTGGGCGTTGTGATAGAAGACGTTCGGCGCCTCGTAGCCGATCTCGCCGGGCTGGGCGTTGAAGTCCTGCGCCTCGCCGATCCACTGCACCGACCAGGTGGCCGTCCAGCGCTCGTCCTGCACCGAGAAGGCCGCGTTCGACCGCCAGTGCGGGTAGCCGCCCGTGCCGCCGCCAACGCGACCGTCGTAGCGGATCTCCTCGGCGCCGGGGAACGGGGTGACGACGTACTCACCCAGATAGGTGGTGTTCCAGTCCAGGGTGGCGCGGCGGCCCATCAGGTCGAAGCCGTAGCGCACGCCGATGTCGACGCCGCTCATCCGCTCCTCGCCGGTGTTCACCGGCTGCGAGGACAGGAAGTTCACCTCGCCGGTCAGCGTGCTGCGGGTGAAGCTGGACGGGGCGCAGAATGGGTGGGCCAGGTTCGGCGTCGCGTAACAGACCGCCAGCTTGGTCGAACCCGGGATCGACCGAATGGCGTCGGTGATCTTGATGTCGAAGTAGTCGACGGTCACCGACAGGCCGCTCGCGAATTCGGGCTGCCAGACCAGACCCAGGGTGAAGGTCTCGGCCGACTCCGGCTTCAGGTTCTCGTTGCCGCCGACGGTCGTCAGGATGGTGGTGCCCAGCTGGACGAAATTGTTCGGCACGCCCGAGGCCTGGCAGTTCGCCTTCAGCACCGCATTGGTGCTGGTGGCGTAGCGGCTGCAGGGGTCGGTGGTCGTCAGGTTGCCCTCGGCCACGCCGCCGAACAGTTCCGGCACGCTCGGCACGCGGAAGCCGGTGCCGAAGGTGGCGCGGACGCGCAGGCTGTCGACGACGGTCCAGTTCAGACCCAGCTTGTAGGTGTCGTTGGCGCCGAACAGATCGTAATCCGAGTAGCGGACGGCGGCGTCCAGTTCGAGGCGCTTGATCAGCGGCAGGTCGGCCAGCAGCGGCGCCGAGACTTCGACGTACACCTCCTTGGCGTTCATCTTGCCGGCGATCGGGTCCTGCTGGTTGGTGTTGGCCTCGCCGGTGACGATCAGGGCGTCCGGATCACGCCAGCCCCGCTCCTGCCGGACGTCGAACCCAGCCGCGACGCCCAGCGGGCCGGCCGGCAGGTCGAACAGCGTCCCGGCGATGCCGCCGGTGAAGCTGCGCTGCTCGTTGCCGCCGGCGTCGCGGGTGTCGACCAGGATGTAGTCGAGAACCTGCTTGGTCAGGTCGGCGCCGAGGTAATCGCCGCAGGGGATCAGCGCGCCCGGCGCGTTGCCGCACACCGAGGTGTTCAGGGTGTTGGCCACGCGGGTCAGGTTGGCGATGTTGGTGTTGCCGTCGATACCCGTGTTGCGACCCCAGTTGAGCGCCGCCTCCCAGCTCCAGTTGTCGCCGAACTCGCCCTTGGCTCCGGCCACGAAGCGATAGGTGTCGGTTTCCTGGAAGAAGTGGCGCGGCCCCGGCTCGGCGAGACGGCGCTGGACCAGGAAGAGGTCCTGCCCCGTCGGATTGGTCGGGTGTGAAGCCGCGATCGGAATGTTGCGCAGCGTGCCGGGCGTGGCCAGCTGGGCGCTCTCACGGTGCGTGAAGAAGGCTTCGGCGAACAGGTCGACGCTGTCGTTCAGCTTGTAGTTCGCGATCAGGGCGGTGCTGATCCGCTCGATCGGCGAGACGGCGTTCAGATAGGCGTTCGAGTTGAAGCCGTGCTTGGCGTTGTCGTAGGCCTCGATCGAGTTGCCGGGCGTCTGGTTGAAGTTGATGAAGCTGCCGGCCGGCAGGACCGTCCCGCCCGGCAGTGTGTAGGGCGCCGACAGGCGGGCCCGGCCGCCGGCGGTGGAGCCGCTGTAGGAGCAGCTCAGTTTGCCCGGCGTCAGCTCCGCCAGGCCGCAGGGCGCGCGGCTGGCCAGGTTCACCTCGTCGGTCTTCTGGTAGGTCAGCGCCGCGACGACGCTGCCGCGGTCGCCCTTCATGCCCCAGAGGACGTCGAGCGTGGATTCCGCGCCGTCGTTCTCGCCGGTGATCCCGTACTTGCCGGTGATCTTCAGGCCTTCGAACTCCTGCAGGGTGATGATGTTGACCACCCCGGCGATGGCGTCGGCGCCGTAGATGGCCGAGGCGCCGTCCTTCAGCACCTCCATCCGGCCGATGATCGCCGAGGGGATCATGTTCAGGTCGGGCGCGCTGTTGGCGCCGGTGCCGCCGTTCACGACGCGGCGGCCGTTGAGCAGGGTCAGGGTGCGATTGATGCCCAGGCCGCGCAGGTTCACCTGCGCCGTGCCGTAGCCGTTGCCGGTCCAGTAGGCGTTGGTCTGGTTGCCGGCGGCCCCCGCGGAGGCCGGTAGGCGCTGCAGCAGGCTCTCGACGTTGCTGAGACCGGTGCGCGCGATCTGCTCCTCGGTCACCACCGTCGCGGGACCGACGCCGGTGATGTCCTGGCGCTTGATCCGGCTGCCGGTGACGACGACTTCCTCAACCTCGCTGGCCGCTTCCTGGGCCAAGGCCTGAGCCCCCATCATCGTCGCCGTCAGGACGGCGCCCACCAACAGCAGTCGCTTCGAGTTCCGGCGCATTGGCCACCCCCTTCTTGTTCAACCCCAAGCATCGGCCGACGCGAGCAGCAGCCGTGCTGATGGGCCGAACTGTCTTGTTTCAGGAAGGTCGCCCGTCAAGACATGTATATACATATCCAGCTGACCGCAGCGAAATAGGATTGCCGAAAATCTCCCCGCCCCCCCAAATTGGCCCACAAAAGCCATTCAAACTGGAGAACGCCTCCCATCGAACCGCCCGCCAGAGCACTATGACGGTTATTTTTGTCGTCGCCAAATTTCTCGATGAAAAGTGTGGAAAATTGGCAGCAAATGCGACAACTCGCCCCACGTTGAACAATATGCATACAACGGTGTGGAATATTTGAAGCGCATCTATCGGCGAAACGCCGCCTCCAAATGCGCGCCAAGGGGTGCATTTGGCAACAAATATCAATTTGTGGTGGTGATTTTGATTTGAATACATAAATTCACCGCTCGAAGACTATCTTCGACCGGCGGTCATTTTCGTACAGGCATGGCGAACACGCGCCTGCGAACGGCGCTCCGCGAGGACCCGCTCCCTATCGATACGCGCGGGCTGGACCGCTCCCTCATCCGGGCGCGGAATTTTCTGACGATCAGGCCCCGACCGGCTCCGAGCGCTTCATGACGACGGCTAGCGCCTCGGCCAGACCGGCCAGGCTGATCGGCTTGGGCAGCACCGCATCGATGCCGGCCGCCAGCATCACGGCCTCCTCTTCGGCGGAGGCCTCGGCGGTCACCGCCAGGATCGGCGTCTCCAGACCGGCGGCGCGGATGGCCACGGTCGCCTCGATGCCGTCCATGCGCGGCATTCGCAGGTCCATCAGGATCAGGTCGATGCCGCCGCGAAGCGCCGCGGCCACGGCGGCTTCGCCGTCCTCGACCATCTCGTGCTCCACGCCGAGATGATCGAGCAGCAGCGCCATGACCCGGCGATTGACCGGATGGTCCTCCGCCACCAGCACCCGGGCCCGCCCGACCTCGCCCGAACGTCGAGCCAGCGGGGCCGCCGCGATCGTCGGCTCGGCTTCCGGCAGCTCGATGTCCACGACGATGCGGGCCCCTCCGCCGGGAGCCGAGACGGCGCGGATCGCGCCCCCCATGAGCCCGACCAGCTCGCGGCTGATCGCCAGACCCAGGCCGGGGCCGACGCGCGAGCTCCCGCCGGTCACGAACGGGTCGAACAGACGATCCTGCAACTCGGGATCGATGCCCGGCCCGGTGTCGCTGACCGACAGGCTCAGCAGGACTCGGCCGTCCCCGGCGGGCGTCGCCCGGGCCTCCAGCCCGACATGGCCGTCCGGCGTGAATCTGATGGCGTTGTTCAGGAGGTTCGAAAGGACCTGCTTGATCCGCACCGGGTCGCCGACCAGCCGCTCCGGCGCGCCCTCGATACTGAAACGAAGATCCAGCCCCCTGGCGTAGGCGGCCAAGGTCCAGACCGACTCCAGCGACTCCAGGAGCTCACGTGGCGAGAAGGCCTTTCGCGACAGGCGCATGGCGCCGGTCTCGATCCGCGACAGGTCGATGATCTCGTTCAGCAGATCAAGCAGGTCGCGGCCCGATCGGCGCATGATCTCCACCAGCTCCAAGTCCGCCGACGGCAGCGGCCGACCGGCAAGAATGTCGGCGACGGCGAAAATGCCGTTCATCGGCGTGCGGAGTTCATGGCTGACGGCGGCCAGGAAACGCGACCTGGCGCGATCGACGTCGCCGACGGCGCGATCCTCGGCCATGAGGAAGAAGCCGTCCTGCCGCCCGCCCCCGCCATACCTCGGCATCAGTGCGAAGCTGACGCCTCGGCCATCGTCGGTGTGGGCGTCGAGCGACACCGGATCCCCCGCGAGCGCTCGCGCCACCCCCGTCCGCATCGCTGAACGAAGCGGCTCGAACGGGAAATACTGATCCAGCGTCCGCTGGGCCGGAAACACGTCGCGCACCTGCCGGCCGAGCAGGTCGACGGCGACCTGCGAGGTCACCCGCAGCCGGCCGTCGACCGTCGCCACCAACCGGCGCAGCCCTCTCAACGTCGCCGGATCAACGCCGCGCAGCGGGCCGCCGCTCCAGCCGTCGGATAAAGACCCAACCTGTCTGGAGACCCGCATGCCAACTGTCCTCGCCCACGACGCGACCACACCCCGACGAGCAAAGGGTCAGAGCACTCCACCCCGAGTCGTCGGAAGTAATGAGGTATTCATCATATATTCTCTGTAAACCTAGAACCGAAAATTTGCTTACTTTGATATATGGCTTTCTAGATAACACCGTGATATCTCGCTCAACGAGCGGACGAGTTTTCACTATACTAATGATATGCACGGATTATATCATACTATCTGGGGTATATCCTTCGATCTATTGAACCTCGCCCGTGAAGCGAAAAGCCCCCATCCGACCGTGGGGGCCGCTCCGCGCGCCGCCCCCTGGACCCCGACCGTCGGCGATCTCCACTAGATGGATGTCCTCATCATCGATGATCAGCCGGTCTTCCGGGAAACCCTCGCTGAGCTGATCGGCAAGCGGTTCGCCGGCGCCCACGTTCGCCTGGCCAAGGACCTGGAGAGCGGACTGTCGATGCTGGCGCAGCGACGGTCGGACCTGGTCGTCGCCGACCTCTCCTCGCCGGGCCTGCAAACCGATTCCGGCCTCAGGCTGTTGATCGAACGCGCCGACGGCCGCCCCGTTCTGGCTTTGGACGGCCGTCGTCACGGTCACAATCTGGAGCGGTCTCGCCGGGTCGGCGCCCGCGGCTATCTGACCAAGACCTCGACTCGAGCGCTGATGGACGCCGCCATCGCCCTGGTCGCGGCCGGCGGCGTCTATCATCCCGTCGACGGCGACGGCGAAGCGGACCACGACGGCGGCCGAGCCAAGGCCCTGTCGCCTCGCCAGCTGCAGGTGCTGCGCGGCCTGACCCAGGGCAAGTCCAACCGCGAGATCGCCGTCGACCTGGGCATCGCCGAGGCCACGGTGAAGTTGCATGTGCACGCCATCCTCAACGCCACCGGCGCCCGCAATCGCACCGAGGCCGCCCTGCTCGGCCGGGACGCGCACGTCGTCCAGGACTGATCGCGCCCCAGGATCACGCCCGCCAAGTCGCCGCGTGTTGACACACCGGGCCGGCGAGCGTACCCGGGAAGCCTCTCTGGTCCGCACCGGACCCGCCTCCGCGAGCTTGAGACCCGTGACCACGATCTCCTGCAAACTGCTTCGGACCCCGCCGTCCGCCGCCCCGCGCGGCGTTCGCGCCGTCCGTGCTCGCGAGGTCAAAGTCGTCTAGGCGTCCATCCGCGCCAGGCCCTAACCGCCCTCCCGAGCCGCCGCTCCGGAGGGTTTTTTATTGCCGCCGGACGCCGCGACCTCGGGTTCAAACACGAAAGTCCGGTCGATGATCGACGAACTGAACAGAACCGACACGGCGGCCCCGCCCGCCCAAGCCGGCGCCCGCCGCGACCGCTTCGTCGCCGAAGCCAAGGACCTGCTGGTCCTGGCCGGCCCACTGGTGTTCACCCAGCTCGCCCAGATGGCCATCCTGGCCACGGACGTCGTCCTGCTCGGCCGCCTGTCCACCCAGGCCTTGGCCGCCGCGGCGATCGGCAACACCGTCTACTACTTCTGCTGGCTGATCGGCAGCGGCCCGGCCTCGGCGGTCTCGCCGCTGGTCGCGCAACTGATCGGCGCCCGGCCAAAGGCCCGCGCCGGCGTCCGCCGCATCGTCCGCATGGGGCTGTGGGGGGCGATCCTGCTCAGCCTGCCGCTGGTCCCGATCCTGCTCTCGAGCCACTGGATCCTCGCCCATCTCGGCCAGGATCCGGAGCTCGCGCGCGGCGCCGGCCTGTTCACAGCCATGCTCTGCGTCGGCCTGCCCTTCTCGTTCGGCTTCCAGGTGCTGCGGAACTTCGCCACGGCGCTGGGCAAGCCGAACGCGGCCCTGTGGGTGATGCTGTCGTCGATCCTGTTCAACGGCCTGGTCGCCTGGACCTTGATCTTCGGGCACTTCGGCCTGCCGAAGCTGGGCCTGGTCGGGGCCGGCATGGCCACTTCGATGTCGGCGATCTGGGCCTTCGTGCTGATGCTGATTGTGGTCCGGGCGACGCCGACGCTGCGGCGCTACCGCGTGCTGCGGCGGTTCGGCCGGCCGATCTGGCGCACCCTGCGCGAGATCCTGACGCTGGGCATGCCGATCGGCGTGACCATGCTGTTCGAGGCGATGCTGTTCAACGCCATGACCCTGGTGGTCGGGACCTTCGGCAGCACGCCGCTGGCCGCGCACCAGGTGGCGCTGAACTTCGCGTCGGTGACCTTCATGATCCCGATGGGCGTGGCCATGGCCGCGACCGTCCGCGTCGGCCGCTTCGCCGGGGCGGGGGACCGCGAGGGCGCTCGCCGCGCGGGGTTCGTGGCCATGATCGTCGGCGCCGGCCTGATCAGCCTGTTCGGCGTGCTGATGTTCTTTCAGGGCGACTGGATCGCCGGCCTCTATATCGCCGGCCGCGAGCCCGACGACCTGAAGGTCATCGCCCTGGCGGCGCTGTTCCTCAAGGTCGCGGCCGCCTTCCAGCTGGTCGACGCCCTGCAGGTCGTCGGCGCCCAGTCGCTGCGCGGCCTGAAGGACGCCCGCACGCCGATGATCCTGGCCGGCGTCAGCTACTGGCTGTTCGGCGCCCCGATGTGCGTCTTCCTCGGCGTCTACCTGGGCATGCAGGGCCTGGGGGTGTGGATCGGCCTGGCCTTCGGGCTGGCGGTGGCGGCCGTGGCCATGTGCCTGCGCTTCCACCTGCTGACGCGGACGAAGCTGCCGCTGTGAAGCCTAGCCCTTGGCGGCCGTCGATGCGCTCGCGTCGGCGGCCTTCACGGGACTCGGCCCAACCGGCGCGGGCTTGTCGCGGAACCGCTGCTTCATCTTGGCGACCCAGCCGGCGAAGCCTTCGTTGTCGGCCACCGTCCGGCTGAAGTCGTTGGCCGTCAGCTGGCCGCCGTCCGAGGCCGCGAAGGCGACCCGCAGGGCGTCCGGATTGCGCGCCTGATCGACATAGCCGCCGTAGCGCTGGCGCAGCCGGCCCAGCGCCGCATCGTCGCCCGCCAGGCTGTAGGCCACGCCCGCGCGCAGCAGCTTGGACTCCTCGTCCGGCCGCAGCGGCAGCGGGGACTTCCAGCGCTCGCCCATGCTGGTCTCGAACAGCGCGCCGGCCTGACCCCAGTTCTTGGACTTCCAGGCGATCTCGGCGCGGATGTCGCGGGCTTCCGGCGACTTGTCGCTCTCGATGATCTCCTGGGCGGCGTCCAGGCGGCCCAGCTGCATCAACGCCCGGGCGGTGATCACCCGACGCTCGATGTTGAGGGCGTTGGGCAGCACGGTGGTGCGGCTGTTGTTGATCGCCTGCAGCGCCGCCTCGGGCTTGCGGTTCATCAGCTGGATCAGCGCCAGGTCGGTGGCCACCTGGGCCTTGGGCACGCCGTCCAGGCGGTTGTCGACTTGGTACTGCAGCAGATCCGCCGCCTGACCCAGCAGGTCGACGTCGACCAGCCGCCGCACCAGCCGCCGGACCATCAGGTCGCCGTCGGCGCCGACCGGGGTCAGTTCCTTGAAGTCGTAGAACAGGGCCAGCGCCTGGATCGGCTCCAGCCCATCGGCCATCCCGTCGAGGAACAGCGCCCGGAAGGCGGTCGCCAGGTCGTCCTGCAGCTGAACCGCCTGCGGCAGGTCCGGCAACCTTGTGCCGGCCGAGCGCAGCGCCTCGAGCGCCTCGCGATACCGCCCCTGCCCCAGGTACAGCTGCCCCAGCGCGCGGATGGTCTCCAGCTCGGTGGCGCCGCCCCGCCAGCGGTAGCGCAGGCCGTCGAAGGTCTCCGCCGCCTTCACCGGCGTGATCTTGCCCATCTGCAGCTCGAGCTGGGTGGCGTGCAGCAACGCCGGGGCGGCCAGCTGGTCCAGCGGGGCCTGGGCGATGGCCTTGTAGACGGCCAGTGCGCCGGTCTTCTTGCCCTGGGCCTCGAACATCCGCGCCTGAACCAGCCGGACGGCCAGCTGTTCGGCGTTGGGGATGGCCTTGTCCGACAGGGCCTCGGTGATCCGGCTCTGAGCGCCGTCGACGTCGCCCAGCGCCAGGGCGGCCTCGGCGTCGGCGCGCAGGAAGCGGGCCCGCCAGACGGCCGGGAACTGGTCCATGGCGATGGCGCCCTGGGCGAACTTGGCGCGGGCGTCGGCCCACTGCCCGGCCCGGGCGGCGATGTAGCCGCGCCACACTGCGCTCGACGGATCGTCGTTGAGGATCGGGATGGCGAAGTCGGTCTCCGCCTCCTTGTCCCGGCCGGCCATGGCGCGGGCGACGCCGCGCAGGCCGCGGAACTCCGGCGTGCCGGCGATGGTCTGGTTCTGGCGCGCCGCGGCGTTCAGCACGCCGATGGCCTCGTAGCTCAGCTCCGAGCCGACCAGGAACCGCGCCAGGGCCATGCGGGCCTCGACCGGCGCGTCGCGCCCCTGCCCGGCTTCCTGGGCGGCGGCGTCGGTCAGGGCGCCGTAGCGGTCCATGAAGCCGCCGGGGCCGACCTTGCCCCAGGTCTCATCGACCAGGGCGGGCATGCCGGCGGCCTTTGGGGCGCCGTCGCCCTCGGCGGTCTCGACCGGCATGGCGCCGGCCGCGGCGGGTGACAGGGCCAGGCCCGCGGGGCGGCCGATGCGGACCAGATCGCCCTCGGTGATCACCCCCAAGTCGGTGGCGTAGGGCTCGATGGCCAGGCCGTGGGCCGTGGCCAGCAGGGCCATCTCGACATAGTCCCGGCGGCTGGTCAGGCCCTTGCCGGGCGCCAGGGCGGTGACGACGGCGATGCGGTCGCCGACGGCCGGATCGTTGATCCAGACCGGGGCCGAAGCGCCGGGCAGCACAGCGGTCAGGGCGGCGCGGGCGGACTCGCCGTCGCGGTCGACCTTCACCCGTCCCGTCTCGGCGCGCGGGCCGGCGCCGAGCGCCACCGTCCAGCTGCCGCCTTCGCCGGAGACCGAGATCGGCATGGTCCGCGGCGCGACCAGACGGACAGCCGTGTAGTCTCGCCCCTTCACGGCCTGGACGCGGCTGAACTGGGACAGGCCGCGCGGCGCCTTGGAGACGTCGAGGGGCGCCGGGGCGTCGAAGACGATCCAGACGGCCTCGCCGCGCCGGAATACGGCCGCGCCGACCGGATTGGCCCAGTCGAAGCGCAGGCGGGCCTGAGACCCGGCGATATCGGTCGCCATCCGCACCACGCCGCCAGCGGGGATCGGGTTCGGACGGGGACCGCGCGGCGTCGTGTCGGCCGCAGCGGCGGCAGGCGCGGCCTCGGCCGTCTGCGTCGCCGGCGCGGCGGGCGTCTCGGCCTTGGCGAACAGGTTGACGAAAATGGCCCCGTCGGCGGCCCCGACCTTGGCGTCGGCGTCGTCGGCCAGCAGCAGATCGATTTCCAGCGCCCCGCCGACGTGACGCGCCTCCGCCCCCTTCAGCCATTTCGGCGGCAGGATGCGCAGGGTCGACAGGTCCGGCTTGGCGTCGCGGCTGAAGCGCAGCGTCAAGGTCTGGCCGTTGCGGCGCTGACTGACGCGGGCCCCGCCGGCCCAGCGGAACTCGATGCGGGTGAAGTCCTTGGCCTGGGCCGAGCGCACTTCCAGGCGCGCCGGCGCGGCGAAGGCAGGTCCGGCCACGCCCGCTGGAACGGCGACCGAAACGATACAGGCCGCCGCGACGCCCGATCTCAGAAGGGCGCGGAGCGACACCCTAGCCGGCCTTGGCCGCCGGGGCAGTCGCGGCCGGCGGAGCCGCCGTGGGCTTGGCCGGAGCCGGCGTGCGCGCGGCCTGGGCCTGCGGCTTGGCGGCGGTCGGCGCGGCGGCGGTCGCGGTTCCGGCCGGGTCGGCCACGGCGGCGCGCGCGTCGGTCAGGGCCGCATTGGCGGCGAAGCGCTTGGCGAGGTTCTCGGTCAGCTTCTTGGCCTCGGCCGGCGGCATCTGGGCCAGGATTCCGGCCAGGGTCCGCTCCTTCATCTTGGCCGCGATCGGCAGGCGGACCGAGTCCTCGAGCAGGGTGAAGCGGGCGGCGGCGTCCTTGGCCTTCATCGCCGAGAACACCGTGACCAGGCGGTTCATCTCCGCCTCGGACTTCTGGTCGGCCTGGCCGAGCAGGCCCTCGATGTCGCCCTTCAGGCCGGTCAGAGCCTTCACCCGGGCGTCCAGCTTGGCCTCGGCGGCGGCCAGCAGCTGCAGCTGCAGGTCGATGTCCTGCTCGCGCGCGTCCAGCTCGCCACGGCGCACGCCCAGGCTCTGCAGCATGCGCAGTTCGGCAGGCGACAGGTTGGCCTGTTTTGCCAGCTCGGCGGCGGTCGGGGCGCAGACGGCCGCCGGCTTGGCCGCGCCCGGCGCGGCGGCGTCGGCCGCCTTGTCGGCCTCGGCGGGCTTGTCGTCCTTCTTGCCGCCGGCCAGGTCCTCGGCGAAGGCGCGGGCCCCGCTGAACAGCTCGGGCATGGACTTGGCGCCGGCCATGGCGTTGACGGCCAGCACGCCGACCACGGCCACGCCGGCCAGGGGCAGGATGCGGGGCAGATTCTTCATCGCCGGGCTCCGGTCGCGGTGCGGAACGGATTGCCGTCCGCATCGGGTTCGAACAGGTCGTCGTCCACCCGGGCGCGCGAACGCGGGGTGGTCACAGGATCTCTTCGCACGAAAGCGTCAACGGGACGTTCCCGAAGGGCCATCGGCGGCGGCGGGGCGGCGCGACGCTCGGGCATCGCCGCCCCCTGGGTCGCGGCGGCTTCCAGCTGGTCGGCCAGGGCCTTGGCGGACTCGATCCGGGCCGCCAGGGTGTCGGACGCCTCGTCGGTGAAGGCGCGCAGGTCGGCCAGCCCCTGCTCGGCGCGGGCGGCGGCGGCGTCCAGGTCGGCGACGGCCTTGGCGAACCCCTCCTGGCTGTCCTTCAGCGCCTTGAGCTTGCGCTCCAGACGCCAGCCGAAGGCCAGCGCCGCCAGCAGCAGCGCGACGAGCACCACGTTCAGGATCGCCACGGCGGCGCTCATGTGAGCCTCTTCTGCACGGCCTGTTTCGCGGCCGGCGAAAGCGGCGCTTCACAGCGCACAGCGATATGATGATTCCGACGCCCCATGCGCCCGCGCGTGAGCGGGATCGGGCCGGCGCGCAGCTCCACCAGGCTCTCCGGCGTGGCGTTGAGCATGATGGTGTCGCCGACCTTCAGGTTCAGCACCTTGGAGAGGCCCACCTGCTGCTCGTCGAGCACGGCCCGGACCTCGGTCTGGGTGGTCCACAGCTCGGTCGCCAGGTGGCCTTCCCAGATGTTGTCGCGGCCGAACTTCTCGCCCATGAACTGCTGCAGCAGCATCTTCCGGATCGGCTCGAGCGTGGCGTAGGGCAGCAGCAGCTCGATGCGGCCGCCACGGTCTTCCATGTCGATGCGCAGCTTCACCAGGATCGCCGCATTGGCGGGACGGGCGATGGCGGCGAAGCGCGGGTTGGTCTCCAGACGGTCCAGGGTGAAGCTGACCGGGGTCAGAGGCTCGAAGGCCGCCTTCGCGTCGGCCAGCACCACCTCGACCATCCGCTGCACCAGCACCCGCTCGATGGTGGTGTAGGGCCGACCTTCGATGCGCATGGCCGCCGTGCCGCGACGACCGCCCAGCAGCACGTCCACGATCGAATAGATCAGGTTGGAGTCGACCGTCAGCAGGCCGTAGTTGTCCAGCTCCTCGGCCCGGAACACCGACAGGATCGCCGGCAGCGGGATCGAGTTCAGATAGTCGCCGAAACGGATCGAAGAGATATTGTCGAGACTGACCTCGACGTTGTCGCTGGTGAAGTTCCGCAGCGAGGTCGTCATCAGCCGGACCAGCCGGTCGAAGACGATCTCGAGCATCGGCAGACGCTCGTACGACACCAGCGCCGAGTTGATGATCGCCCGGATGCCGGTCCGCTCGGAACCGTCGTCGTCGTTGAGATCAAAGCCCAGCAGGCTATCGATCTCGTCCTGGTTCAGGATGCGCTCGGACCCGACCAGCCCGCCGTCGGCGCCGGGCTCGCTCCAGTCGGCGTTGGCCAGGGGATCGTCACCCCCCTGATTCCAGGCCGCGCCTTGCTGCTGTTCGGTCTCGTCTGCCATGCGTTACGCGCCAACCGGGCCAAGGCCTAGTTGATCAGCATCTCCTCGATCAGGACCTTGTTCACCTTGGTCGGGGCGATCACCAGGTTGACCCGACGCAGGATCTCCATGCGCAGCTGGTAGCTGCCCTGGCTGCCGGTCAGGTCTTCGGGACGCAGTTCGCGAAGGAAGGTCTGGAACATGTCCTGCAACCTGGGCAGGTTCGGGTCGAGCACCTCGACCGCGCTCTCGTCCGCCAGTTCCAGGGTCAGCTTCAGCTTCAGGAAGGTCGGCCGCCCGTCGGCGGTCTGCATGTTCACCACGATGTCCGGCAGGGTGTAGAAGATCACGCCGTCCGGGCCTTCCTTGACCACGGCCGCGCCGGCCTCGGGCTTGCCGCCCTTCTCCTCCTTCTTCTTTTCCTTCTTTTTCTCGGGTTTCTTGTGCTCGCCGGCCGCCTCGGGCTTTGGCTTGAACAGGAAGAAGGCGCCGGCCCCGCCGCCGCCCAGCACCAGAACCGCCGCCACGCCCGCGATGATCAGCAGCTTGAGCGGCGGCTTTTTCTTGCCGCCGCCCTCCTCGCCTTCGCCCTCGACCGCGTCGTCGGGCTCGGCTTCCTTGACCTTGTCGTTGGCCACGCGCGCGGCTCCCCAGAATCCTTGCCTCCCCTCAATGGTGTAGGTTGGTTAAGGATCGGTTCCGAACATGGTTAACAGGCCGATGCGCGGCGAGTTTTGCCCACCCCTCCCGGCGCTCTCGCCGAACGCCCGGCAAGAACCGCCCCTTAACGCCGATTAACCTTCTTCATCACTGATTTATCAGGACTTTTAGACCTGGCCCGGGCCTTGCATTAACCACGCCGAACGCAATCGGCGTCGGCTTGCAGCAGGGAGACCGCCATGGACAACACGATGTACGTCGCCCTGTCGCGCCAGATGACCCTGCGCCGCGAACTCGACATCGTCGCCAACAACATCGCGAACGCCAACACCAACGGCTTCAAGATGGAAAGCGCCATGGTCCGGACCGACGCGTCGGACAAGGCCAAGATGGTCGACGGCCCCAAGAGCCTGAAGTTCGTGATCGACGACGGCGTGCTGCGCGACTTCGGCCAGGGCGTGATCTCGCAGACCGGCGGGGCCTTCGACCTGGCCATCGACGGCCAGGGCTATTTCCAGGTCCGCACCGCCGCCGGCGATCGCTACACCCGCGACGGCCGCTTCACCCTGTCGCCGGACGGCCGGCTGACCACCCAAAAGGGCGACCCGGTCCTCGGCGAGGGCGCCGAGATCATCATCAATCCCGAGGACGGGCCGGTCACCATCGCCCAGGACGGGACCTTGAGCCAGAAGGGCCAGCGCATCGGCAAGATCGACGTCATGACGTTCGACGATCTGGCCGGCCTGTCCAAGGAGGGCAGCAACCTCCTGCGCAACACCTCCAACGTTCCGCCGCAGGTCAGCACCGTCTCGCGCATCAAGCAGGGCATGCTGGAAGGCAGCAACGTCGACTCGATCACGCAGGTCACCCGCCTGATCGAGATCAGCCGGGCCTACGAGAGCATGGCCCGCACCATCGAAGGATCATCCGAACTGTCCCGCCGCTCGGTCGAGCGGCTGGGTCGGGTCGCTTAGGGAGTAGCCTCAGATGCAGGCTCTGCGCACCGCCGCCACGGGCATGTCCGCCCAGCAGATGAACGTCGAGGTCATCTCGAACAACATCGCCAACATGAACACCATCGGCTTCAAGCGTCAGCGAGCCGAGTTTCAGGATCTGCTCTACCAGAGCATCGAGCGGGCCGGCGCGCAGTCTTCGGACCAGGGCACCATCGTCCCCACCGGCGTCCAGGTCGGCGGCGGCGTGAAGACCGGCAGCGTCTACCGCATCACCCAGCAGGGCTCCCTGATCAACACCGGCAACACCTTCGACCTGGCCATCGAGGGTCGCGGCTACTTCCAGATCCTGCTGCCGACCGGCGAGACCGCCTACACTCGCGCCGGCAACCTGTCGCGCAACCAGGAAGGCCAGCTGGTCACCGACGACGGCTATCTGCTGCAGCCGCCGATCACCATCCCGACCGACGCCACCGACGTGGCCATTTCCAAGACCGGCATCGTCCAGGCGCTGCGCGACGGCGTCGCCGAGCCCGAGGTCGTCGGTCAGATCGAACTGGCCGCCTTCCTTAACGAGTCCGGCCTGGAAGCCCAGGGCGACAACCTGTTCCTGGAGAGCGCCGCCTCGGGCCCGCCGCAGATCAGCACCCCGATGCTGAACGGCCTGGGCAAGATGCTGCAGGGCTACACCGAATCCTCGAACGTGGACGCGGTGAGCGAAGTGACCGCCCTGATCGTCGCCCAGCGCGCCTACGAGATGAACTCCAAGGTCATCACCGCCGCGGACGAGATGCTCCAGGCGGCCAATGCGGTGAAGTCATAAGATGCGCCGGCTCGCCCTGATCCCGGCCGCCTGCGCGATCCTGGCCGCTTCGCCCGCCCTGGCCGGGCCGGTCAGCCTGTGGCCCGAGGTGTCCGACAGCGACGGCCGCGTCACCCTGGGCGACATCTTCGAAGGCGCCGGCGCGGCGTCGGATATCCTGGTCGCCAACCGCACCGGCCCGACCGTGGTCCTGGACGCCCTGGCCGTGCAGCAGCTGGCGCGCCGCTCGGGCCTGGACTGGGACAACAGCCAGGGCATCCGCCGGATCATCGTCCGCGCCGGCGCCGGCCCCGCGCCCGTGTCGACGACCGCCGACCGCGCCGGCGCGGCGTCGGCCGCGCGCGGCAATGTCGAGATCCTCACCTGGGCCCGCAACCTGAACCCCGGCGAAGTCATCCAGCCGCAGGACCTGGTCTGGGGCAAGGCCGTCGGCGCGGCGGGCGACGCCCCGCGCGACCCCGACGCCGTCATCGGCATGAGCGTCCGCCGCCCTCTGCGCGAGGGCGCGCCGGTCTCGATGCGCGACATCGCCGCCCAGCAGGCCGTCAAGCGCGGCGAGTTGGTCAACGTCACCTGGTCTGACGGCTCCATCACCTTGACCCTGCAGGGCAAGGCCGTGACCGACGCCGCCGTCGGCCAGACCTTCTCCGTCCAGAACCTGGCCTCGAAGAAGATCGTCGAGGCCGTCGCCGTCTCGCCGGGCCAGGCCGTCACCGGCCCCGAGGCCCAGCGGCTGAAAGCCGCCGCCCTGTACGCCGCCCGTTAGTTCCAGAGGATCCGCCCATGCGCCTCCCCCTGATCGCCGCCCTCGCCTTCGTCCCGCTCGCCGCCTGCTCGACCGTCGCCGAGACGGTGCGCGGCCCGAACCTGTCGCCGGTCGGCTACCCGTCCGCCCTCACCCCGAACGACCAGAACTTCGCCTCGGTCCGCGAGCCGCAGCCCCAGGCCGCCAGCGCCAACTCGCTGTGGCGGGTCGGAGCCCGCACCTTCTTCGGCGACCAGCGCGCCGCCCGGGTCGGCGACATCCTGACGGTGCAGATCGACATCGACGACTCCGCCCGCACCCAGAACAGCACCGCCACCTCGCGGGCGGCCAACTCCAAGATGGGCGTGCCGCACTTCTTCGGCCTGGAAAGCTCGCTCGGGAAAATTCTGCCGGGCGGGTTCGATCCCTCGGCGATGGTCGAGACCGGCTCCAACAGCACCAAGGCGGGCTCGGGCTCGATCAGCCGTTCGGAGAAGATCAGCCTGACCGTCGCGGCCGTGGTCACCGGCGTCATGCCCAACGGCAACATGGTCATCCAGGGCACCCAGGAGGTGCTCACCAACGGCGAGCTGCGCCGCCTGACCGTGTCGGGCCTGGTGCGGCCGGAGGACATCTCCGCCGCCAACACCATCAAGCACACCCAGATCGCCGAGGCCCGCATCGCCTACGGCGGCCGCGGCGACATCAGCCGCGCCCAGAAGACCCCGGTCGGCCAGGGCCTGGTGGAGACGTTCACGCCCTTCTGACGCCGTTGTTAACCAACGGTTCCCAGAATGTTCTGAACCTTAACAAGACATGGCGCGTTGGTCCTGCTGAAGGGAACCACACGCCATGTCTCGTACGCTTGCCATCCTCGCCGCGCTGGCCGGCCTGTCGCTGGGCGGCTGCATGCACCAGACCGACGTCGCCGGCCTGGGCTGGACCTATCAGGACGACACCGGCGAAGGCCCCAAGCTGGCCTATGGCGCGCCGCAGTCCGACAACATCGTGATGATGATGACCTGCCAGCCGGGCGGCCGGACGGTGAACCTGTCGCTCCTTGGCGGCTCGCCTCATGAGCGGCTGACCCTGGCCTCGAACGGCAGCCGCCAGGCCTTCCCGGCCACGGCCAGCGACCATCCGGGCGACGGCTTCATGGTCGAGGCGGACGCGCCGCTGGCCGCGGGGCCGCTCGCTCAGTTCGAACAGACCGGCCGCCTCACGCTGATCAGCCGCGGCCGCAGTGCGCCGCTCGACGCCGCCCCGGCCGAACGGGCGCAGGTCGAGCGCTTCTTCGAAGCCTGCCGGGCCGAAAGCGCGGTCGCCTAGGCCCGCCGGCCCGCTCCGGCGGCGCCGATGTTGTCCATGCCCAGGGCCGACAGGGCGCCGGCGACGATGCCGTCGGCGTCGAGGCCCGCCTGGGCGTACATGATGTCCGGCTTGTCCTGGTCCTGGAAGACGTCGGGCAGCACCAGGGTGCGCACCTTCAGGCCGCGGTCCAGCGCACCGTGGGCGGCCAGCTCCTGCAGCACGAAGGCGCCGAAGCCGCCCATGGCGCCCTCTTCGACCGTGATCAGCGCCTCATGTTCGCGGGCCAGGCGCAGGATCAGGTCGACATCGAGCGGCTTGGCGAAGCGGGCGTCGGCGACGGTCGCCGAGAAGCCGCGCGCGGCCAGCAGGTCGGCGGCCTTCAGGCTCTCGCCCAGGCGGGTGCCGAACGACAGGATGGCGACGCTGGTCCCCTCGCGGACGATGCGGCCCTTGCCGATCTCCAGCGGATCGATGCTGGCCGGGAACTCCAGGCCCAGGCCTTCGCCGCGCGGATAGCGGAAGGCGCTCGGGCGGTCGTCGATCTGGGCGGCGGTGGCGACCATGCGGGCCAGCTCGACCTCGTCGGCGGCGGCCATCAGCACCATGCCGGGCAGCGCCCCCATGAAGCCGACGTCGAAGCTGCCGGCGTGCGTCGGGCCGTCGGCGCCGACCAGACCGGCGCGGTCCATCGGGAAGCGCACCGGCAGGCGCTGGATGGCCACGTCGTGGACGACCTGGTCGTAGCCGCGCTGCAGGAAGGTCGAATAGATGGTGCAGAACGGCTTCATGCCGTCGGCGGCCAGGCCGGCGGCGAAGGTCACCGCATGCTGCTCGGCGATACCCACGTCGAACATCCGGTCCGGGAAGGCCTTCTCGAAGATGTCCAGACCGGTGCCCGAAGGCATGGCGGCGGTGATGGCGACGATGCGGTCGTCCTTCTCGGCCTCCTTCACCAGCTGCTGGGCGAAGACCTTGGTGTACTGGGGCGGGCCGCCGGCGGACTTGGCCTGCTCGCCGGTGACGACGTTGAACTTGACCACGCCGTGGTACTTGTCGGCGGCGTTCTCGGCCGGGGCGTAGCCCTTGCCCTTCTGGGTCACGACATGGAGCAGGACCGGCCGGTCGATCTCCTTGGCGTTCTTCAGCAGCGGCACCAGGGCGCCCAGGTCATGACCGTCGACCGGCCCGACGTACTGGAAGCCCAGCTCCTCGAAGAAGGTCCCGCCGGTGACCATGCCGCGGGTGTATTCCTCGGCCTTGCGGGCGGCTTCCTGCAGCGGGCGCGGCAGGGCGTGGGCGACCTTCTTGCCGAGGTTGCGCAGCGACTGGTAGCCGCCGCCCGAGACCACCCGGGCCAGATAGGCGCTCATCCCGCCCACCGGCGGGGCGATCGACATGTCGTTGTCGTTCAGGATGACCAGCAGCTGTTTGGTCGTGTCGGCGGCGTTGTTCATGGCCTCATAGGCCATGCCGGCGCTCATCGAGCCGTCGCCGATCACGGCGATGACCTTGTTGTTCTCGCCCTTGGCGTCGCGGGCGGCGCAGAAACCGAGCGCGGCCGAGATCGAGGTGGCGGCGTGGGCCGCGCCGAACGGATCGTACTCGCTCTCCGCCCGCTTGGTGAAGCCCGACAGGCCGTTGCCCTGGCGCAGGGTTTTCATCCGGTCGCGGCGACCGGTCAGGATCTTGTGCGGATAGGCCTGGTGGCCGACGTCCCAGATCAGGATGTCCTTGGGCGTCTCGAAGACATGGTGCAGGGCCACCGTGAGCTCGACGACGCCCAGGCCCGCGCCGAGGTGACCGCCGGTGACGGAAACCGCATCGATCGTCTCGGCCCTTACCTCTTCGGCCAGCTGCTTCAGCTCGGGGATCGAGAGGTCACGCGTGTCGGCGGGCGACGAAACTTTGTCGAGCAGCGGCGTAGGGGTGGGCATGAATATTCCGTGGAAACCGAATTCAGGGTGACAACAGCGCGGTTACGAGCGCCGGTCCAGTACGAAATCGACAGAGGCGCGCAAGGTTTCGGCGCGCTTTCCGAACAGATCCAGGTGAGATCGCGTCTGTTCGGCCAGGTGGGCGACCCGTTCCCGCGCCGCATCGACGCCCAGCAGGGTCACGTAGTTGGTCTTTCCCTTGACCGCGTCCTTGCCGCCGGCGGCCTTGCCGAGCGCGGTCGGATCCCCGTCGACGTCGAGCAGATCGTCCACGATCTGATAGGCTAGGCCGAGGTCCTGGGCGAAGGCCATCAGGGCCGAGCGCTCGGAGTCCTGGGCGTGGGCCATGGCCAGCGGAATCTCAAAGGCGTAGGCGATCAGCGCCCCGGTCTTCAGCCGCTGCATCCGGGCCACCGCGCCGAGGTCGTCGCGCACGCCCAACAGGTCGATCATCTGGCCGCCGGCCATGCCCTGGGCGCCGGAGGCGACGGCCAGCTTGCGGATCAGCTCGACCCGGATCCCGGCGTCGGGATGGGTGTCGGGATGGGCCATGATCTCGAAGGCCGCCGTCTGCAGCGCGTCGCCGACCAGGATGGCCGTGGCCTCGTCGTACTGGCGATGCACCGTGGGCCGGCCGCGACGCATGTCGTCGTCGTCCATCGCCGGCAGATCGTCATGAACCAGGCTGTAGGCGTGGATGCATTCCAGCGCGCAGGCAGCGCGGAGCACCGGCCGCTCCTCGATGTCGAACATCCGACCGGTCTCGAGCGCGAAGAAGGGCCGCAGCCGTTTGCCGGGCCCCAGCGCGGCATAGCGCATGGCTTCGGTCAGCCGCTGCTCGGGTCCTTCGCCGCGCGGCAGCAGTTCGTCCAGCGCCACGGTGACGATGTCGGCCGCTTCGGCGATCTGACTGGCGAGACTCATCAGAACAGCTTTCCCCCGTTGGGGACGTCGCGATCGACCCCGACCAGAACCACCCCGCCGTCCGCGTCCGGAAAGCCCAGGCACAGGACCTCGGACATGATCGGCCCGATCTGGCGCGGCGGGAAATTGACCACGGCGGCGACCTTGCGGCCGTGGAGTTCGTCCAGCGTGTAGTGTTTGGTGATCTGGGCCGAGGACTTCCTGACCCCGATCTCCGGACCGAAATCGACGGTCAGCTTATAGGCCGGCTTGCGCGCCTCCGGGAACGGCTCGGCCTTCAGGACCGTGCCGACCCGGATGTCGACGCGCTCGAAATCGTCGAACGTGATCTGTGGATGGGCGGCTTGGCTCACGAGAAGTCGGCCGGCTCCGCGCCGACGGCCGCTCCCTGACTCAGCACCACCTTCTCCACCCGCAGGCGCGCCTGCTCCAGCCGCGCTTCGCAGTGCGCCTTCAGCGCCGCGCCGCGCTCGTAGATGGAGATCGACTCCTCCAGCGGCGCCGAACCGGATTCCAGCCGCTGGACGATCTTCTCCAGCTCCGCGAGGGCTTCCTCGAAGCTCATGGCGGCGATGGCCGGATCGATGGCGGCGGGAGCGTCGGTCATTTCGGGTTCCAGGAAAGCGGCCCACACCCTAGTCATCGGGCCTGCGCGGAGCAATCGGCGGATTCTGTTCTCTGGTTAAGGGCGTTCGAAACGCCGCAGCCGCCAGTACCTGAAGCCCTGGTCCTCGGTGCATCGCCAGCCCTGGCGCTTCAGGGCCTCGCCGACCATGCCGTTGAAAAAGCCGTGGGCCACGACCAGCACATCCTGGCCGTCGCGCGACATCTCGATCAGCAGGGCGGCGGCCTGGGCGGCGCGCTGCTCGGCCTGGGCCCGGGTCTCCTGCCCCTCGTGATGGTCGAAGAACCACCACCAGCACCGGGCGATAAAGCCCCAGAGCTTGGGCGAGAGCTTCACCCAGGCCGGCCAGTGCGGCGGCGGCAGCGGCGCCTCGACGAACAGCGGGTCGCGGGCAAAATCCCGGCCCGCGCAGGCGGCAGCGGCCGTTTCCATCGACCGCGGGCGGATCGAGGCGATCACCGCGCCGGACCTGCGGGCGGCGTCCTGCAGGCAGGCCGGCGCGGTCTGGCCCGCGCGCAGCCCGCGGGTCTCATAGCGTCCCCACCACAGCCGGTACTCGTCGGCCGACAGGCGCACCTTGCGGGAGATGTCCGGCTCGCCATGGCGGGCGAGGACGACCGCCCCGGGACGAGCCGCGTCGGCTTCGACGAAGACAGTGTCGGCGATTACGTCGACCATGACCTTCCGGGCTTCGCGCCGGGTCCGAACGCTCGAACCTGCCCTCCCCCCGTCAATCCTCCAGCAGCGCCTGCACATGCGCCAGGGCCGAACGCCCCAGCGCCTCCAAGTCGTACCCACCCTCGAGGGAGGACACAACCCGGCCTCGCGCACGCGTGTTCGCGACGGAAACGATGGCCCGCGTCGCCCAGGCGAAGTCCTCGGCCTCCAGCGACTGGCTGGCCAGGGGATCGCGGGCGTGGGCGTCGAATCCGGCGGACACGATGATCAGGTCGGGCGCGAAGGCGTCGACGCGATCCATGAGGCCGTCAAACACCCGCCGCCACTTCTCGCGCGGCGAATTGGGCCCGATCACCCCGTTGGCGATGTTGCCGACGCCGGTCTCGGACGGATCGCCGGTGCCGGGATAGAGCGGTCGCTGATGGATCGAGGCCAGAAACAGGGTCGGGTCGTTCTCGAACGCCGCCTGGGTGCCGTTGCCGTGGTGGACGTCGAAGTCGACCACCGCCACTCGGGCCAGCCCGGCCGCCTGGGCCGCCCGCGCGGCCACCGCGACGTTGCCGAACATGCAGAAGCCCATGGCGACCTCCGGTTCGGCGTGATGGCCCGGCGGCCGTACGGCGCAGAAGGCGCGATCGCTCCGCCCCGCCGAGACGTCGCGCACGGCCTGGACGGTCGCCCCGGCCGCGCGCAGCGCCGCCTGCAGGCTGCCCGGCCCCACGACTGTGTCGGGATCGAGCTTCGACACCCCCGCCGCCCGCCCGACGTCGTAGACCCGCTGCAGGTAGGTCTCGGGATGCACCCGCAGCAGATCGCCGTGCTCGACCAACGGCGCCTCGCGCAGCTCCAGATCGAGGCCAGCCGCGTCGTTCAGCGCGTCCATGACCGCGCCCAGCCGCTCGGGCCGCTCCGGATGCGAAGCGCCCGGGCGGTGGTCGAACATGGCCGGATGGGTGTAGAGGCCGAGGGTCATCTTCCGATCCTATCGCGTAACGACACTATGCCTCCCACCATCCGCCGCGCCACCCTCGACGACGCCGACGCTCTGAGCCGCATCGGGGCGGAGACCTTCACCGAGACTTTCGGGCACATGTATCCGCCTCAGGATCTGGCGGCGTTCCTGCCGGAAGCCTACGGCCCGGAGCGAACCCGTCGCGACCTGGCCGACCCAGCCAAGGCGTCCTGGCTGGTCGAGGCGGACGGCGTCGTGGTCGGCTACGCCACCGCCGGGCCGTGCGACCTGCCCCACGCCGAGGTGACTTCGGCCTGCGGCGAGCTGAAGCGGCTCTATGTCCTGAAGGCCCATCAGGGCGGCGGGACAGGATCGCGTCTGCTGGCCGAGACCCTCGGCTGGCTGGAGAAGGATGGTCCCCGCCCGCTCTGGATCGGCGTCTGGTCCGAGAACTACGGCGCCCAGCGGCTGTACGGCCGGATGGGGTTCGAGAAGGTCGGCGAGTACGACTTCGTCGTCGGCGAGACCCGCGACCACGAGTTCATCCTGCGACGCAGGTGAGGCTGGACCGGGCCACGCCTTTGGGTTGATCCTCCCGGTCTGATCCTAGGGGGGACACCATGAAGCGTTTCATCGTACGGGCGGCGGCGACCGCCGCCGTCCTGCTGGCGCCGCTGACCGCGACCGCACAGGGCGAGCGGCCGCCCGAGGCCATCGCGGCCTCCAAGGCCGCCGGCGACAAGCTCCTGACCGACGCCGACGCCGCCGACCTGTTCACCAACGAAACCGACAACGCCGCCTCGATCACCCTGCGTCATACCGCCAGCGGCATGCGCTGCCTGTTCGAGACCGCGCGGAGAGCCGACAATCAGGTCATCCTGATCACTCAGATTCTGCCGCGCGGCGAGGATGTCGCCTGCCAGACCCCCGCCGGCCGGGCGAGCGTCACCTTCTACGCCACCCGCGCGCCGGGCGTGACGCCCGACATGGCGCTCGACAGCGCCGCTGGGGCGATCAAGATGAATTGGCGCGGGGCCAAGCCCTGGAAGCCGAGCGGCAGGAGCCAGGACCTGCTCTCCAAGTCCGAGAAGGCCATGGCGATGCAGAAGCTGACTCGCACGGCCTGGTTCAGGATCAACGAGGACGGAGGAGCCTACGTCACCCGGGTGTCGGTCGGCGAGGTCGACGGCTGGGTGATCAAGATGCGCGCCACCGCCCCGGCGATGGACGCGCCGATCGTCGAGATGCTCTTCGACCTGTTCTGGCTGGGCGCCTACGCCAGCGCCTACGATACCAAGAACCCGGACGCCTGGCCGGCGCCGAAATGACGAAACGCCCGGCGGAGCGATCCGCCGGGCGTCGCGCATCCAACCCCGGCCGCCCTTCACGCTGCGGCGGCGGTTTCCTGGGGTGAACCCTAGCTAAGGCTGGACAGCCGGGCCCGCCGCCCCCATCCTTCGTCAAACAGCTGTTCGACCGAGACCGACCATGTTCATGCGCTTCTTCACCGAGCTCCGCGAGGCCAAGGTGCCCGTGACGCTGAAGGAGTACCTCATGCTGATGGAGGCGCTCGACGAGGGCGTCATCGACCAGTCGGTGGAGGACTTCTACTTCCTGTCGCGTTCGGCCCTGGTGAAGGACGAGAAGAACCTCGACAAGTTCGACCGCGTGTTCGGCCATGTCTTCAAGGGTCTGGAGAGCCTGGGCGAGGACGTCACCGCCGAGATCCCGGCCGAGTGGCTCAAGGCGCTGACCGAGAAGTTCCTGACCGAGGAAGAGAAGAAGGCGATCGAGGCCATGGGCGGCTTCGAGGAGCTGATGAAGACGCTGCAGGAGCGTCTGGCCGAGCAGAAGAAGCGCCACGAGGGCGGCAACAAGATGATCGGCACCGGCGGCACCAGCCCGTTCGGCGCCAACGGCTACAATCCCGAAGGCGTGCGCATCGGCCAGGACAAGGGTCGCCACGGCCGGGCCGTGAAGGTCTGGGACAAGCGCGAGTACAAGAACCTCGACGACAGCGTCGAACTGGGCACGCGCAACATCAAGATCGCCCTGCGCCGCCTGCGCAAGTTCGCCCGCGAAGGCTCGCCGGACGAGCTGGACCTCGACGGCACGATCAAGAACACCTCGCGCAAGGGCTATCTCGACATCACCATGCGCCCCGAGCGCCGGAACAAGATCAAGGTCCTGATCTTCTTCGACATCGGCGGCTCGATGGACAGCCATATCAAGCTCTGCGAGGAGCTGTTCAGCGCGGCGCGGACCGAGTTCAAGAACCTCGAGTTCTATTACTTCCACAACTGCCTCTACGAGAGCGTGTGGAAGGACAACAAGCGCCGTCACACCGAAAAGCTGAACACCTGGGACGTGCTCCACAAGTTCCCGAGCGACTACAAGGTCATCTTCGTGGGCGACGCGACCATGAGCCCCTACGAGATCACCTATCCCGGCGGCTCGGTCGAGCACTGGAACGAGGAGCCGGGCGCGATCTGGATGGACCGCGTCTCGCAGATCTACCCGAGCATGATCTGGCTGAACCCGACCGCCGAGCGCCACTGGGACTACACCCAGTCGATCCAGGTCATGAAGCAGATCATGGGCGATCGGATGTACCCGCTGACCCTCGAAGGCCTGGACAAGGCCATGCGGGAGCTGGTCCGTGGCCACTGACACGGCGGCCAACGCCGCCCAGGTCGAGTACTGGAACGCCCAGGCCGGCCAGACCTGGGCCGCGTTTCAGGACAAGCTCGACCGCCAGCTCGAGCCGCTGGGCGAGCTGGCCATGGACGCCCTGGCGCCCCAGCCCGGAGACCGGGTGATCGACATCGGCTGCGGCAGCGGCCAGACCACCCTGGCCCTGGCCCAGCGCGTCGGCGACGGCGGCCGGGTCGAGGGCGTCGACATCTCCGTCCCGATGCTCGAGATCGCCCGCCGCCGGGCGGAGCTGCATTCCAACATCGCCTTCCTGGAAGCCGACGCCCAGACGCACGCCTTCCCGCCTCATGGGGCGGACAAGGTGTTCTCGCGCTTCGGAGTGATGTTCTTCGCCGACCCGACGGCGGCCTTCACCAACATCCACAAGGCCCTGCGCCCAGGCGGGCGGCTGGCGTTCGTCTGCTGGCGACCGCTCAAGTTCAACGACTGGATGACCCTGCCGCTGCAGACGGCGGTCGCCCATGTCCCGCCCCCGCCCCCGCCGACCGACCCGTTCGCGCCCGGTCCCTTCGCCTTCAGCGATCCCGACCGCGTGCGCGGCATTCTGGGCGACGCCGGCTTCAAGGGGGTCGAGATCAAGCCGCACGACACGATGATCGGCGGCAACCCTCTGGAAGAGTCGGTCGAACTGGCCCTTCGGGTCGGTCCGCTCGGCGCCCTGCTGCGCGAGAATCCCGACCAGCGGGACAAGGTCGTCGACGCCGTCCGCGACCTGCTCGCCAAACATGTCGGCTCCGACGGGGTGCGCATGCCCGGCGCGGTCTGGATCGTCACCGCCCACGCCTAGGAAGGCCCCGACATGAGCCGCAAGCCGAACATCATCGTCATCCTGGCGGACGATCTCGGTTACGGCGACCTGGGCTGCGACGGCGGGACCATCATCCGGACGCCCCACCTCGACCGGATGGCGGCCGAGGGGACCCGCTTCAGCGACTTCTACGCCTCGGCCAACCTCTGCACGCCCTCCCGCGCGGGCCTGCTGACCGGCCGCTACGCCGTGCGCATGAACCTGGCGCACGAGGTGATCCAGTCGCCCGAGAGCCGCGGCCTGCCGACGACCGAATGGACGATCCCCAAGGCGCTCAAGCCGGCCGGCTACGCCACCGCCCTGATCGGCAAATGGCATCTGGGCCACAAGGGCGAGTACTGGCCGCCAACCCAGCACGGCTTCGACGTCTTCAAGGGCCTGCCCTACAGCCATGACATGCAGCCGTTGGCCTACTACGAGAAGGAGGGCGACGCGCCGCTGACCGAAGGCCCGGTCGACTTCCCCAAGCTGACCGAGGCCTTCTTCCGCGAGACGGCGGCCTTCGCCGAAGCCAACCAGGACCGGCCGTTCTTCGTCCTGCTGGCCCTGACCGCGCCGCACGTGCCGCTGGTGCGCAACGACGACGCGGCCTGGGATTCGCCGGCCGGAGCCTACGGCGACGTGGTCGAGGAGATCGACCGCAACGTCGGCCGCCTGCTCGATCGGCTGAAGGCCCTGGGCCTGGACGAGGACACGCTGGTGATCTTCACTTCGGACAATGGCCCCTGGTTCGAGGGCTCCTCCGGCCTGTTCCGCGACCGCAAGGGCCAGTCCGGCTTCGACGGCGGCTATCGCGTGCCTTTCATCGTGCGCCAGCCCGGCGCCGTACCGGCCGGCGTGACCACCGACGCGATCGCCAGCAACCTCGACCTGCTGCCCACCCTGGCCAGGCTGGCCGGCGGAATCCTGGCCGACGGCACCGAACTGGACGGCGCGGACATCAGCGAAACCCTGCTCCGCGGCGCGCCCTCGCCGCACGCGCAGATTCTGCTGTTCGACAACACCAAGGTGGCGGCGATCCGCACGCAGGACTGGAAGTTCGTCACCCGGGTCCACACCCGCGCCTGGCATGTGAACCTGGGCCGCTTCAACTATCCGCTGCTGTTCGACGTGAAGCGGGACCCGGGCGAGAACTACAGCGTCGCCTCGCTGCACCCCGAGGTCGTCGCCGAGCTGAAGGTCCGGCATAAGGCCGCGCGCGAGAAATACGAACCGATGGTCGACCTGTTCCCGCCCTGGGAGCGGCCCGCGATCGCCGACTGGCATCCTGACTAATCAAGGATCACCAATCAAACAGGCGTTTATTGACGCTTGCGTAAAGAACGAACGCCCGTAAAGCTCCCCGTACGGAACGGGAAGGGCCGCATCTTGAGTATCAACGACGATCCCGGCGTCGAGTCGCAGAACTCCGAGGCCGAGGCCGCCACCAAGCAGCTGGTGTTCAACGCCGCCGAGCGGCTGTTCGCGCTGCACGGCTTCCAGAACGTTTCGGTGCGCGACATCACCGCCGAAGCCGGCGTCAACCTGGCCAGCGTGAACTACCACTTCGGGTCTAAGGACGCGCTGCTGTTCGAGATCTTCCGCCGCCGCACGACCGAGTTGAACCGCGAGCGGGCGAAGATGCTGCACGAGGCCAACGACCGGAACGGCGGCAAGCCGCCTGTGCGCGAGATCCTGGCCGCTCTGTTCACCCCGCCCCTGCGCTGGCTGAACCCCGAGAACGACCGCCGGATTTCGCTCCAGTTCCTGATCCGGGCGCGCAGCGAAGGCACGGCCGAGATCCGCGACGTCCTGGCCACGGATGTCTCGCACCTGAAGCGCTTCGCCGACGCCCTGATCGCCTCTCGGCCGGACCTGGCGCCGGAGGAAGTCTACTGGCGGCTGCACTTCGTGCTCGGGATGATCCACCAGAACCGCTTCATGGAACTGGACCGGCTGCACGTCCTGTCGGACGGCCTGACCCGCGAGGGCGATGTCGACGCCCTGCTCCGCCGGATGATCACCTTCGCCGCGGGCGGGTTCGAGGCCGCCTAGCGCCCGAGGTTACGCGGAGTTCACGGGACAGCCCGCCCCCGCCTCGCGAGAGTGGCGGCGAGGGACGTTCCGGGGATTCATTCCGCAATGCACAGACGTGACGTCCTGACGGCGGGCGCCGCCATTTGGCTGGGCGCGAGCGCCGCCTACGCCAAACCTGACTTGACCAAGGCCGGGCCGATCATCGACGCCTGGGTCACTGAAAACGCCTTCAACGGCGTGGTGGTGCTTGGCCGTCGCGGCCGGCCGACCTGGAGCCGGGCCTGGGGGTTCGCCGACGTCGAGGCCAGGACGCCGATGACGGTCGAGACCCGGTTCGGCATCGCCTCGATCTCGAAATGGCTGACCGCGATCACCGTCCTGCGCCTCATCGAACAGGGCAGGCTGACGCTCGACGACCCGATCACCAAGCATCTGAAGGACTTCCGCGCGGACACCGGCGCCAAGGTGAAGCTGCGCAACCTGCTGGCCAACAACAGCGGCATACCGAACGGCTTCACCCCGGCCCTGAAGGCCGGACAGGTCGATCTCAAATCGTCCGCCGCCGAAGCCGCCAGGTTCTGGGGCGCCGGCGACCTGACCTTCGAGCCCGGCGCCGGCTTCGACTACCATCTGGTCAACTGGATCATCGTTCAGGCGATCGTCGAGGCGGCCGCCGACCGACCGTTCCCGGAGGTGGTGAAGACCCTGACGCTCGACCCGCTGGGCCTGAAGGACACCAGCCCGGAGCCGGCCCCAGCGGCAGTCAGCTACGCCAAGATCGACCCGCCGACCCGGAAACCGGACGAGGTGCGGACGCTGCTGACCCTGGCCTCCGGCGGCTACTACAGCACCGCCGCCGACCTGATGACGGCGAGCGCCAAGGTGTTCGACGGCGGTTTCCTGAAGCCTGCCAGCCGCAAGGCCCTGACCACGATCGAGGCCCCGCAGTCGGACTACGCGCTGGGCGGCCGGGTCGCGCAGGCGGATATCGGCGGCGTGAAGCACGCCGTAGCCTGGGAGACCGGCCGCACGATCGGCTACCGGTCGCACCTCGGCTATCGGCTCGACACCGGCGCGACGGTGGTGATCCTGAACAACAGCGACCTGCCCCAGCCGACCTTGAGCAAGCTGGTCTACGCCCTGCTGGGCGCCGAGGCGGTCTAGCCGGCCAATACTAGCCGGCCAGAACCTCGGGTCGGCCGTAGGCCGGGTGCAGGATGCGCCCGGCCAGCGCGCCGTCCTTCAGAAAGATCCGCACTTCGGCGTTCGCGCCCTTCTCGGCCCAGCGGCCGGCGAGCGAACGCGCGGCCGCTTCGGCGCGACCACCGCGCTCGAAGGTCAGATCGTTCTCAAGGACGTCGGAAGAAACCGCCCAGCCGTCACCGGTGGGCGCAACAGAGATCAAGAGAGCCATGAATGGGCTCCGTCATTAAGCGTTAGAAAAACTGCACCTGGAAAGGCGCAGCGAGCAGATCGGTCCGGATGACTTCCGCCGGGCCGTGGCGCGAAGTCAGGCCGGTTTTCGGCCTACGAGATGACATCGGCGCATTGGGAATGCTCGCGACACTATTGCTGGTGACCATCAGATAGGATTGGGACTCGCACTTCGCCACCCAGAACTCCTGAAAACGTTCTCAGTTTCTTGCGACGTGCGCGAACGGCGTTCGCTCCTATCTAATCAGCAACCGAAACTGGTGCAGTCAGCCCACAGGATCTCCCCCATGACCTCGACCACGCCCAAGCTCACCCTGATCAGCTTCCCGCTCTGCCCCTATGTCCAGCGGGCGATCATCGCCCTGGAGGAGAAGGGCGCTCCGTTCGACGTGGTCTACATCGACCTCGCCAACAAGCCGGACTGGTTCCTGAAGCTGTCGCCGCTGGGCAAGGTGCCGGTGCTGAAGGTCGAGCGCGAAGGCCAGGAACCGGCCGTCGTCTTCGAGAGCTCGGTGATCGTCGAATATCTCGAGGAGACCGCCCCGGGCGCCAAGCTCCACCCGGCCGACCCGCTGGAGCGCGCCCAGCATCGGGCCTGGATGGAGTACGCCTCGGCGACCCTGGCCGACCTGTACCGTCTGAACACCGCCGTCGACGCCGCCGACCTGCCCCAGGCCCGCGAGGCGGCGATCGCCAAGCTGCGCCGCCTGGAGGACGTCCTTGCGCCGGAAGGCCCCTACTTCGCCGGCGCGGCCTTCTCCTATGTCGACGCCGCCTTCGCCCCGGCCTTCCGCCAGATCGGCGTCGTCGACACGGTCGCCGAGACCCATCTGCTCGACGGCCTGCCCCGCGTGTCGGCCTGGGCCAAGGCCCTGGCCGAGCGCCCGAGCGTCAAGGCCGCCGTGCCGACGGACTATCCCGAGCGCTACCTGGCCTGGCTGCGCGACAAGGACGCGGCCGTGCTGAAGCTGGCGGCCTAGGGAAAGGGGAAGCGCGGCCTAGCCGCCGCGCTTCATCGTCTCGCGAGCGATGATCAGCTGCTGCACCTGGCTGGTGCCCTCGTAGATGCGGAAGATGCGGACGTCGCGGTACAGGCGCTCGACGCCATAGTCGGCGACATAGCCGGCGCCGCCGAAGATCTGCACGGCCTTGTCCGCGACCCGACCGACCATTTCCGAGGCGAAGTACTTGGCCGCCGCGGCCTCCAGCACGATGTTCTCGCCGCGGTCGCGCTTGCGGGCGCCTTCCAGCACCAGGGCGCGGGCGGCCATGGCCTCGGTCTTCATGTCGGCCAGCATGCCCTGGATCAGCTGGAACTGCGCCAGCGCCTGGCCGAACTGCTTGCGCTCGCCGGCGTAGGCCACGCAGTCGGCGATCAATCGCTCGGCCACGCCCACGCACAGGGCGGCGATATGCAGCCGGCCCTTGTCGAGCACCTGCATGGCGACCTTGAAGCCCTCGCCCTCGCCGCCCAGGCGGTTCTCGACCGGCACCCGGACATTGTCGAAGGTGATGTCGTGGATCTGGGCGCCCTGCTGGCCCATCTTCTTCTCAGGCTTGCCGACGGTGATCCCCGGCAGGTCGCTGGGCACGAGGAAGGCCGAGACGCCGCCGCCGCCCTTCACGTCGGGATTGGTGCGGGCCATCACCGTGAACAGCCCCGCCTTGCCGGCGTTGGTGATGAAGCGCTTGGAGCCGTTCAGGACATAGGCGTCGCCGTCCAGCGTCGCGCGGGTTTGCACCGCGCCGCTGTCGGAACCGGCCTCGGGCTCGGTCAGGGCGAAGCTGGTCACGATCTCGCCCGAGGCGATGCCCGGCAACCACTTGGCCTTCTGTTCGTCGGCGCCGAACATCACCAGCCCCTGGCTGCCGATGCCGACGTTGGTGCCGAACTCCGAGCGGAAGGCCGGGCTGGTGCGGCCCATCTCGAAGATCACCAGCGCCTCGTCCTCCATGGACAGGTTCAGGCCGCCGTATTCCTCGGGGATGGTCAGGCCGAACAGGCCCAGGTCGCGCATCTCGCCGATGACCGCGTCGGGCACCTTGTCGTCGGCGGAGACCTGGGCCTCCAGCGGCCGCAACCGCTCGGCCACGAACCGTTGCAGGGTCTCGATGAACTGTTCCCGAACCTCGGCGTCCAGCGCCATGACGCAGCTCCCTCAAACATTTGTTTTGCAATGCAGTAAGGGAGGCGGTGGCGAAGGGGAAGCCCTGCTCGCGTCGGTCGAGGCTTGACTCAATAAGTTGATATCAACTTATATAGCGATATGTCTGCCCCCTCGCTTCCAGTGTCGTTCGAAACCACCGCCCATGTGCGCGACCATTGCCTGTGCCTGCACACCCAGCGGGCGGCGCGGGTCGTGGCCCGGCGGTTCGACGAGGCGCTGCGGCCGCACGGCCTGACCAACGGCCAGTTCTCGCTGCTGATGTCTCTCAACCGGCCGGAGCCGCCGACCATCGCCCAGGTGGCCTCGCTTCTGGGGGCCGACCGCACCACCCTGACGGCGGCGCTGAAGCCGCTGGTGAAGAGCGGCCTGGCCGCCATCGCGACCGACGCCGAAGACCGGCGCGCTCGCCGCGTTTCGCTCACGCCCGACGGGAACGCCCGCCTCGCCCAGGCGCTGGATGCCTGGACGACCACGCACGCCGCCGTCGAGGCAGAGCTCGCCGATGTCAATCCCGACCGGCTGCGCGCGGGGCTCGACCAACTCTCCGGGCACGCGCCCGGTCCCGATCAGAACCAAAAGGAGAGACGCCCATGACCATCCAGGTTTCCGCCTTCCGCTGGGTTCCGGAGTTCGCCCAGGGCTTCGTCCGCGACCTGCGCGTCCGCTGGGCGCTGGAAGAGGCCGGCATCCCCTACGAGGCCGCCCTGATCGGCCTCGACGACCGCGCCTCCGCCGACTACCGCGGCTGGCAGCCGTTCGGCCAGGTCCCGGCCTACAAGGACGGCGCCGTGGAGATGTTCGAGTCCGGCGCCATCGTGCTGCATCTCGCCGGCAAGTCCGACGCCTTGTCGCCGCAGGACGAGGCGGGGCTGGCCCGCACCACGACCTGGGTGCTGGCGGCCCTCAACTCCGTCGAGCCGACCATCGCCCAACTGCCCGAGATCGACCTCTTCCACGCCGGCGAGGCCTGGACCACGGAGCGTCGCCCCCAGGTGGTCGCGGCGATCCGCGAGCGGCTGACCGCCCTGGCGGCCTGGCTGGGGGACAAGCCCTATCTCGAAGGCGAACGTTTCACCGCCGGCGACCTGATGATGGCCACCGTCCTGCGTGACGTAGTCGAGAGCGGACTGCTCGCGGAGTTTCCCAGCCTGGACGCCTATGTCGCCCGATGCATAGCGCGCCCGGCCTTCCAACGCGCCATGGACGCCCAGCTCAAGCCGTTCCGGGAGTTCGCGCCGGCGGCGTAGTCCCGGAGAGTTGGAGCGGGCCGACATCTACGCCGGATACGCCCTATCACCGTATGTCCTCGCGAAAGCGGGGACCTTCGGATGAAAACGGGTACGCTCGGGCGGAGCGCCGATTGCCGCTAGGCCTCGGTCGGCGACGGCGCATCCACGACGCGGTAGCCCGGATGGCTGTCGAACCACGAGACGAAGGCCTCGAAGTCCAGGTCGGACTTTCGGAGCTTCGTGAGGTGCTTCAACGCGCCGTGGATGCAGGTGGAGACATAGTGCTCCACCGACCCGATGATCGCGTCGAGCTCCGGCGGGAAATCCGTCCCCAGCACCCAGTCCTCGATCGGCTCACGCACCTCGTTCAGCGTCCGCATGTTGCAGCCGCCGCCGATGTGGAAGGTCTTGTCGCCGGGGACGATGATTTCCGGCCACTGGGCGAGGACGAGGTCGTAGGCGCGCCGCAGGAGATCGCGGTCGACCTGATGAACGGGCATCGGCCTAGCCCGTGTTCCGCAGCCCCGCCGCCACGCCGGCGACGGTCAGCTGGATGGCCAGGCGCAGCTCTTCGTCTTCGTCGCCGCGGCGACGGCGGCTGAGCAGTTCGAGCTGCAGGTGGTTGAGCGGGTCCACGGCCTTGGCCGCCAGCTCGACCGACTCCTGCAGGTCCGGACGATCGTCCAGCAAGCGGGTCCCGCCCCGGATGGCCAGGGCCAGCTCGACGGCGCGATCGTGCTCGGCGCGGATGGCGTCCATGATCGCCTGCCCGCCCTCGACGTCCGCCGCCAGCTTCGCATAGCGCGCGGCGATGCCCATGTCGCTCTGGGCCAGGGCCAGCTCCATGTTCGACAGCAGGGCGGCGAAGAAGTCGTAGGCAACGCTGAGATCCGACAGCTGCTGCACCGACAGCCCGGCCCGCTCGACGCCGCCGGCGAAGCCGAACCAGCCCGGCAGCATGAACCGCGCCTGCGACCAGCTGAACACCCAGGGAATGGCGCGCAGGTCCTCGATCCGGCGGCTGGCCGTGCGCGAGGCCGGGCGGCTGCCGATGTTGAGCTGGACGATCTCAGAGATGGGCGTGGCCGCCCAGAAGAAGTCGGTGAAGCCCGGCGTCTCGTAGACCAGCTTGCGATAGGCGCCGAACGAGCCGGCGGCCAGGGCGTCCATCGCCGCCTTCGAAGCATCCGAGGGCTCGGGATCCGGCTCCTGGCGGGTCGAGGTCAGGACGGCCGCGACCAGGCTCTCCAGGTTGCGGCGGGCGGTCGGCTGGTCGCCGTAGCGGCGGGCGATCATCTCGCCCTGCTCGGTCATCCGCAGACGGCCTTGAACGGTATGCGGCGGCTGCGCCAGCACGGCCTCCGCCGCAGGCCCCCCGCCCCGGCCGACGGAGCCGCCGCGGCCGTGGAAGATCTGCAGCCCGACGCCGCGCGCATCGCAGGTCCGGGCCAGGGCCGTGGCCGCCCGGGCGACGCCGCGGCGGGAGGCCACGTAGCCGCCGTCCTTGTTGGAGTCGGAGTAGCCGACCATGACCTCCTGGATCGGCTTTTCGCCCAGGATGGCCTTGGCCAGCGGCAGATCCAGCCATTGGCCCAGGATGTCCGGCCCGTGCTCCAGATCCTCGATCGTCTCCAGGAGCGGCGACACGCGCACCGTGGCGGTCGGCTCGGCGCCGCCGCGCATCAGCCCGACCTGCGCCAGCAGCACGAGCGGCTCCAGCATGTCGGACAGGGTCGCCGTCTTGGACACGACATAGGCGCCGAACACCTTCGGCCCATACAGCTTCACCGCCTCGGCGGCGGCCTCCAGCGTGTCGAGCTCGCGGGTGGTCTCCTCGCTGTACTGGGCGAAGGGCGAGCGCAGCGGGCGCTGGTGCGCCATCTCGCCCAGCAGCAGCGCGACCTTCTCGTCTTCCGACAGGCTCAGGTAGTCGACCTCCTGGCCCGACTGCTGGATCAACTCGGCGACCAGCCGCTCGTGGACGTCGGCGTTCTGGCGCATGTCCAGCGCCAGCATGTGGAAGCCGCAGGCGCGGGCGACCTGCAGCAGGGTGTTCAGCCGTGCTCCGATCAGGCGGGCGCCGCCGTGCTGGATCAGCGAGTTCCGAACGGTCTCCAGATCGGCGACAAAGGCGTCAGGCGCGTCGTAGGGCGGCTCGCCCGACGGGCCGAGGGCGTAGCTGACCGGCTGGCCCGCAAGCCGCTGCGCCGTCGCCGACAGCCGATCGAAGACGTATTCCAGCGCCAGGCGGTAGGGCTCGTCGAAACGGTGCGGCGACGGATCGTGGGCGGCGGTGGCCAGCGCCTTCAGAGCGTCGGTCGCGCCCTCGTAGGCGTCCGAAATCGCCAGGTCGCTCCACAGCTTGCGGACTTCGCCGGCGTAGAAGTCCAGGATCACCCGCGACTGCGACTTCAGCGCCAGCCGCATGGTCTCGCCGGTCACGCCCGGATGGCCGTCCCGATCGCCGCCCAGCCAGCTGCCCAGCCGTAGCATCGAGGGCACGTCGCCGCCGTCGGTGATCCGCTCGCTCCAGGTCTCGTACAGCTCGACCAGGGCCGGCAGCATCGAGGTGCGCACGATCGACAGCGCGTTGCGGATCTCGTCCGCGACGGTGATCTTCTCGGGCCGATGAAGGCGGGTGCGCCACAGCAGCGCCACCTCGCGGAACAGGCTCTCGCGGATGCGGGCGTCCAGATCGGGCGGCAGGCTGTGCCGACGCAGGGCCATCAGGCGCGAGATCTCGGCCTCGCGGTCGACCAGCGCCCGCCGACGAACCTCGGTCGGATGCGCGGTCAGCACCGGCACGACATTCAGCGCGTCCAGCGCGTCCGCCTTGAGGTCCAACGCCTCCAGCGCGCCGGCGACCGTGCGGGCGGCGCCCTGCAGCCCCTCGGACTCGGCCTCGCGGCGACGGCCGGCGACGTCCTCGCCGATGTTGGCCAGCATGGAATGGCAGGCGAAAGCCCGGGCCAGCAGCATGGCCTCGTCCGGCTTCACCGCGCTGAACAGGAAGTCCAGATGGGGGGCGTCGCCGCCTTCAGAAGCCGCCTTCCGGGCGCCCTCGACCAGGGTGGCGGCGTCCTCGCCGTCGAGATAGCGGATCGCCTCCGACAGGACGTCGTCGAGCAGACGAACATTCGTTCGGACGTGACGGCTGGTCTGGCCGGGGCCGGACCGGGGAACGCGCAGGGTCAGCGGAGAAGCCATGGCGACGGTCTAGGCCAAGCGCGCCCCGTGCCGCAAGGGAATGACTCCGCCGTTCTGCGACTTTCTGGCGTCAGCCCAGTTCGCCGGCCGCCGCATCGAGCAGCAGCCACGCCCGGCCGCCGTCCGAGGCCAGCAGCGCCGAGACCAGGACCCCACCCCGATCGCGCTCCGCCGCCTCTTCCAGCATGCCGCCGAAGCGTTCGATGAAACGGTCGGTCTGGCCGCGCATGGCCGCATCGGAAAACAGGCGTCTCACCAGCCGGCGGATGGCGGCCGGCGCCAGGCGACGGACCACTTCGCGCCCGCTCTGCCGGTCGTTGCGCTGGATGGCGGCGGCGACCTCCTCGATGCGGCTCTTGGGCAGCAGCGCCGAAGGGTCGATGCCCATGGCCGCGATCTCGGCCGCCATGCGCTCGGCCAGGCTCTCGGAGTCGCTTTCGTCGCCGTCGATCGAGGTCAGCAGGTCGCGCCAACTCCAACCGCCTTCGCCCTCAGCCGCAGGCGCAGCCGGCGCCGCGGCGCGGCCGCCGGCGCTCTCGAACACCGCCCGGAACTCTTCGTCCGTGGCCGTCGGGGTCAGCTTCAGCCGCGGCCGCATCGCCGGGTCGTCCGGCAGGGTGTCGACAACGATCGGCTTGGGAGGCTCGGGCGTGCGGATCGGGCCACGCAGCTTCGGCTCGAAGGCCGGGGCCGCGGCGCTGGCCGAGCCCGAGACCACGCCCATCACCTTCACGGCCTCGCTGAGCATGTCGTAGTTGCGGCGCACGCGCTCCTGGAAGGCGGCGTCGATGGTCTGGGCCTCGTCGGCGGCGCGGCGGGCGGCCGACAGCAGGTCGTCCATGCTCTGCTCGACCGAGGCGCGGACCTCCTCGACCCGCCCCTTGGCCGCCTCAGGCAGATCCTCGGCGCGGGCGGCGACGTCGTCGATCAGCCGCTCCAGCTCGGCCAGCACGGCGCGCGCCTGGACGGTGCCCTGCTCCAGCTTCTGGACCGTGGCGGCGCCGGCCTGCTCGACGAGCTGCGCCGACTGCTCGATCAGGTCGCGAGCGTCGCGCAGCCGCGCCTCGAAGATGGCGTCGGCCTTCTGGTGAGCGGTGAAGGCGGCTTCGCTGAGCTCGTCGACCCGGGCGCGGGCCGCGTCGTGGTGACCTTCCGCGGCGACCCGGGCCTCCTGGGCCGCGCTGGTCAGGCGGCCGATGGCCGACTGCAGGTCCGACTCCAGGATGGCCCGCTCGCGCGCGGCCGCCTCGCCGACCTTGGCCAGGGCCTCTGAGCTCTCGTCGTTGAGCGCGTCGCGTTCCAGCCGCGCCTGCTGAGTGAGGCCGCCGAACCGTTCGGACGCCTCGGTGATCAGCTGGCTCAGCGTCTCGGCCCCGCGCGCGGCCTGCTCGCCGATGTTGGTCGCCGACTCGGTCGCCTGGACCATGAACTCCGACAGCTGGGCGCTCTTCGTCTCGGCCTGGGCCGCGAAGTCCTCCTGATCGGCGCGCAGGGCGTGGGCGACCGTGACCAGGGCGGCGCGCTGGTGGGTCAGCCCTTCCTCGACGAGGCGCATCTGGTCGCCGACGCCGACGCCGGCGGTCTCCAGCCGGGCGACCTGGCGGGCCAGGTCCTCGCCGGCCACGCGGGCGGCGTCGCTGGCCTCGCCGGCGGCGGCGGCCAGGTCGGCGGCGCGGGCGGCCAGGGCGGCCTCGGCTTCGCGCAGCTGGGTCTCGGCCAGATCGGACGCCTCGGCGACCATCCGGGCCTGCTGAGTGATGGCGTCGGACACGGCGACCGACCGGGCGTCGAGCTGACCGCTCAGCTCGCCGAGCTGACTGCGTTCCTGACCCAGGCTGACGGCCAGCTCCGACGCGGTGCGCGCCGAGGTCGCAGCCGCTTCGGCCAGACGCTCGGTCTCCTCGGCCAGAGCCTGACGCAGGGCGAGCATGGTCTCGCGCGCCTCATGCGCGGCGGCGGTGGCGCTGTCGATCTGCAGGCGGACGGACTCGACCGCGCCGCCGGTCTCCGCCGCGGCCTGGGCGGCCGGGGCCAGCATGCGGCCGGCGAGATCGCGCGCGTAGCGAACCTCCTGCGACAGCTCCTGCCCCTTGCGGACCAGGTAGGCCGCCACGAACACCAGGGCCGTCGGCGCGATGAACAGCACCGCGAACAGCGCCATGGCGAACGGGTCGTCGTTCAGCGGCACGATGTTGGCCCGCCAGCCCAGGGCGAAGGCGACGGTGCAGCCGGCCCAGAGCACGGCCGCCACGGCGGCGGCCAACCAGACCGGCCAGGCGGGAGTCGGCTTCAGCTTCGCCGGTTGGCCCCGCAGGGCCGGGGGCAGCGGCGGCTCGGCCGCGGGACGAGTCAGGGCGGCCGGCGGCGGCGCTTCCGGCTCGGCCATCTCCACGGCGGGGGCCGCCTGAATCTCCAGATCGGGCTCGACGGCCGGCGCTTCCGGCGCGGCCTCGGCGGGCTGCGCCTCCGCGGACAGCCCGGAGTCCATGCGGGAAAAGTCGAGCGGAGCGCGGGTCTTCCTGGCCTTCATACGCGGCGATCATCCTGCCGGGGCCGTAGCGGGTCGAACCCGCGCGGGCGCCAGCCCCATAGCCTCGCGCGTAAAGGGAAACCTAGCCGCTAAAGCGTCGTCCGCATAGGGACTTGAGGGGAGACCTGAAGTCGCGGCCGCATCTTGTCCCGGCCTCAAATCAGGCCGGACGGACGACCTTCACCGGCGCGGCGGCGGGACGACGCGGCAACTCCATCGCCTTCGGGGCAGGAACCTCGTCGGCCATCTTGGTCTGTTGCTCGGCGGCGGCTTCCGGCCGGGTGCGCTCGATGACCCGTTCGCGCTCCGCCTCGGGACGCTTCAGATCGACCTCGATGCCCAGATGAGCGAACGCGACGCTCGCGGCCCAGACGACCAAAGCGGTGAGAAGTTCGAATACGACTTGCATCGGACCTCCCCCGACGGCTTGCCCTATCCTCATATTGTTCAGCCGAACGATGTTCGCAATGCGGCGAACACGAGGATTCGGAGATATTTGGCCCGGCTAGCGCGTCAGGTCCACGACAATCTTGCCGAAGTGTTCGCCGGCCTGCATCGCCTCGAACGCCCTGACGGCTTCGGCCATCGGGAAGACCTTGTCCACGACCGGTTCTATGCGGTGCAGGTCGATGGCCCGGCACATGTCCTCGAACATCTCGCGGCTGCCGACCGATACGCCCTGAAGGCGGGCGCTGGTGGCGATCAGCCAGCCGAACTGCAGCGGCTCCGCCGGTCCGGACAGCACGCCGATGATCGAGACGTGGCCGCCGATACGGACAGACTTGAGGCTCTCCTGCAGCGTCTTGGCGCCGCCCACCTCCATGACGAAGTCCGCGCCTCGGCCGTCGGTGGCGGCGCGGACCGTCTTCGACCAGTCCGGATCGGTCCGGTAGTTGTGCGTATGGTGCGCGCCCAGCGCCCTCGCCCGCTCCAGCTTCTCGTCCGAGGAGGAGGTGATGACGGTGCGCAGGCCCGCCGCCCGGGCGAACTGCAGGCCGAAGATCGACACGCCGCCGGTGCCCTGCAGGACCACCGTGTCGCCCGCCTGGACCTGTCCGTCGCGGAACAGCGCCCGCCAGGCCGTCAGCGCCGCGCACGGCAGGGTCGCGACCTGGTGGTCGGTGAGGAAGTCCGGGACCTTCGACACGCCTTCCTGGCTGAACACGGCCAGCTCGCGGCCGGCGCCGGGAATGGGCTGGCCCAGCGACGACATCTGCGACTGCAGGGTCGGCCGGCCGCCGATCCAGTTCTGGAAGAACAGGGTCGAGACCCGGTCGCCGACCTTCACCCGGGTGACGCCCGGCCCCACGGCCTCGACCACGCCGCAGCCGTCGGAGAAGGGCGTGATCGGCAGCGCCGCGGCGGCGCGGCTGTAGGCCCCCTGAACCATCAGCAGGTCACGGAAATTCAGCGACACCGCCCTCATCCGCACCAGCACCTCGCCGTGGCCCGGCGTCGGATCGGGCCGCTCCACGACCTTCAGATGCTCGAGACCGAACCCGTCGGTCAGTTCCAGCGCGCGCATGGACCGTCTCCCTCTTCTGGCGGAGGGAAGCTCAGGGCTGCGACGTGACGGAAGGCAAGCCGCTTCTACGGCGTTCGACGATCATGCGCCAGGCGCAGACCAGGCCCAGGGCGGCCAGCAGGCTCATACCCAGGTAGCCATGGGCCCCGAAGGCGTCGAACAGCCGGCCGCTGGCGATGGTGACCAGGCCGATGAACAGCCCGCCGGAGCAGGCCGAGCTGATCGTCTGGGCGGCCGAGAGGCTGCGGGCCGGCGCGTTGCGCTCGATCATCTGCAGCGAGGCCATGAACACGGCGGCGAAGCTGAGCGCATGCAGGAGCTGCAGCGGAAACAGCAGCCAGAGCGGCGGCGAAAAGGCCAGGGCCGTCCAACGGATCACCGCCGCGACTCCGCCGATGACGACCAGGACTTCAGGCCCCAGCCGCCGGCGCAGGGGCTCCAGGAACCACATGAACAGCACCTCGGCCGCCACGCCGGTCGCCCACAGCAGGCCGACGGTGGCGTCGGCGATCCCCTGACTTCGCCAGAGCAGGGCCGAGAAGCCGTAGTAGAAGCCGTGGGTCGACTGGATCAGGGCGGTGGTGACGACCGCCAGCATGAAGGGTCGGTTGCGGAACAGCTCGCCGATGCCGCGCCAGCGATCGCCCCGCCCCGGCCGCTCGCCGCCCTCGTGCACCGGATCGGGCGGCAGCAGCAGGCGCGCGGCCACGGCCGACAGCAGCGCCGCGCCGGCCGTCCAGACGATGATCAGGTCCGGGTCGGCCCAGGTCAGCAGCGCGCCCATGCCGACGTTGGCGGCGATGAAGGCGATCGAGCCCAACCCGCGCGAGCGGCCGTAGTTGAAGCCATCGATCCGCGCCCGCCGCATGCTGAGCACATCGGCCAGGGGGATCACCGTCGCCAGGAAGGCCGAGGCGACCAGCCAGCAGGCCAGCCAGGCCGGAAAGCCCTTCGCCAGGCCGAGCAGGCCGTAGAAGACCGCCGCTCCCAGCGCGAACAGCATGATCGGCGTGCGGCGCAGGGCGAAGCCGTCGGCCCAGACGGCCATCATCGGCGAGATCGCCAGACGCGCCAGCATCGGCGCCGACAGGATCACGCCGATCTCCGCCCCGCTCAGCCCCTGGGCGCGGAACCACACCGGGATGTAGGGCAGGCTGACCCCGGTCCCGATGAAGATGGTGCAGTAGAACAGTCCGAGCTGGAGGGAACGGGGCATGATCAGGGTGCGCTACCAGACTCTGCCGGTCGCCGTCTCGGTCCATGAACCTCCTGGTTCCTCCCCTCTGGGGGAGGTGGCTCGCCGCAGGCGAGACGGAGGGGGTCTTCCGAACGCCCCATAACCCCCTCAGTCGTCGCTGCGCGCCGACAGCTCCCCCAGAGGGGAGCATCCCGGCCGCGTCAGCTCGCCGGCATTGGCGGCAGGTCGAGCCGCCGGGCGTCGGCCATCTTCACATAGAGGGCGCGAATCTCGTCGTCCAAGGCCGCGTCCCGCGCCGCCTCGACGGCGACATGCAGCTCGATCAGCGCCCGGCGCAGGCCGGCGTTGGCACGGTCCATGGCGGCCAGCGACAGGTCCCTGTCCTCGCCTTCCGCAGCCTGGGCGAAGGCCTGGCCGTAGCGGTCGGCGTTGGCCTGCAGCAGCTCGCGGATCGCCCGGTTCTCCCAGGCGCGGGCCTCGACGCCACGCTCGGCCTCCTGGGCGCAAAGCATCGAGATCATGCCGGTGACGCCGATCTTGGCCTGCAGATAGTCGCCGACGGACTCGTTCGGCGGCGGATCGATCAGGCACAGGAAGTTGCCTAGCAGCAGTTCCGGAACGGTCGGGGTCATGCGAGCGGCTCCAAGGCGGCGAGGCGATCGGCCAGGATCACGTCCTGGCGGCGGGCGGTGTACCAGCCGGACAGGCCGAGCACGGGGTCCTTGAGGCCGCCGGCGCGGTACTCCTTGGCCGAAGATATCCAGATGGCGGCCCCTTTCACCGAGGCGAACAGCTCCCACCAGGCGAAGGCCTTGGGATCGACCTTCAGGCCGCTGGCCTGCTCCCAGATCGCGATGGCCTGGTCCCTGGGGATCATGCCCGACACGCGATGGGTCTCGCCGTAGCACCACAGCGGCTCCATGGCCCAGCCGAGGTCCTCCAGCGGGTCGCCGACGTGAGCCATCTCCCAGTCGAGCAGGGCGATGACCTTGCCGGCCCCGTCGTGCAGGAAGTTGCCGGTCCGGTAGTCGCCATGGACCACCGACAGCTTCTGGGCCGGCGGCGGCGGGTTGGCGCGCAGACGGCGGATGCAGGCGCGGACGATCGGCTGCGGATGCTCCTCGTCGGCATCGATCACGCCTTCCCAGTAGTCCAGTTCCTTCTTCCAGCAGGCGTCCGGCGTCGGGATCTGGCTGACCTTGGCGATCGGCAGACCGGCCGGGTCCGCCGCGGCGATGGATCCCAGGTGCCGGTAGAACTGCTCGCCGATGGCCTCGGCGTGTTCGCCGTAGGGGGCCATCGTGAAGGGACTGGCCGCCTTGCCGCCGTCGATGCGGCCCATGATGAAGAACGGCCGCTCCAGCTCGGCCCCCTCCTCCTCCAGCGCCACCGCCTCCGGCGCCGGCAGGCCGGTTCCGTGGAACGAGCGGATGGCCTCGAACTCGATCCGGCGCTCGGTGTCGATCAGGCTGCCGACCGGGTCTCGCCGCAGGATCAGCCGCTTGGTCTCGCCGTCGGCGTGGGCGTCGAAGCGATAGGTCTCGCGGCTGGCCCCGCCCGGGATGCGGGACAGATCGCTGACGGTCGCGGGCTTGCCCCAGATGCGGGTGAGATAGGCCTCGATCTGCGCCTGCAGGGTCATTTGGCGAAGTCCAGCATCGACTCGAACCCGGACGGCGCATGCGGTCCGATCACCAGCTGCTCCAGCACCCCCCGGCCCTTGCGCACCCTGCCCGCGGCGTCGGTGTAGGTCACCTCCGACAGCGCCTGGACGTGCAGATTGAACGGCTGCTGCGGATTGGCCTCGCTGAGCTTGACGTCCTCGCGCTCGACGGCCAGTTCGCCGTGGAGGTGGCCGTGACCCCATTTCGGATGGGTGTAGCCCAAGCCCATCATCTGGAAGTTATAGAGCGGGCTGAACTCGACCGTACCCGCCGGCTTGCCGAAGTCGTCGGTCAGAAGGACCACCGCCGACTGGGCGTGGCGCGTGCCCTGTTTCCAGTGAATCTCGTCCTCGCCGTTGAGGTGGTGGAAGTCGGCCTCCCCGTCGCCGTCCTGGCACCAGACCGCCCGGGTGTTCCAGGCGCGGCCGACGGCGTCCTCGTTGGTGTGGAAGAAGAAGCTGCCGTCCTCGAAACTGGTCGGCGACCACAGCCAGTAGAACTGCGGCGGGGTCGGGGGGACGGTCTGCTGGCTGTCCTGCGCGCCGACGGGGCGCACGCCCCAGCTGCGGTCGCGGGTCCCGACGAAGCCGTCGATCGATTTGCGGACGCCGTCCAGCTCGATCCAGCCCGTGTAGCGGCCGTTCTGGGTCAGTCGCGTGTAGTCCATGAAGGTCCGCGTCCCGTTGCGCCGAACGAAGCGCGGCTCCTCGATCGGGAAGGCGCGACCGTCGAACACAACCTCGGCCCTGAGGCGCTGCTCCGGCGCGTCGACCGTGACCTTGAGTTTCTGCAGCGGCTCCAGGATCTCGATCCTCACCGGCCCCGCCGTCAGGTCCATCCGGTCGCCCAGCCAGCGGCTGGCGTGCAGCGCGGTCTCGACTCCGTCCCGCACCACCACGAACGAGGCGTCGGCCACGTTGAGGTGCGGATAGACCCCGAAGGCCGCGGCGAAGAAGTCCTCGCCCTCGCTCGGATGGTAGCCGTTGAAGAAGTACCGGTCGTAGAAATTCCGGTCCGTCCCCGAATAGGCGATCGGCTCGGCGGTCTGGTGAATGGGGTAGTCGTCGCCCTTGGTGAGCGCCATAAGCCTTCCTCCCGGAACCGGATCGCCTCATGAAGCGGGCGCTTCTCGGTTACTGGCGATAACCTAGGGGCCGAAGAACGGCGAAGGCAACGGTGACGGAGGGGAAGGCGTGGGCTGGAACAAGCGGACCTGGATGATGCTGGCGGCGGTGAGCGGCCTGCTGTCGGTGGCGTTCGGCGCCTTCGGGGCCCATGGCGTCTCCGATCCCAAGGCGCAGGAGTGGCTGAAGACCGGCGCCGGCTATCAGGCGATCCATGCCCTGGCGACGCTCGCCTGCGCCCTGTTCATCGCGCAGGGCGCGCGCGGCGCCCGGTTCGCGCCGGCGCTGTTCCTGGGCGGAACGGTGCTGTTCTCGGGCTCGCTATACCTGATGGCCCTGGGCGCGCCGCGCTGGCTGGGCGCGGTCACGCCGCTCGGCGGGCTGGGCTTCATGGCCGGCTGGCTGGTCCTGGCCTGGTCGGCCCGGACGCTTCGTCAGGACGACTGAGCGGCGGCCTTCTTCGGCAAGGCCAGCAGGTAGAGGGCTGCTGTCGAGCCCAGCAGGCAGACCAGCATCACCGCCGCCATCGGCAAGGCGCTGACCCCGTCGTGCAGCAGGCCGCCGATCCAGGACGCCAGGGCGCCCGCCCCGAAGGACAGGCCGCCCATCAAGGCCGAGATCGAGCCGGCGCGGCGCGGGTCCACGCTGAGCGCGCCGGCCATGGTGTTGCCGGCCATCAGGCCGTAGCTGGCCAGGCAGGCGAACAGCATCGGCAACACCGTCCAGAAGCCGCCCAACCGGGTCGCGGCGGCGGCCAGAAGCAGGACGCCGAAGCCCACCGCGAACAGGCTGGCGCGCGCCAGGACCTGATCCGGGTTCATCCGCCGCAGCAGCATGCGGTTGACCTGGCTGGCCCCGATGACGCCCACGGCGTTGAGGCCGAACAACCAGCCGAACGCCTGCGGTGAGAAGCCGTAGATGTTGATGACGAGGTCGGACGAGCTGGAGATGTAGGTGAACAGCACCGCCCCGTTCAGCGCTCCCGCCAGGGCGTAGCCGACCAGCCGCTTCTCACGCAGCAGAATGGCGAAGGCTTTCAGCGGGTTCTCCGCCCGCGCCTGGGCGGCGGTCTCCTCCGAACGGCTTTCACGAAGGCGCAGGAGCACGGCCAGGCCGCAGCAGAGGCCAAAGAACGCCAGGACCCAGAAGATCGCCCGCCAGCCCGCGAAGGCCAGCACCCAACTGCCCAGCAGCGGCGCCACGATCGGCGCCACGCCCATGACCAGGGTCAGCAGCGACAGCACCCGGGCGGTCTCGGTGTGGTCGAACTGATCGCGCACCACCGCCCGCGCCACGACGGCGCCGGCGCAGCCGCCCAGGGCCTGGATGAAGCGGGCGACCTGCAGCCCCTCGATCGAGGTCGCCGAGGCGCACCAGATCGAGGCGGCGACATAGACCACGATCCCGACCAGGATCGGCAGACGGCGTCCGAACCGGTCCGACGCCGGGCCGTACAGCAGTTGGCCGATGGCCATGCCGAACAGGAAGGCCGAGACCGTCTGCTGGGTCTGCTCGGAGCTGGCGTGAAGCGATTGTCCGATCGCCGGCAGCGCCGACAGGTACATGTCGATCGACATCGGCGCGAACGCCGTCAGCGATCCGAGCAACAGGACGAGCCCCCACGGGGTGGCGGGCGGCTTGGCGGCGGTGTGGGGAGTCTGGCTCAAGATGGGACGTGTTTAAGCGGCCAAACGCGCCGTGGGAAGGCCGTGCGTCCTTCGAGACGCTCGCTTGAAGCTCGCTCCTCGGGATGACGGACTCAGAAGCGCTGCTGAATGCGTCATGGTGAGGAGCGATCCCTCGGGATCGCGTCTCGAACCACGCATCCCCCAACAGCCCCCTTGCCTTCCCCGGCGACCGTCGTTCTACGGTTCCTCAAACAGAACCGGGGAAACGCCATGTCCGCCATCCAGTCGATGATGCCGCCCGTGCGCTATGCCGACGTCAACGGCATCCGCATGGCCTACTACGAAGCCGGCCCCGAGGGCGAAGGGGTCCCGCTGGTGTTCTGCCATGGCTTCCCGGAACTGGCCTTCTCCTGGCGGCACCAGGTCAAGGCGATGTCCGACGCCGGCCGCTGGGTGATCGCGCCGGACCAGCGCGGCTACGGCCTGACCGACCGCCCCGACGACGTCGAGAGCTACGCCCTGGAGAACCTCTGCGCCGACCTGATCGCGCTGCTCGACCACAAGGGGATCGAGAAGGCGATCTTCGTCGGCCATGACTGGGGCGGTTTCGTCGTCTGGTACATGGGCATCCGCCACCCAAACCGCGTCGCCGGCGTCATCGGCCTGAACACGCCCTTCCACGAGCGCGCGCCCGCCGATCCGATCGAGATCATGCGCAAGCGCCTGGGCGAGCGGATGTACATCGTCCACTTCCAGGTCCCCGGCGAGGCCGACGCCGTGCTCAACGGCGATGCCCGCAAGGCCATGGAGTTCTTCATGAAGCGCCCGCTGGATGCGGTCGGGGCGGACGTCGGCGCCGGCTTCGCCACCGAGCGCAAGGAGGGCGACCCCAGCGCCTTCGCCCTGGTCGACTTCCTGCAGGCCTACGATCCCGCCTTCGATCCCCGGCCCCGTTTTCTCACCGAGGAAGAGATGGAAGCCTTCGTCCAGACCTACGAGCGGACCGGCTTCACCGGCGGCATCAACTGGTATCGGAACTTCACGAAGAACTGGAAGGCCTCGGAAGGCCTGGAGCACCTCGTCCGCGCGCCCAGCCTGATGATCATGGCCGAGAAGGACGCCGTCCTGCCGCCCTCCTCCGCCGACGGCATGGAGCGGCTGATCCCGGACCTGGAGAAGACGCTGGTCACCGGCTCCGGCCACTGGACCCAGCAGGAGGAGCCCGAGCAGGTCAACCGGATCATGCTGGAGTGGCTGGAGCGGCGCTTCCCGCTCTAGGGGATAGGTTCGGTTGACGCTCTAGGGCCGCGCCGCCGCGTCGGTCGCCCGGATCAGACCGTCGATGATCCCCGGTTCGGTGCTGGCGTGGCCGGCGTCCCAGACGATGTCGAACTTCGCCTCGGGCCAGGCCTTGTGCAGGGCCCAGGCGCTTTCCAGCGGGGTCACCACGTCGAAACGACCCTGGACGATCCAGCCGGGGATGTCGCGGATCCTGTCCACGTTCTTCAGCAGCCAGCCGTCCTCCTCGAGGAAGCCGCGGTTGGCGAAGAAGTGGCATTCGATGCGGGCGAAGGCGATCGCGAAATCGACCTCGTTGAACTTCGGCGGCCGGGCCTCGGGGCCGCGGATCGAGATGGTGTCGCCTTCCCACTGGCTCCAGGCGGCCGCCGCCTCGGCCTGGACCCGGCGATCGGTATGAGTCAGCCGCCGATGATAGGCGCTGATCATGTCGCCGCGCTCGGCCTCGGGGATCGGCGCCTTGAACCGCTCCCAGGCGTCCGGGAACAGATGGCTGGCGCCGTCCTGGTAGAACCACTTCAGCTCGCGCTGCGTCAGCAGGAAGATGCCGCGCAGCACCAGGCCCTCGACCCGATCCGGGTGGGTGATGGCGTAGGCGAGCGCCAGGGTGGAGCCCCAGCTGCCGCCGAACACGGTCCATTTCTCGACGCCCAGATGTTCGCGCAGCCGCTCGATGTCCTGGATCAGCGACCAGGTGGTGTTGTCTTCCAGGCTGGCGTTGGGCCGGCTGCGGCCGCAGCCGCGCTGGTCGAACAGCGCCACCCGCCATTTGTCGGGGTTGAAGAACCGCCGCATGGTCGGATTGATCGCGCCGCCGGGCCCGCCGTGCAGCACCACCGCGGCCTTACCCTTGGGATTGCCGCAGGTCTCCCAGTAGATCTCGTGCGGACCGCCGACGGCCAGCCAGCCGAAGTCGTTCGGCTCGATCTCGGGATACAGGCCTCGGCGGCTGTTGGGCTGACCGACGGCGGGCGACTGGGCTGAGCGATCCATTCGCAAGTTCTAACGCCGCTCGGGAAGTCCGGCCAACTGCAAAACCTTGCGAGACGGCGCCGCGGGAGGAATGACCCTGCCCTAGAGCAGCGCGCCGCGCCCGCTGGTCACTTCCGAATAGCGGTGAACGCGCACGGACTGGACCAGGCCGAAGCCGATCATCACCGTCAGCATGACGGTGCCGCCGTAGCTGAGCAGTGGCATCGGCACGCCCACGACCGGCGCCAGCCCCATGACCATCGCCCCGTTGATCAGGACGTAGAGGGCGAAGGTGGCGGTCACGCCCGCCGCGGCCAGGCGGCCGAAGTGGCTGTGGCTGATGACGGCGATGCGCAGCGCCATGAAGATCACCGCTCCATACAGGAACAGGATCGAGAAACAGCCCAGGAAGCCGAACTCCTCGGCCAGGGCCGCGAAGATGAAGTCGGTATGCTTCTCCGGGAGGAAGTTCAACTGACTCTGGCTGCCCAGGCCGAAGCCCTTGCCGAGCAGGCCGCCGGCGCCGAGCGCGATCTTCGACTGCAGGATGTGGTAGCCCGAGCCCGACGGGTCGGCCTCGGGGTTGAACAGCACGTCCACCCGTTTCCGCTGATAGTCGTGCAGCACGAAGAAATACATCGTCGGCGCGATCACCGCGACGGCGGCGACGCCGGCGGCGATGAACTGCCAGGCCAGGCCCGCGAGCATCATGATCGCCACGCCGGTGAACAGGATCAGCAGCGATGTGCCGAGGTCGGGCTGGTGGGCGACCAGGAGCGTCGGGAAGGCGATCAGCGCGGCCGGGACCAGCAGCCACCAGCTCATCCTCGCGCTGTCGGCGGACATGCCGTGATAGAAGCGGGCCAGGGCCAGCACGACCCCGACCTTCATGATCTCGGAGGGCTGGAACCGGAGCGGGCCGATCTCCAACCATCGCTGCGCGCCCTTGGAGACGTCGCCGGCCACCTCGACCCCTATGAGCAGCACCAGGGCCACGACATAGACGGGATAGGCGGCATGGAACCACCACTGCGGCGGGCACATGGCCAGCACGATCATCATCACGAAGAAGATGGCGAACCGGATCAGGTGCGGCGCCGCCCAGGGCGTCCAGCTGAGCTCCGCGGCCGAGAACATGATCAGAGCCCCGGCGCCGGCGATGGCGCACAGCGCCAGGCAGAAGGTCCAGTCGATCTCGGTGAACTTGACGATCAGCCGGTCGCGTTCGCCGGGACGGGTCAGGGCGCTGGCGGTCATTGCGGGCCTCCGGTCGGGCTCGGGGGCGGGGGCGGCGTTTCGGTCGGCAGTTCGGGGGCGACGCCCGCCTCGACGGCCTCGTGTTCGACCTCCGGCAGCGGCAGCGGCTTCTCCACGCGCGCGCGGATCTCGGGATCCTTGAGCAGCGCCATGCGCATCACCTCGCGCGCGCGCGGAGCGGCGGCGGTGGCCCCGCCCTGCCCGCCGTGCTCGATCAGCACCGCCACCGCATAGCGGGGGGCGTCGATCGGCGCGAAGGCGATGTACCAGTTGTGGTCGCGCAGCTTCCAGGCGAAGCCGGCGCCCTTGCGCGACTCCCCGGCGCGGAACACCCGCACCTGGGCGGTGCCGGTCTTGCCGGCCATGCGGATGTCGCCCAGGCCAAGCTGGCTCTGGCGGAAAGCGGTGCCGCCCGCCTCGTTGGCCACGGCGATCATGCCGCCGCGGACGTAGTTCATCGTCTCCGGCGGATACGGCAGATTCGGCACGTCGTCGCCGTGCGGTTGGTCGACCCCGCCGATGGACTTGATCAGGCGCGGGTTCAACGCCTTCTGGCCGTTGGCCAGCCGCGCGGTCATCACCGCCAGCTGGAGCGGGTTGACGGTGATGTAGCCCTGGCCGATGCCGTAGTTGACGCTGTCGCCGGGCTGCCAGACCGGCTCCCGCTTCATCGCCTTCTTCTTCCACTCCCGCGAGCCCACGACGCCCTTCTTCTGGCCGGGGATGCCGAGGTCGAAGAGCTGGCCCAGGCCGAAGGCGTGCGCCGCGGCGGCGATCGGATCGGGTCCGATCTTCAACGCCGTCTGGTAGAAGTAGATGTCGCACGAGTTCTTGATGGCGTCGTGCATGTTCTGGGAGCCGTGCCGTCCCCAGCACCGCCAGGTGCGGCCGCCGAAGTACCAGCTGCCGCCGCAGGACACCCGGGCGTTGGGATCGATGCCGGCGTTCAGGGCGGCCAGGGCCACCATCGGCTTGAAGGTCGAGCCCGGCGGATAGGTGCCGCTCATCACCTTGTCGAGCAGCGGCTTGCGCTCGTACTCGCTCAGGGCCTTGTACTCCGGCCCCGACAGCCCCTTCACGAAGCGGTTGGCGTCGAAGCTCGGCGCCGAGGCCATGCACAGCAGGTCGCCCGAACGGCAGTCCATCAACACGATGGCGCCGCTCTCCTCGCCCATAACCTCCAGCGCGCGTTGCTGGATGTCGGCGTCGAGGGTGAGCTTGATCTCCTTGCCGGGCTGAGCCGGGATGTCGCCTTCGGGGTCGTCGCGGACGACGCGGCCGCGGGCGTCGACCTCCTGCTTGCGGGCGCCCGACTTGCCGCGCAGCTCCAGGTCGTAGGCCTTCTCCACACCCTGGCGGCCGATGCGGAAACCCGGATTGTAGAGCAGCGGGTCGACCGTCAGCCCCTTGTCCTTGATCGCCTTGATGTCACGGTCATTGACCTTGGCCACATAGCCGATGACGTGGGCGAAGGCCCCGCCGAACGGATAGACCCGCACCTCGCCCATGTCGGCCGTGACGCCCGGCAGCTCCGGCGCGCGAACGTTGATGCGGGAGAACTCCTCCCAGCTCATGTCCTCCGTCACCTGGACCGGCGACTGGCGCGGCGCGCGCTCGATGTCCTTGATCAGGCGCTCACGGCGCTTGTCGTCCAGCGGCACCAGAACGGACAGGTCGGCGACCGTCTTGGGGATGTCCATATCCTTCTCCCGCGAAACCAGCAGGCGGAAGTTGGGACGGTTGGAGGCCAGGGTGACGCCATTCCGATCGAGGATCAGGCCGCGCGGCGGCGGCACGATGCGGAAGTTGAACTGGTTGGATTGGGCCAGCTTCTGATAGCGCTGGGCCTCGACGACCTGCAGGTGGACCAGCCGCCCGCCCAGCGCCATCAGGCCCAGGCCGGTGATGCCGCCGAGCAGGAAGGTGCGCCGGGTGAACACGCCCTGCCGCTCGTTGACCTCCGAGAAGAAGATCGTCGGTTCGCTCATCGGAACCTCACGTCCGCGTCGTCGAAGCGGTCGATCAGGCGATGGGCGAAGGGATAGAGCAGGATGGTGGCCAGGTACTGCCAGAACACGCCGATCAGGCTGGGCGCAGACTTCACGTCGAGCATGGTGATCAGGTAGCCGGCGGCCATGGCCACGGCGCAGACGCCCGCATACCAGACCCACATCATCGGCCGGCTCTGCCCGGTCATCATGTTGCGCATGAACAGGGTCACCGCATAGCTGAGCAGCAGCGCGATCACCCAGAGCCCCAGCGCGTTGCCCCAGAACAGGTCGAGAAAGGCGCCCAGCGCCAGCAGGGCGAAGGGCGCGATGATCGACGGCCGGATCACCGCCCAGCCGAAGGCCGCCACCAGCGGGAACACCGGCTCGGGCAACTGTAGGCCGTAGACCCGGATCGGGGCGGCGAACAGGATCGTGCAACCGATGCACAGCAGCGCCGGCACGCCGATCCAGCGCCACGGGTCCAGAGGCCGCGCGGCGGAGAAACTCATATGCCGCCCCCCGTGGGGGCGGGGGTCGGGGCGGGCTGCGTCGACGCTGGACGCGGCGTCTGGGCGGCGGGCCGGGGCGCGGCCGCCTTGGGCGCGGGGGCGGTCGTCGTCGCGGGACGTTGCGCGGCCGGGGCGGCCGTTCGCGGCGGCGTGGCCGCGGTCGGCGCGGCCGTCGCCTGAGCCCCCGCCGCGGCTGGGGCGCGCACGATGCGGTCGTCGGGATTCTCGGTGATCACCGGCGGCAGCTGGGTCTGCTCCAGCGCCTTGCGGTCGACGAGCTGGGCGTAGTCGCGGAACTGCAGGATCCGCACCCAGTCGATGACCGAGGAGTCGGCGTCCAGCACCACGCGCCAGCGGCCGTCCAGCCCCTTGACCGCCCGACCGACCGGCAGGCCGCGGGGAATGACGCCGCCGTCGCCGCTGGTCAGGACGCGGTCGCCCTCCTTCAGCGGCTCGCGGCTGCGCAGGTATTCGAGCTTGGGATTGGGCCCGCCGTCGCCGGTCAGGATGGCGCGGGCGTTGGTTCGGTCGACCATCACCGGGGTCTTGCTGGCCGCGTCGGTCAGCAGCAGCACCTTGCTGGCCCCGCCGGACACGCCGACGACCCGGCCGACCAGGCCGCGCTCGGCCAGGACCGGGAAGCCGATCATGACGCCGTCCTTGGTCCCGGCGTTGGCCAGGCGGTAGTTGGCGAACGGGCCGCGGGAGTCGGTGACCACCCGCGCGGTGATCATCGGGATCGGCGGATCGGTGCGAACGCCGAGCACGGCGCGCAGGCGCTCGTTCTCGTCCTGCAGCCGCACGGCCTCGTCGGCCTGGGTCTGGAGGGCGATCACCTGCTGCTTCAGGCGACGGTTCTCGCTGGCGGCGAAGAAGTAGCCGCGCACAAAGCCGACGATGTCGCCGGTCCACTCGCCAGGCTTGGCGACGACGCCGCTGACCGGCTCCGCGACGGTGTCGACCGCCTGCCGCGCGACGCCATACGCCTCGCTCTGAAAGGTCTCGCGACGATCGCTGAGCAGCATCGCCACCCCGATGACGACGGCCACGACGAGCGCGACCGCCGCCGTCCAGGTCAGCGGCACCTTCAGTTCGCCGAACGGATCCTGCCGAAACGGCACCCGAAACCTCCGTCAGGGCGCCCCGCGCGCCCGACTCACTTGGTGGACGATGTTACGCGAGCGTGCTCTCGAGGACGCCCTTCATCCACTTCGGGTGTTCAAGAACCTTGCCGCAGCCCAGGGCGACGCAGGACAGCGGATCGTCGGCCACGGTCACCGGCAGGCCGGTGTGGTCGCGAATCTCGGCGTCCAGGCCGCGCAGCAGCGCGCCGCCGCCGGTCAGCATGATGCCCTTGTCGGCGATGTCCGAAGCCAGCTCCGGCGGTGTGGCTTCCAGCGCGACCTTCACCGCCTCGACGATCTGGCCGACCGGCTCGTGCAGGGCGTCGGACGCCTGCTTCTCGGAGATGCGGACTTCCCGCGGCACGCCCTGCATCAGGTCGCGGCCCTTGACGTCGATCGACAGGCCTTCGCCGTCCGCCGGCGCGCGGGCGGTGCCGATTTCCTTCTTGATGCGCTCGGCGGTGGTTTCGCCGATCAGCAGGTTATGGTGGCGACGCATGTAGCTGATGATCGCCTCGTCCATCTTGTCGCCACCGACGCGGACCGAGCGGCTGTAGACGATGCCCGACAGCGACAGCACGGCCACCTCGGTGGTGCCGCCGCCGATGTCGACGACCATCGAGCCGGTCGGCTCGTGGATCGGCAGGCCGGCGCCGATCGCGGCGGCCATCGGCTCGTCGATCAGGCCCACGCGGCGGGCCGAGGCGTTCAGGCAGCTGTCGTTGATGGCGCGGCGCTCGACCGCGGTGGCGCCCGACGGCACGCACACGATCACCTTGGGGTTCACGAAGCCCTTGCGGTTGTGAACCTTGCGGATGAAGTGCTTGATCATCTCCTCGGCGACTTCGAAGTCGGCGATGACGCCGTCGCGCATGGGACGGATGGCTTCCATATGCCCGGGCGTGCGGCCGAGCATCTGCTTGGCTTCTATACCCACGGCATGGACGACCTTGCGGCCGCCGACATTACGCAGCGCGACCACCGACGGCTCGTTCAGGACGATGCCCTTGCCCTTCATGTAGACGAGGGTGTTGGCCGTACCGAGATCGATGGCGATGTCGTTGGAGATGGCGCCGAAGAGAGAACCGAACATTCAGGGCCCTGAGAATCTGGAGCGTGGTGGAGAACTGGCGAGGCAAGGAGCGCCAACCCAGCACCCACGCCGCGAGCGCGCCCCCCAGGCGCAGCATCGCCGAGGTGGCAAGGCAAGCTGACAGCAAGCCGTTTGCACCGCGAACGTGTTGAATTCAAGGTCTATTAAGGCGGCGTCTCAACCAAGCGCCGTCAGGATCACTCCGACCGCCGTCACGGCGCCCGCGATCCACTGCCGCAGGCCCAATCGTTCGGCGAACAGACGCCGCCCCGCGAGGGCCGCGATCGGCATCTCGACCACCCCCACGGCGCGCACGGGCCCTGCCGGCGCAAGGGCCAGCGCCACGAACCAGCCCGCCGAGGCGGCGGCGCCGAAGAAGCCCGCGCCCAGCGAAACCCGCCACGATCGCAGGGCCGCCCCCAGCGACGCTCGGTCGCGGAAAATCAGCCAGGTCGTCAGGGCGATGGACTGCAGCGCCTGCACCACGGCCACGGTGATGAGCGCCGCGGGAATCGGATTCGCGGAATCGAGCGCCAGCGACGCCTGACGGAAGGCGTTGGCCGAGACGGCGAAGCAGAAGCCCGACAGCGTGCCCAACCCGGCGGCGGTCCAGTCATGCTTCCCCTCCCCGCGCGGCCAGGACAGGGCGATCAGACCGCCGGTGGCCAGGGCCAATCCGCCCCAGGCCGGGCCGCTCAGATGATCGCCGAACAGCAGGAAGCCGAGAATCGCCGCGAACGGCAGGCCGCTTTGCTGGAAGGCCGCGCCCAGGGCGAAGCTGGACCGGTGCATCGAGACCAGCAACGCCGCCGTGGCGCCGATCTGCATGCCCCCGCCCAGCGCCGACCAGCCGAGGAAGGCCCAGGACGGATGCGGCGAGACCGGCGTGACCATCAGGGCGATCGCCACGAAGGCCAGGCTGAACGGCAGGCCGAACAGGAAGCGGACCAGGGTCGCGCCCCAAGGGCCGGCGCCGGTCAGCAGGCTGCGCTGGGCGGCGTTGCGCGCCACCTGGAAGGCGGCCGCCAGGACGGTGATGGGGATCCAGATCAAACCGCTCGCTCGCCTGCATTTTGATGGCGCGGCCTCGAAATCCGCATGGAGCCTTTATGCGGTCCGGCGCCAGATTTCGACCCGTTCCGCGGCGTCATCGACGCCGCTTTTTTTCAGGTGCATCCCGATGTCCCTTCCCCTGGCTGTGATCGCCGCCCGCGTCCTCACCGGCGCGGCGGTCCGGGCCTATGACGTCCAGCTCGACCGCATGCTGACCCTCGGCGCGGCGCCGCCCTCCGCGATCATCGCCGTGGGCGGACCCGACGCGGCCGAGGCCATGAGCGGCCTGTGGCGTCGCGGCTATCCCCGGGTCGAGGCGGCGCGCCGCGCCACCTGCCCCGCCGCCGACGAGCTGTGCGACCTGCTGCTGGTCTGTGGCTGCGACCGGGCCCAGCGCGCCGCCGAGATCGCCCGCGACACGCGCGCGATGCTGCGGCCGGACGGCCTCGCCGTCGTCGACGCCGGCCGCATGAGCGACCCGGACGAGCGGCTGCGCCTTTGCGGCCTGCTGGCCGAAGCCGGCTTCGGAGTCGGCCCCAACGCCCACCTGGCCGCCGAGATCGCCGCGCGCCGCCTGCCCGATGCGGTCTGGAAGCGCGCGGCCTAAGCCCCGCCCATAACGACAAGAGCCCGCCAGTAACTAGAAGCCGCTCGCGATCGCTGTGTCCGGGCGGCTCTTTTCTTTGCGCGAGAACAGGTTGTTCAGCGCGTTGACGTAGGCCTTGGCCGAAGCGGTCAGGGTGTCCGTGTCCGCCGCCGCGCCGGTGGCGATGCGGCCGTCTTCCTCGAGCCGGACCGAGACCTGGGCCTGTGCGTCCGTGCCCTCGGTCACCGCATGCACCTGGAACAGGCGCAGGGCGGCGCTGTGCGGCACGATGGCGTGGATGGCGTTGAACACCGCGTCGACCGGACCGTCGCCGCTGGCCTCCGCACGCTTCTCTTCACCGTCGACGTCCAGCGTCAGCTCGGCCGATTGGCCTTCCGTCCCGGCGATGACCTTCAGGTGGACCACCCGGATCCGCTCAGAGCCGCGCGCCAGGGCGTCGTCGACCAGGGCGATGATGTCGTCGTCGAAGACGTGCTTCTTCTTGTCGGCCAGGTCCTTGAAGCGGACAAAGGCCTCGTTCAGCGCGTTCTGGCCCAGCTCGTAGCCCAGGGCCTTCAGCTTCTCGCGGAAGGCGTGGCGGCCCGAGTGCTTGCCCATCACCAGGTTGGTGGCGCCCTGCCCGACGTCCTCGGGCTTCATGATCTCGTAGGTCTCGGCGTTCTTCAGCATCCCGTCCTGGTGGATGCCGCTCTCGTGGGCGAAGGCGTTCTTGCCGACGATCGCCTTGTTGAACTGCACCGGGAAGCCGGTGATGGCCGAGACGTAGCGGCTGGCGCGGGTGATGTGGATCGGCTCCACGCCGGTGCCGAAGCCCAGATCCTCGCCGCGGACCTTCAGGGCCATGACGATCTCTTCCAGGGCCGCGTTGCCGGCCCGCTCGCCGATGCCGTTGACCGCGACCTCGACCTGGCGCGCCCCGCCCTGGACGGCGGCGATGGAATTGGCCACGGCCAGGCCCAGGTCGTTGTGGCAATGGGCCGAGAAGATCACCTCGTCGGCGCCCGGGACCTTGGCGATCACGTCGCGGAACAGGTTGGCGTACTCTTCCGGATAGCTGTAGCCGACGGTGTCGGGCAGGTTGATTGTCCTGGCCCCCGCGCGGATCGCCGCCTCGACGGCGCGGTACAGGAACTCGCGCTCGGTGCGGGTGGCGTCCTCGGCCGACCATTCGACGTCGTCGGTGTGGTTGCGGGCGCGGCTGACCGAGGCGGTGATCGCCTCCAGCACCGCCTCGGGCTCCATCTGCAGCTTCCACTTCATATGGACCGGGCTGGTCGAGATGAAGGTGTGGATGCGGCCCCGCTTGGCCGGGCGGATGGCCTCGGCGCAGCGGTCGATGTCGGCGGCGGCGGCGCGGGCCAGGCCGCAGACGGTGCTCTCGGTGACGATCTGCGAGATGGCGCGGACGGCCTCGAAGTCGCCGTTCGAGGCGATCGGGAAGCCGGCCTCGATGACGTCGACCCCCATCTCCTCGAGGATCTTGGCCAGCTCCAGCTTCTCGTCATGGCTCATGGACGCGCCCGGCGACTGTTCGCCGTCACGCATGGTGGTGTCGAATACGATGACGCGGCCAGCGTCGGATACGGAGGTCATTGAACTAGGCTTTCGTCGCGGTGTCGGGGTTCAGGCGGTTTCGAAAAGCCCCTGAGCGCCCGGCCGCGAACGCGCGCGGCTAAGCGGTCGCCCAGGGGCGGCTAAGCCCCAGGTCTAGAAGAAGGCGCAGGCTGTTCGGCGCGCTTTGCATGGCATCCTGATACAGATTCCGGCGAAATCACGCAAGGGCGTTGCGCGAACGCTCTCCACAAAGCCGCTCGGCGGTAAAATATTTCATGGACTTCGCGCCAAGCGCATATGATCGTCCCTCACGATCAGGTTTCCAGCCGGCGTTCTCGGCGCACGACCACCCGGAACGAGGGACAACATGCCGACGCTGACCGACCAGCAACGGAAGTTCTACGAAACCACGTTGGCGGTGACCCGCCAGGAAATCGCCGATCTCAAGGATCAGATCGCAGAGGAACGGGCCAAGGTCGCAGCCCGCATCGCAGAGCTCCAAAGCGCCATCGACGCCTCCAAGCAGATGTACGCCGCGGCGTGCATGCGCCTGGGCGTCGATAACGACCTGGCCGACGACCCGACCGAGAGCTGATCCTAGCTTCACTGCCTAGAGCCTGCCCTCAGCACCGGTCGTCCCGGCTGGAAAGGGCGCAGCCAGAGCTTTGAAATCCCAAGATCCCGCTGAAGTCCGGTTCCTAGTCCGGTCGGGTTACGATCGGGAAAGGCCCGGACGGACGGTCGAACCAGCCCGTCAGCCGCTGGAAGACCAGCGGATCGCCGTCGATCTTCGCCTCGCCGCTCATCACCTTCGACGCCAGCGGCGCGCCGGTGAACAGCGATTGCAGCAGCAGCGGCCTCGCCAGAGTCAGGGTCGCGTCGGCCTTCTCCCCCTCCCCGGCCGGCTCGGCCAGCAGCACGCCGTTGCGCACCGTCACCCGCCACCGCTCCTTCCGCTCCGGGAAGGCGAAGATCACCTTCAGCGACGCGTCGCCGGCCTTGTCGGCGTTCAGCCGCACGGCCAGCAGGTCGAAGATCATTTCGCTGGGCAGGTTGGCGATCACGTCGGGCGAGCCGACCCCGCCCTGGGCCGGCGCGGGGACGCCGTTGCGCAGCTCGCCGGCGCCGGTCAGGTACATGTTGCGCCACAGCGAACTCTCGGCCTGCCAGCCCATCTGGTCATAGGCGCGGGCCAGCGCCTCCTTCGCCTCGGCGTCCCGCGGATCAGCCAGCACCGCCTTGTTCAGCAGCGTCGCCGCCCAGCGGTAGTCGCCCTTCTCATGCGCCGTCTTGGCCAGGACCTTGACCTTGGCCGCCCCGCCCATGGCCTCGACCGAGCGCGCCGCCTCATCGGCCGGCTCCAGGACGGCCAGGTTCACGGGGTTGGCGTCGTACCAACCCATGTAGCGCTGATAGACCGCACGGCTGTTGAAGCTCATCGTTCCGTAGTAGCCGCGGTTGAACCAGTCGCGGGCCAGGGCTTCCGGCAGCTGGATGCGGTTGGCGATCTCCGCCCCGGTGTAGCCGGCGTTCATCAACCGCACGGTCTGGTCGTGCAGGTATTTGTAGGCGTCACGGTGGTCGGCCAGGTAGCTCCGGACGACCTCGCCGCCGAACCTCGGCCAACCGTGGCTGGTGAACATCACTTCGGTCTGCTCGCCGTACAGATGCAGCGACTCGCTCAGGTAGCCGGCCCAGGCCTTGGCGTCGCGGACCAGCGCCCCGCGCGGCGTCAGGACGTTGTGCATGGTGGCGTTGGCGTTCTCGGCCATGCACAGGATCTTCCAGTCGGGGAAGTAGAGGTTCATCTCCGCCGGCGCTTCCGTGCCGGGGGTGACCTGGAAGGCGATCTTCACCCCATCGACGGTCAGGGTCTCGCCGGTCTTGGCGATCGAGCGGGTCGGGGCGATCAAGGTGGTCGACCCCTTGGCGACGGCCAGGCCGATGCCGACGCTCATCTGCCCCTCGGGCCCGGGCGTCAGGTTGTAGCCGAACTGGTACTGCGCCCGTCGGCTCATGGCGGGACCGGCGATGACGTTCTCGCTGACAGCCTCTTCCAGGAAGCCCTCGGGCGCGATGACCTGGACCTTGCCGGCGTCGACGTCGGCCTGGCTGGCCACGCCCTTCACGCCGCCGAAGTGGTCGGCGTGGCTGTGGGTGTAGACCACCGCCACCACCGGCCGTGCGCCGAGCTTCTCGGTGACGAGGTCGAGCGCCGCCCTGGCCGTCTCGGCCGTGGTCAGGGGATCGATGACGATCCAGCCGGTCTCGCCCTTCACGAAGGTGATGTTGGCGACGTCGAAACCACGCACCTGCCAGACCGTGTCGGACACCTGGAACAGGCCGCTCTTGGCCAGCAGCTGCGCCTGCCGCCAGAGGCTGGGATTCACCGTCGCCGGCGCCTCGCCCTTGGCGAAGTCGTAGGCCGACAGATCCCAGGCCACGCCGCCGTCGGCCCGGCGGATCACAGGATCGGACCGCGTCCCGACGAAACCGCGCGCGGCGAAGTCGAAGTCCTGGCGATCGGCGAACGGCAGGGTCTTCTTCAGCTCGGCCTGGGCCTTGAGGGTGGCGGCCGACGGCGCTTCGGCGGCCTGGACGCCCCCCGCGAGCAGCGACGAAGCGGTCAGGATGGCGGCGAGCCTGCGCATAGTGTCCTCCCCAGGACGTAACGTTCGCGCAAGCGTTAGCGGATGAGGCCGGGAAGATTGTCACCTGGGGGACAATTTACGGCCGACTACGGCCACAGCTGCGCACCATGAAGAAGGCGCACGATCAACACTCGAGCCGTCTCAATTCGATAGACAGCGATGAAGGGCGTGCCTCCGATCACCAGCTCCCGAAGGCCGACGACCACGCTAGCGCGACCCATTCGAGGCATGTCGCGGAGATGCCCCACCGCTTCAAGAATACGATCTTCGATACGGAGCGCTGTCGAAATGTCGGCGGCGGCCATGAACCTGACATGCAGATCAAGGTCGGTCTCGGCGAGCTCCGACCATTCGACCTTCACGCTCAGCCACGACCCTTCAGGAGTTCAGCGCGTCTCATCCTCGAGCGCCGCACGACTTCTTGATGGTCAAAACTGGGGCCGGTCTCGGCGACCGCGAGCCCCTCCTCGATGAGCATGCGCCACTGATCATCTTCCCGCAGGCGTTGCTCGGCGAGTTGCCGAATGTAGACGGATAGATCGACATCTTCCTGCGCCGCCAGCTGTTCCAGCCGGGTCTTCTGGTCTTCCGTCAGCTCGATGGTGACGTGGACGGTCATGGCGCGAGGCTAGCTCACTTCCCCTCGTCCTCCAACGCCGCCGCGTCCTCCTTGCGGCGGAGCCATTCGCGGGCGACCCAGGCGCCGCCGACCCAGATCACGGCCGCCAGGATGATCAGCACCACATGCTTGGTGCTGTCTCCGCCCCCCTCTCCAATCGTATGGAACAGCTGGAACAGCGAATTACCGGCGAAGGCGGTCAGGGCGATCTTGGGCACGATGCCGATGCCGGTGCCGCCCAGGAAGTCGCGAAACCGCATCGGCGCGACGCCGGCGGCCATGTTGACCACGATGAACGGCGCGGCCGGGACCAGGCGCACGATCAGGCTGGCCATGAAGCCGTTGCGGCCGATCAGTTTCATGAAGCGCGCGACGCCCTCGCTGGCGACATCGCGGATCAGCCGGCCGCCGAACCAGCGACCCAGCCAGAAGCCGATCGACGACGACACCATCGTCCCGATCCAGCTGTAGAGCAGGCCCGTCCATGGACCGAAGGCGACCACCGCCGCCGCGATCAGCACGAACTGCGGCACGCCGACGAAGGCCAGGACGGCGAAGGCGCTGACCGCGACCGGCAGCGCCCAGATCCCGTGCGCCGCGCCCAGCCAGGTCTCGACCGCCGCCTCGCCGTTGATGCCCAGCAGCGGCGCGGCGAATAGGAACACCACCCCGACCCCGCCGAACAGCAGGAACGAGATCGCGATGGTCCGCCACGCCTTGGCGTCCATGTTGGTCAGGAAGGAGATGATGCGCTTCATTCAGACGCAGGCCTCGCCCATCCCCGCGATGGGGTCAAGCGGCCGTGCCAACCGATCACCGCCCGGTTACAAACTCTCGTCGACTCGGAGGATGCGGACATGAAGCTGCTCGGCGTATCGGGAAGCCTGCGCAAGGCGTCGTTCAACACCGCCCTGCTGCGCGCGGCGGAGGAGCTTCTACCCCAGGGCGCGGCGCTGGAGATCTTCGGCCTGCACGACCTGCCGCTGTTCAACGCCGACGTCGAGGCGGAGGGCGACCCCGCGCCGGTCCAGGCCTGGAAGGACGCCGTCCGCGCCGCCGACGGGGTGCTGTTCGCCTGCCCCGAATACAACGGCGGCGTCACCGGAGTGCTGAAGAATGCGGTCGACTGGGCTTCGCGGGGCGCGCCGGCTCCGCTGCTCGGCAAGCTGTGCTGCATCGTGGGGGCCAGCCCGGGCGCGACCGGCACCGTCCGGGCCCAGGACGCCCTGCGCCTGAACCTTCGCCGCGCGGGCGCGGAGGTCGGCCCGCTGGGCGAGGTCCTGGTCTTCCAGGCCCACACCAAGATCATCGACGGCCAGCTCGCCGACGAGAAGACCGTCGCCTTCCTCGGCCGCCACCTGGCCGCCTATGTGGACGAGCTGAAGGCGCGGCAGGGCTAGGATGCTCCCCTCTGGGGGAGCTGTCGGCGAAGCCGACTGAGGGGGTCCTGCCAAATCGGAAACCCCCTCCGCCTCGCCTGCGGCGAGCCACCTCCCCCAGAGGGGAGGACCTTTGAGCGCCTTCCCAGGCCTTTCAGTATCGCACCGCGTTGCGCCTGCCCCGCCGCGCGCGTAAGACGCCCCCAATCCTGACAATCCGGTCCAGGGGAGCTTGCAAGAACCATGTCGCTAGAGTCCGCCGCGCTGCGGCGCATCGCACCGTCCGCCACCATCGCCATCAGCGCCAAGGCGCGCGCGCTGAAAGCCGAAGGTCGCGACGTGATCGCCCTCTCCGCCGGAGAGCCGGACTTCGACACCCCCGACAATATCAAGGCCGCCGCGATCAAGGCGATCCAGGACGGCAAGACCAAATACACCGACCCGGACGGCATGCCGGAGCTGAAGGCCGCCATCTGCGCCAAGTTCGAGCGCGAGAACGGCCTCGTCTACAAGCCCAGCCAGATCCATGTCGCCCCGGGCGGCAAGCCGGTGATTTACAACGCCCTGGTCGCGACGCTGAACCCCGGCGACGAGGTCATCGTCCCGGCCCCCTACTGGGTGTCCTACCCGGACATGGTGCTGCTGGCCGGCGGCACGCCGATCGCCATCGAGACCTCGGCCGACACCGGCTTCAAGCTGGATCCGGCCGCGCTTGAGGCCGCCATCACGCCGAACACCAAGTGGCTGATCCTGAACAGCCCTTCGAACCCGTCGGGCGGCGCCTATACCCGCGCCGACCTGCGCGCCATCGCCGACGTTCTGCTGCGCCACCCGCAGGTCTGGGTTCTGACCGACGACATGTACGAGCATCTGGTCTTCGACGACTTCGAGTTCGTGACCATCGCCCAGGTCGAGCCCAAGCTCTACGACCGCACCCTGACCATGAACGGGGTGTCGAAGTCGTACGCCATGACCGGTTGGCGGATCGGCTACGCCGGCGGCCCGGAGGCGCTGATCAAGGCCATGGGCAAGATGATCAGCCAGACCACCTCCAACCCGTCGTCCATCTCGCAGTGGGCGGCGGTCGAGGCGCTGAACGGCCCGCAGGACTTCATCAAGCCGAACCAGAAGCTGTTCCAGAAGCGCCGCGACCTGGTCGTGTCGATGCTGAACCAGGCCCAGGGCATCCACTGCCCGACGCCGGAAGGCGCCTTCTACGTCTATCCGTCGGTCGCCGGCCTGATCGGCAAGACCGCGCCCTCGGGCAAGGTCATCGAGACCGACGAGGACTTCGCCGGCGAGCTGCTCGAGTCGGAAGGCGTGGCGGTGGTCCACGGCGCCGCCTTCGGGCTGTCGCCGTTCTTCCGCATCAGCTACGCCACCAGCGAGGACGTGCTGGAAGAGGCCTGCGCCCGCATCCAGCGGTTCTGCGGCAACGTGAAGTAAGAGACGAAAAGGGCGGCCCAGGGGTCGCCCTTCTTGTTTCAGGTCCAGGTTTCCGAGCCTCAGTCGATCTCGACCGTCAGGGTGAAGGGCGCCTTCACGCCGCGACGAGCCGACGCCCGCATCTGATAGACCTGGATCGTGTAGTCGCCGCTTTCGTCGAGGCGGGCCTCGAAGTCGTCGCCGCTGGTCGAGCCGATGAACAGCGCCTCGTCCCGTCCGGGTTTGTCGCCCGGCGCGAAGACATTGAAATAGGCGTTGCTGCTGCCGGTCTTGATGACGTTCAGGGTCTGGCCTGTCTGGGCGCCGACCACATAGGTCACCGAGTCGTCCCCGACGACCGTCCCCGACACCGCGCCGGACGTGGCGCCAGGGCGGAAGCGGATGCGTCCGCCGGAAGCCGGCGTCGCCGCGGCCGCGGCGACGGGCGCCGCCTGACTAGGCGTGGCGGGCGGCGGCGTTCCGGCCGCGGCCGGACCGCCCCGCGGAACCGAGACCAGGGTGAAGCCGTCGACCTCGGCCACGACATGGCCGCCGCGTCCCTCGACCAGGCCCTTCGCCGCTACGCCGGTCGCCGAGCCCGGACAACCGACCAGATCGGCGCTGTCGTCCAGGAAGTTGGAGGTCGCGGCCGTCTCGCCGACGCGCTTGCAGGGATTTCCGGAGTTCGGGTAGCCGTCGCCGAACGGCGCCAGGGACGGCGGCCAGACCACCTCGGCGACCGCGGTCGGCGTCGTCGGGGCGGTGGTCTCGGCGGGCGCTTTCGGCTCGCTCTTACCGCGATCTCCGCAGCCCGCGAGTACAGCCGCCGCCGCGACGCCGGCCCCTAGGCCGAGCAAGGTTCTGACACGCATCATGGCATTCTCCGACCGATGGTTGAGCGACGGCGGTCCTGGCCGCCCGCCGCGCCGATCCTCGCCTCCAGACGGAAAAGCCGCCGGACCCTCTCGGTTCCGACGGCTCCCCGGCTAGGGACCTATTGGGGTTCAGTCCTTCACCAGTTCCGTCTTCACGCCGCGCTTCGCGAGGATGGTCTGAACGCTGTCCTCGCCCGCCAGGTGGGCGGCACCGACCACGATGAAGGCCGTGCCCTTGCCGGCCAGCAGGGTCTGGATCTGATCGGCCCAGCTGGTGTTGCGACGGGTCAGGAAGGCGTCGTTGACCTCGAGCGAGATCGACTTGATCGGCGTGACGAGCAAGCGCTCCAGACCGGGGACGTCGCCGGTCGCCCAGGCCTGGACCATGTTGTCCATGTAGGCTCGGCTGTCCTTCACGGTGGTCAGCGAATACTGCAGGAACTTGAGCTGCGCCTCGTCGGACATGCCGGCCAGCATGTCGACCTGAACGTCGATCGTCTCCAACCCCTTGATCGGCTTGCCGGCCGCGCGGGCCCGGGCCAGGAAGATCGGATCGACGCCCGATGTCGGCTGATAGCCGGACCTGGCCAGGCTGATCATGCCGATACTCAAGCCCACCATCCACGGCCGCATCGGTTCGACCGCGGCGGCGCTGGCGCCGATTTCCTTCATCGCCGCGTCGACGGCGGCCAGATCAGCGGCCGGGATGCTCTTGGACAACGGCCGGTCGGGCGACAGGCCCTTGGTCTGGAAGGCGGCCGCCATGGCCTTCGTGTCGTCCAGGTTCGGCACCTCGAACCAGACCTCGTCGGCGCTGGCGAAGGCCTTGTCGACCTTGGCCGTGCCCCAGGCGGTGTCGGGCTTCAGCACGTGAACCGAGCCGAACAGATAGAGGGTCGAGTCCTTGTCCTTGATGACCCAGAGCCTGGGGCCGGACCCGGCCGGCGCCGCCCTCACGTTCGCGGCGGCTTCGGCGGTGGGGACGAGGGCGACCGGGACCTGGGGCTCGGCGGCCTGGGCGGATCCGGCGAAGGCGACGGCGCCGAAGAAACCGGCCCCGACGACGGCGCCGACGGTGAGCCGGACGAGGTTGGAGGCGGTGTTGCGAAGCGTGGAACGCTTCAGATCGGCGGCGAAGGAAAAGGACATGACGGGTCTCTCTCTGGTTTGACCAAAGTCGTTTGAGGTCGGGTTGTGTGGGTCTGGGTCGGGGCCGGGCCTAGGCCTGGAAGATCGTTTCGACAGGGCGCTCGAACAGTCGGGCGATCCTGAGAGCCAATTGGAGGGAAGGATCGAACCGCCCCTTCTCCAAGGCATTGGCGGTCTGGCGGGTGACGCCGATCAATGCGGCGAAGTCCGCCTGGCTAAGGGCGCGCTCGGCGCGCAGGACACGGAGGCTGTTCCTCATGCGACGCTCCGGGTCCGGTCGCTCAGCTGGGCGACGGCGCAGGCGATGCTGTAGCCGACGACCTGGCAGAGGACGATGGCGAACATGGCGCGGATGACGCCGTCGATCGGGGTCGGGCCGAGCAGGGCCGCGGGGATCATGTCGAAGTGGCGGACGCCCATCAGGATGGCCAGCAGCAGGGCGCAGCCGACGGTCAGGCCGATCGAGCCGCCCCACCACCAGGCGCGCTTATGCATCTGGCGCTGGGCCTCGGTCAGCTTACGCCACCAGCGCAGGCTCGAGACCGCCGCGAAACCGGCGACGCCCGTCGCGACGACGGCGGCGCTGATCGCGGGGTCGACGTCGATTGCCTTGGTCACGGCGACGAACCCGAAGCCGACGCCCAGGCCGGCGACGAGGCTGGCTCCGGCGATGGCGACGGCGCGGACGGGGTTCTTACGGGCGGCGGCGGCGGTGATGTTGGCTTCGATGTTCATGACAAGTCTCCATGTCCGTCTGACAAGTTTGTTTTACATATCGACCCGACATTATGTCAAGCATCATTGTCATTATGGAAAGCGAGCCTTCCGAAACGTCGGGACTCATTGTCAGGAAAGGGAAATTCGACCGATCGGCCCTCAAGGCAGGGACGCCCGTCTGTCTCCATCTCGAAAAAAGTTCGTCTGGCGCGCGGACGGCAAGGCCGCGATTCCGCGGTCGCCCTCCCGGATCCCGCTTTCACAAGCGCGCGTTCAGGGGTTTCCCCAACTGGCGCGGCCCCGCCCGGAGCCATAGACCGTCCCCATGACCCGCATCCGTAACGCCGCCTTCCGCTCGAAGATCATGTCCGCCGCCGAGGCCGCCGCCCTGATCCCGCCGGGATCGACGGTCGGGATGAGCGGCTTCACCGGGTCCGGCTATCCCAAGACCGTGCCGCCGGCGCTGGCCGCCCGGATCGAGGCCGAGCACGCCAAGGGCAATCCGTTCCGGCTGCGGGTCTGGACCGGCGCCTCGACCGGCCCGGAACTCGACGGCGCCCTCGCCAAGGCGGACGGCATCGAGTTCCGCCTGCCCTACAACTCCGACCCCATCGCCCGCGACAAGATCAACAAGGGCCAGATGGAGTATCTGGACATGCACCTCAGCCAGGTGGCGCCGGTCGCCTGGCAGGGCTTCCTAGGGCCGCTCGACGCGGCTGTCGTCGAGGTCAGCGGCGTCCGCGAGGACGGCACGCTGATCCCCTCCTCCTCGGTCGGCAACAACAAGACCTGGCTGGACCGGGCCGAGCGCATCATCCTGGAGATCAATCGCTGGCAGAACCCGGCGCTGGAAGGGATGCACGACATCTACTACGGCACCGCCCTGCCCCCGGACCGCGTGCCGATCCCCCTGGTCCGCCCCACCGACCGCATCGGGGAGACCGGCTTCCGCGTCGACCCGGCCAAGGTTGTCGCGGTGGTCGAGACCGACGCCCCGGATCGCAACGCTCCCTTCGCCGCCCCCGACGACGGGGCCGAGCGCATCGCCGGCCACCTGATCGAGTTCCTGCAGCACGAAGTGAAGCGCGGCCGCCTGCCCGCCTCCCTCCTGCCGCTGCAGTCCGGCGTCGGCAACGTGGCCAACGCGGTCATGGCCGGGCTGCTGGACAGCCCCTTCGAGAACATGACCGCCTACACCGAGGTTCTGCAGGACGGCATGCTGGCGTTGCTCGACAGCGGCAAGCTGACCGTCGCCTCGGCCACCGCCTTCTCGCTGAGCCCCGAGGCCGCCGCCGACCTCAACGCCCGCATGGATGCGTTCCGCGACAAGATCATCCTGCGGCCGCAGGAGATCTCGAACCATCCGGAGCTTATCCGCCGCCTGGGCTGCATCGCCATGAACGGCCTGATCGAGGCCGACATCTACGGCGCGGTGAACTCGACCCACATCATGGGTTCGCGCATCCAGAACGGCATCGGCGGCTCCGGCGACTTCGCGCGCAACGCCTTCATCTCGGTGTTCATGACGCCGTCGACGGCCAAGGGCGGCAAGATCTCGGCGATCGTGCCCATGGCCAGCCACGTCGATCACATCACCCAGGACGTGCAGGTCATCGTGACGGAACAGGGCCTGGCCGACCTGCGCGGCCTGTCGCCCAAGCAGCGGGCCGAGGTCATCATCCCCAACTGCGCCCACCCGGACTACCGCGACGCCCTGCTCGATTACCACAAGCGCGCGCTGATGGGCTCCTACGGCCTGCAGACCCCGCATTTGCTGACCGAGGCCCTGTCCTGGCACCAGCGGTTCATCGAGACGGGATCGATGCAGCCCTGATCCGCTTCACGGCCGGATCATCGGCCAGCGGCGTGTAGAGCGGGTCTCCGACCTCGATCCGCGCCCAGGCCGGATTGATCGCCGCGAACCGGGCCAGCGCCGCTACCGCCGCCTCGTGGTCGCCCAGTCCCAGGTACAGCCGCGCCGCCCGGCGCTGGATGCGATCCCAGCCCGGACCCAGCCGCAGCGCCTCGACCAACGCCGCCCGCGCCTGCTCCGACTTGCCCTGGCGCGAGAGGCGCTCGGCCCGGATCACCGCGTCATTGGCGAAGCGAAGGTTCAGCAGCCGCCTCAGCTCGGCGACCGGTCGGTCGGCGGCGTCGACGCGCAGATCGATATCCTGCCAGCCGCCCTCCGGCGTCCGCACCAGGATCGCCGCGGACAGGCCGCCGATGGTCTGACCGCCCGCCGCCTCGCCGGCCTCAAGCGCGACCATCAACCGCTCGGCCAGCGGTCCGCCCGACTGATCGTAGGCCTGCCTCATCGCCTCCAGCACCCGGGGTCCGGCCAGCCCGTTGCCCTGGACGCTGAAGGTCTCGCCGCTCAGCGCGCCGGCCCAGGACGAGGCCTGCGCCTCCACGCCGGTGTAGGCGACGCCTGCCCCCTTTGCGCCGACCAGACCGACCTGACGGTACGAAAGGTCCTGGCCGTCGAAATCGCCGTCGGTGCGCAGCAGTTCGTCCAGAACCGCCTTGGGCGCCTGACCGGCCTCAAGCCGCGCCAGCCCGCGCGGGCCGTAGGCGGGATTGGTCTCGAACTGGCTGGCCAGAGCGCCGACGCGGGCGCGGGCGTGGATGACGCTGGCCCCGACCGCGAGATTGTTGGTCGCCGCCGCCGCGCCGCAGACGCCGCGCGCGTCGCAGGCGACGATGGAAAAGGTCGCCGACGCCGTCGCCGGCGAAAGCGCCGCCGCCAGCGCCGCCCCTGCCGCGATCCAGAAGCCTCGTCCGAGCATGCGCGGCTCTCCACAGCTGACCGGGAAAGCTAGGGCCCGCCCGGACGGCTCGGCAAGTTACGGTTCCGTAGGCCGGACGGCGACGACGCCTCTCTCCGCCTCGTGGCTGGCGATGACCGCCCGGCCGACCTCGGCGATCAGGCTGCTGCGATCCTTGAACGGTCGACGGCTGGCGCCGATCAGCACGGCCACCGCATAGGCGGTCCCGTCCGGCGCGGTCAGCAGGCCGACGTCGTTGTAGCCGGTGGCCAGGTCGCCGTTGACCTGGCCGGTGCCGGTCTTGTGCTGCAGCGTCCAGCCCGGCGCCAGGCTCGCGCGAAGCCGGCTCGAGCCGGTGCTGGTCTCCGCCATCAACCCCAGCAGGAAGGCCGTCGATCCCGGCGACAGCAGGCCGCCGCCCTTCAGCCGTCCCAGGGTCTCGGCGATGTCGAGAGCCGAGGCGCCGTCCGGCGGGTTCTCGACATAGGCGTCCAGCGCCTTGCTGCGCACATCCCGGGGCAGGGCCTCGCGGTCCTCCCAGAAATGGCGTTCGAAACTGTACTCCGGCTTCCAGGTCAGTCCGGCCGCCGCGGTCTGCATCTCGCGTTCGCCCGGGCCGAAGCGGATCTCGCCGAGGTTCTTGGCCACCACCGTGACCTGCACCGCCCAGGGCCCGCCGATCCGCCGGATCAGGGCGTCGTTGGCGGCGTTGTCGCTCTGGGTGATCGCCCGCCGCATGAGGTCGCGAACCGTCGTGACGTAGCCGTGCTCGCCCACCTGAGCCCGAATGGGCTGATGGAACAGGCTGAGGTCCTCCTTGCGGATCAGGACCCGGTCGTCGAGCGACAGCTCGCCCCGATCGACCCGGTCGAGCGTCGCGACCGAGACCCACAGCTTGCTGACGCTCTGCTGCGGCAGCAGGGCGTCGCCGTTGAAATCCGCCGCCCAGCCTTCGTCGACGTTGTAGACGGCGATGCCGATCCGCCCCCCGAAGGCCCGGCCCATCCGCTCCAGCCGGGCGTCCAGCCGCTCCGCCGCCGTCGGCGCGCGGGACGCCGGCGACGGCCGGACGACGAACTTGGGCTCGTAGGTGAAGGGCGGATGCGCGGCGAGGCCGGCGGCGAGCGCCAACGCTCCCACGACCATCCTGCCGACGATGCGAGCGGCCCGACCCATGACGCCATATCAGCATCCTGCGCCGGGCCGGGCCACCCACCATCAGTGCGGGCTGGCGGTCGGGCGGACGATGATCTCGTTCACGTCCACGTCGTCCGGCTCCGCGACAGCGAAAGCGATCGCCCGGGCGATGGCTTCCGGCGGGATGGCGATACGGCGGAAGTCCTCCATGAAGGCCGCCGCGCCGACGTCGGTGATGGTGGAAGCCAGCTCCGACTCGGTCACCCCTGGCGAGATCACCGTGACGCGGATGTCGTCGTGCTCCTGGCGCAGGCCGTCCGAGATGGCGATCACCGCGTACTTGGTCGCGCAGTAGACCGCCGCGGTCGGCGAGACCCGATGGCCGCCGATCGAGGAGACGTTGACGAACTGGCCGAAGCCCTGGGCCTTCATCACCGGCAGGCCGGCGGCGATGCCATAGAGAACGCCGCGGATGTTGACGTCGATCATCCGGTCCCATTCCTCGACCTTCAGGGCGGCGAGCGGCGACAGCGGCATGAGGCCGGCGTTGTTGACCATCACGTCGAGCCGGCCGTTGTGCTCCAGCGCGAAGGTCACGAAGGCCTCGACGTCGGCGCGGTCGGTGACGTCCAGAGCGCGGCAACGGGCGGAGCCGCCGGCGGCGGTGATCTCGGCGACCAGCGCCTGCAGCCGGTCGAGCCGGCGTGCGCCGAGCACGACATGGGCGCCGCGGGCGGCCAGCAGCCGGGCCGTCGCCTCGCCGATGCCGCTGCTGGCGCCGGTGACGGCGATGACCTTGCCTTCAAGATTGGACATGGGGGACCTCGTTTTCAGGAGCCGACCCTGGCGGCCGGGAACGTCCCGAACCTGGGGCGCCGGCGGCGCGAGGCGGTAGACCGATCCGGCGACCTTCTTGCACGATCCTCCAGACCTGAAGGCGCTCCCCTGTCGCCTTCACGCGCGTGAGTCTATTATCTCTCCAAGATCTGAAGAGAGACCGCCGTGGATCAACTCGCGACGCTGATTGACCGATACACCACCGATCTCGGCGACGGCGTGCACGCCACGCCGATCCCGCGCCTGTTCCTGATCCGGACCTCGGCGCCCAGCCTGCCCCTGCACGTCCTGCATGAGCCGGCCGTCTGCATCATCGCCCAGGGCCGCAAGCAGGTGCTGCTCGGCGAGCGGGTCTACGTCTACGACAGCGCCAAGTTCCTGGTCATCTCGGTCGACGTGCCGGTGGTGGGCCAGGTCACCGACGCCTCGCCCGACGCGCCCTATCTCTGCCTGCGGCTGGACCTGGCCCCGGCGGCCATCGGCGCCTTGATGATGGAGGCCGGGCTGAACGCGTCCGGCGCCGCCGCGCCTGGCTCAAGTCTGGGCCTCAGCCCCACCACGCCGGCTCTGGCCGACGCCGCGGCGCGGCTGGTCGCGTTGCTGGAAGAGCCGAGGGACGCCGCCGTGCTGGCGCCGTTGGTCGAGCGGGAGATTCTCTGGCGGCTGCTGACCGGCGACCAGGGCGACCGCCTGATGCAGATCGCCATCGGCGAGAGCCGGCTGCAGCAGGTCAACCGCGCGATCGGCTGGATCAAGGCCCACTACGCCCGGCCGTTCAGCATCGAGACCGTGGCCCGCGAGGCGCGGATGAGCCCTTCGGCCCTGCACGCCCATTTCCGGGCGGTCACGGCGATGAGTCCCTTGCAGTACCAGAAGCAGCTGCGGCTGCAGGAGGCGCGGCGGCTGATCCTGGCCCAGACGCTGGACGCGGCCTCGGCGGGACATGCGGTCGGCTACGACAGCCCCTCGCAGTTCAGCCGCGAGTACAGCCGGCTGTTCGGCGCCCCGCCCCTGCGCGACGCCGCCCGGCTACGCGCCGCGCCGGAAGCGCTGGAAGCCGTCTAGGCCCTTCCGCATGTCCCCGCGAAACGGGGGACATGCGGAGATCTCTAGGCTTCGTCGTCGCCGCGGAAGTAGGGCTCGACGGTCCCCTGCAGCTTGACGGTCATCGGGTTGCCGTGACGGTCCAGGGTCTTGCCGACGGCCAGACGCACCCAGCCTTCGCTGACGCAGTACTCGTCGACATTGGTCTTCTCTTCGCCCTTGAAGCGGATGCCCACGCCGCGGGCCAGGATGGCCTCGTCGTAGAACGGGCTCTTGGGGTTGGTGCAGAGACGGTCGGGAGGGGTGTCGCTCATGGCGGTGCGGCCCTTGGAAATTGACGAGCGCGGGTGATAGCGGCGCGGAGCCGGAAAGCCAATCCTTGCCTCTAGTCGTTGATCCAGTCGGTCACGCCTTCGCGGGCGTGGACGTCCTTCAGTCCCGGTCGGGCGCGCATGCGGTCGACATAGGCCTTCAGGTTGGGCCAGGCCGTCGCCGGTCGGGGCATGTTGCGCGACCAGCGGGCCAGCATGGCCAACTGCAGGTCGGCCGTGGTCGCCCGGTCGCCGACCAGGAACGCGCGCCCGGCCAGGCGCGCGTCGGCCTTGGTCCAGTAGCTCTCGAGCTTCGCCTGCAGCGCCGCCCGGTCGAGCCCCGGCAGGTCGCCGTCGTAGAACCACAGCCGATAGGCGGCCATCGGGCCATTGGCGAGCCAGACCATCCATTCCAGCCACTCGGCGCGATCCCGCGAGCCGGCCGGCGGCGCGAAGCCCGCCTCCGGATGGCGCTCGGCGAGCAGCATCAGGATCGCCCCGGTCTCGCGCACCGGCGCGCCGTCGACGATCAGGGTCGGCACCACGCCGTCCGGGTTCAGCTTCAGATAGGTCTCGGACTTCTGGGCCCTGTCGTCGAAGTCGAGCATCTCGACCTCGAACGGGACGCCCAGCTCGATCAGCATCCAGTGGACGACCAGGCTGGCCGTGGCCTGCGACGCGTACAGTCGGTACATGCGAAAGCTCCCTCGCCCGATGGACGAGAGAGCCTTTCGGCCAGTTCGCGGCCGGAGTCGAGGTCAGTGCTTCTCGCGCCAGGCGGCCTTGGCCGCATCCGCGGTCAGGCTGAGCCGGACCGTGTCGTCGTCGACGAAGTCCACCCAGGACATCGGGATCAGGTGGTGCTTGAAGCCCGAGCCGAGGTCGAGCTTGGCCAGCTCGATGTCGTTACCCAGGACATGGTCCACCCGCCCGACATGGCGCTCGTCCGAGCCGACCACTTCCATATGTTCGCGGATCTGCGAGGCGTCGATCATAGGAGGTCTCCCTTCGTGAACCCCAGCCTCGCGGATGCAAACGGCCGGCGGCGGCGAGCGGTTGCGCGAAGACCGATGTTCTGCTTGTGTTCACAACCTGGAGGTTCCCCATGCTGACCCTGTTCCATGCGCCGAAGTCGCGATCCACCCGCATGCTCTGGCTGCTCGAGGAGCTCGGCGCGCCCTACGAGGTGCGCAAGGTGACCATCCGCCGGCGAGACGGCGTCGGCGAGCCGGACTTCGCCAACCCGCATCCGCACGGCCAGGTCCCGGCCCTGCTGGACGACGGCGTGCTGATCACCGAGTCCGCGGCCATCGCCCTCTACCTGACCGACAAGTATCGCGACACGCCGATCGGCCCGGCCGTGGGCGATCCGACGCGCGGGCCATACCTGACCTGGCTGGCCTACTACGCCGGCGTGCTGGAGCCGGTGATCACCGCCCGCTTCACCGGCCGCAACGGCGAGGACGAGGACCGCAGCTACGAGATCATGGACGCCCAGCTGAAGGGCGCGCTGGAAAAGGGGCCATGGCTGCTGGGCGACCACTTCTCCGCCGCCGACATCCTGTTTATCAGTCTGCTCCAGTTCGCGCGGCAGATGCTTCCGCCCCACGCCGTCTACGACGACTGGGTGGCGCGCGCCCAGGCCCGGCCCGCCCTCGCGCGCGCCATCCAGAAGGACGACGCATGACCGCCCCGACCGCCGCCGGCAGGATCGCCAGGACCCTGATCGCCGCCGCCGCCCTGGCGGGCGCCGTCGCCCTGGCGCCGGCCGCCCTGGCCCGTCCCGGCGGCTTGGACGCCGTGATCGGCCCCGACGGCGTGACGGTGACCGACGACGACCGGCCGGTCCTGTTCTATCGCACCAAACCCGCCCCCGGCGCCGAGCCGGGACGGTCGAACTACGTCCATCCGCTCTATGCTCCGGACGGCACGATCCTGACCGAGGACCGGCCCGCCGATCACCCGAACCAGCGCGGCCTGTTCTGGGCCTGGCGGCAGGTGCGGCTGGGCGACCGGATCGTCGCCGACGGCTGGGCGATGCAGGGCCTGACCTACTCGGTGCGCAAGACCAACTTCGGCGCGGATCGCAGCGGAAACGGCGCGGCGGCGCTGACGCTGGAGATCGACTGGATCGTCAACGCCGGGTCGGAGTTGGTCTATGTCGCCCGCGAGACCACCAAGGTCCGGGTCCAGCCGCTGCGCAACGGCGCCCGCCGCCTCGACTTCGACACCCTGATCACGGCCAACGTCGACGGGCTGTCGCTCGGCGGCAGCGACGACGCCGTGGGCTCCGGCGGCTTCTCGGCGCGGCTGATCGCGCCGGACCGGCTGATCTTCCATTCCGGCGGCCGCGCGGTGACGGCGCAGCAGAACGCCCTCACGGCCGGAACCTCGATGGGCTTCGCCTGGCCCAAACAGCCGGGCCTCGAAAAGTGGGGCGTGGGCCTGTCCTGCAAGGCCGACGGCCGGCCGATCAGCCAGTGGGTCCTGCGCAAGGAGGCGTCGATGCAGAACTGCGTCTGGCCCGGTCGCGCGCCGGTGGCGCTCAGCAAGGGCCGGCCGCTGCGTCTGGAATCGACCGTCGTGATCAAGCCGGCGGCCGGCAAGTGACCGCGCCGATCAACCTCAACCAGGCGCGCAAGGCGCGGGCGAAGGCCCAGGCCAAGGCGACCGCGGCCGAGAACCGGGTCAAGTTCGGCCGCACCAAGGCGGAAAAGTCGCTCGCCGACGCCCGTCGCGACAAGGCCTCGCGCGACCTCGACGCGTCGAAGCGGGACGAGGACTAGGGCGCCTTGGCGGGCCTGCTGCAAAAGCGCTCGGTGAACCTGGCCGGCCACGCCACCTCGCTGGCGCTGGAGCCGGAGTTCTGGGCCGTCCTGGACGCCGCCGCGGCCGCGGACGGGCTCAGCCTGTCGGGGCTGGTGGCGCGGATCGACGAGGCGCGGGGAGAACGGCCGCTGGCCAGCGCCTGCCGGGTGTTCGCGCTGGAACGGAAGTGACTTTCCTCCCCGCAAGCGGGGAGGAAGGCGACAGCTTAGTGCGTCGCGCCCGTCAGCGGGCGGTCGCGATACTGTTCCGGGATGCTCAGGTAGACCTCGGGCCGCGGGATCCCCAGGCGGGCGCGCGCCGCTTCCAGGTTCTCGGCGAACAGGGCCGGGTAGTCGAGCTCCGGCAGCCAGGCCGTCTTCTTGCCGTTGCGCCAGGCCTCCTGAACGGCCTTCCGGTAGGGCTGGCCGTTGCCGATCTTCTCGTACTGGGTGGCTCCCGCCCAGGCGATCAGCGCGAAACCCATGCTCTTGGTCTGCTGGTAGGAGAAGGCCACCACGCAGGCTTCTCCCAGGCCGTCGGTGCCGTAGCCGGTCAGCACGTGCCAGACGTCGTGCACGTCGCGCATGCGGCGGCCGTACCAGGCGAACGGGTGGGCCGCGTCGATGTCGCTGTCGGCGGTCTTGCGGCTTTCCTCGGCCAGCCCCTCGGCGGTCAGGCCGCGCGGGGCGATGAACTTGCGATAGGCCTCGCCGACCGTGCCCGGGCCGAAGGTCTCGAGCCAGGCGGTGTCGGACAGGCGCTCGCAGAACTCCTCTCGCTCGTAGGCGATCCGACCGCCCTCCACCGTAGACAGCAGGCGCTTGTAGCCCTTCGGGATCGAGCCGCCGGACAGGGCGCGCATGATCTCGAACACCTGGGAGGTGTCCTCCTTGTCGGCGATCAGCCGCTTGAGGGCCCGCATCGCGCGCAGCGGCTGCAGGCGGTAGACGTCGCGGCTGATGGCGACCGGGCGTTCGGCGGGAGCGGAATCGAAGGCCATGACGGAACCCTTTCGGCTTACATCAATGAAAATGACGCAGGCGTCATCTTTTTGCAAGCCCTCGAAGACCGCCGATCCGCGAACGTTGCGAATTTGTCGCAGGTGATCCTGGGCCGGCGCCCTAGCCCGGCTTCGGCAGGGGCGACGGCGCCGGGGTCGGCTGCGGATTGGGCGACGGCGCCGGCAGGCTCGGCGTCTCGGGCAGCCGCAGGTCCATCTTCGGGGCCTGGGCGGTCACCGAAAGCCCGCCTGACCAGACCATCCAGCCGATGGCCAGGACCAGCACGAGCAGGCCGCCGACCACGAAGGCGAGGAACATGCCGGCCCCGCCGGTTCTCTCGGCCATGACGTTCTCCTTCCCTGTTGTCGTTGGGCTGAAAAACGGGCCGCCGAGGCCCCTGGTTCCGCCATCCGCGTCTGGATAAGGGCGCGTCCGTGCTACATATGTTCCCGATGTCCGACTCTGTCCCCTCCCCCCGCATCAGCGATCTGGCGCGCGTCGACGGCGGCGCGCCGAGCTATCTCGACGGGTTGAACCCCGAGCAGCGCGAAGCGGTCGAGGCCACCGAGGGCCCGGTGCTGGTCCTGGCCGGCGCCGGCACCGGCAAGACGCGCGTGCTGACCACCCGCCTCGCCCATATCCTGGCCACCGGCCGGGCCAAGCCGTGGGAGCTGCTGGTCGTCACCTTCACCAACAAGGCCGCGCGCGAGATGCGCGAGCGGATCACCCACATCATCGGGCCGCAGGCCGAGGGGCTGCGCTGGCTGGGCACCTTCCACTCGGTCGCCGCCCAGATTCTGCGCCGCCACGCCGACCTGCTGGGCCTGAAGTCCAGCTTCACCATCCTCGACGACGACGACCAGCAGCGGCTGATCAAACAGATCCTCGAGGCCGAGAACATCGACGCCAAACGCTGGACACCGAAGTTCTTCGCCAGCCTGGTCGATCACTGGAAGAACCGCGGCTGGACCCCCGACAAGCTGCCGCCGTCGGAAGGCGCGGTGTTCGCCAACAACAAGGGCCAGCATCTCTACCGCCTGTACCAGGAGCGGCTGCGCATCCTGAACGCCTGCGATTTCGGCGACCTGCTGCTGCACAACCTGACGCTCTTCCAGAAGCATCCGGACGTGCTGGCCGACTTCCACCGGCGGTTCAAATACATCCTGGTCGACGAGTACCAGGACACCAACGTCGCCCAGTACCTTTGGCTGCGGCTGCTGGCCCAGGCCAGCCAGAACGTCTGCTGCGTGGGCGACGACGACCAGTCGATCTACGGCTGGCGCGGAGCCGAGGTGGACAACATCCTGCGCTTCGAACGCGACTTCCCGGGGGCCAAGGTCATCCGGCTGGAGCGCAACTATCGCTCGACCAGCCACATCCTCGCGGCCGCCTCGCACCTGATCAAGGTCAACAAAGGCCGCCTGGGCAAGACCCTGTGGACCGAGAGCAACGGCGGCGAGAAGGTCCGGGTGCGCGGCGTCTGGGACGGCGAGGCCGAGAGCCGGCTCGTCGCCGAGGAGATCGAGCGCTGGCGCAAGGGCACGATCGACACCGGCAAGCGGCCCTACAAGGACGTCGCCATCCTGGTGCGAGCGTCGTTCCAGATGCGGGCCTTCGAAGAGCGGTTCGTCATGCTGCAGATCCCCTACAAGGTGATCGGCGGCCCGCGCTTCTTCGAGCGCGCCGAAATCCGCGACGCCCACGCCTATCTGCGGCTGGTGCAGTCGCCGGACGACGACCTGGCCTTCGAGCGGATCGTCAACGTCCCCAAGCGCGGCATCGGCGACACCACGGTGCAGAAGATCCTGCAGGTGGCCCGCGGCGCCGGCGTCTCGGCCATGACGGCGGCGCGCGGCATCGTCCAGACGGACGAACTCGCCGCCAAGACCCGCACCGCCCTGGCCAACTTCGTCCGCGACGTCGACCGCTGGACCCGGATGCTGGCCGAGGCCGAAAGCCGGGGCGAAAGCGCTCCGCACGCCCGCATCACCGAGACCATCCTGGAGGAGAGCGGCTACACGGACGTGCTGCGCGTGGACAAGGGTCCGACCAGCCAGACCCGGCTCGACAACCTCAAGGAACTGGTCCAGTCGATGGCCGCCTTCGACACGCTGGGCGACTATCTGGAGCACGTCTCGCTGGTCATGGACCTGGACCGCGAGGGCGGCGACGACAGCGTCCAGATCATGACCCTGCACTCGGCCAAGGGGCTGGAGTTCCCGCTGGTCTTCCTGCCGGGCTGGGAGGAAGGCGTCTTCCCCAGCCAGCGCAGCGTCGACGAGAAGGGCGAGAAAGGCCTCGAGGAGGAGCGCCGCCTGGCCTACGTCGGCATCACCCGCGCCCGCCAGGAGGCGCGCATCAGCTTCGCCGCCAACCGGCAGGTCTACGGTCGCTGGACGTCGCAGCTGCCCAGCCGCTTCGTGGACGAGCTGCCGGTGGAGAACGTCGAGGCGGCGTCGGAGACCGGCTACTACGGCGGCGGCCCCGGCATGCAGCAGCCGATGACCAGCCGCTGGGACGACGACCGCAGCTTCGGGTCCGGCTATTCCTCGCCCGGCTGGAAGCGGGCGCAGGAGCGCGGCTACCACGGCTCCCACGCCGGCCGCCAACAGGTGATCGAGGGCGAGGGCCGGCTGGTGGCGGTGTCGGAGAGCTCCGCCGGCAGCGACTACAAGCGCGGCGACAAGGTGTTCCACCAGAAGTTCGGCTACGGCAAGGTCGCCGGCGTCGAGGGCAACAAGCTCACCGTCGACTTCGACAAGGCCGGCGTGAAGAAGGTGCTGGACGGCTTCGTGACGAAGGGGTGAGTTCCCCTTCCGTCATCCTCGCGCTCGTCGCGAGGAGCCATGCGTGGTGAGCCGCGGGTACTGGCGGAGCGGTCGGGCCGCGCTCCAACCACGACTGCCGGTGTTCAAGGGTCCTCGCGACGAGCGCGAGGATGACGGCATTGGGGCGTTGACTCATTTCGACGATTGGCTAATCATCGAAATATGAGCGGTGTGTTCAAGGCCCTTTCCGATCCGACCCGGCGGCGCGTGCTGCAGCTGCTGCGCGAGCGGCCGATGTCGGCGGGGGCGTTGGCCGACCAGTTCGACGTGTCCAAACCGACCATGTCCGCCCACTTCGCCGTGCTGCGCGAGGCCGACCTCGTGCATGTCGAGAAGGCGGGCAAGTCGGTGATCTATCACCTCAAGCTCTCGGTGCTCGAAGAGGCGCTGATGGGCTTCGCCCAGACCTTCGGGATCGGCGCCGACGCGCCCGACCCCAAGCTGCCCCCCGCCAAGCCGAAGGAGGCCAAGTCATGAACGCCAATCAGTTGATCCGCCCCCTGCTCTTGGCCGGCGGCCTGCTGGCCGGCTGCGCCGCGCTGGCGGCGGCTAGATCGGCCGGCCTGCTCGATCAGGACACCACCGTCCGCGGGGCGATGGCGCTGATCGGCCTGTTCCTGGCCATCCACGCCAACGACATCCCCAAGCAGCTGGCCAAGGACCCCCGGGGTCAGGCGGTGCAGCGGGCGACCGGCCGGGCCATGGTGCTGGCCTACCTCGCCTGGATCGCGGTCTGGATCTTCGCGCCGCTGAGCCTCGCCACGCCCCTGTCGGCGGCCCTGGTGCTGCTCGCCGTCGGCTGGATCGTCCTGGCGTGCCGGCGCATCCTGACGCGGGCCCCTGGAGAACGGTCGACGCCCTAGGGGGTCGACGGCCGCCCCTGCTGATAGGCCACGGTCTCCCACACGGCCACGACCAGCAGCGCCCCCGTCGCCAGCCAGCTCAGCATCATCGGCGTGCACTGGAAGGCGATGATGGACAACAGGCCCAGGATCGCGATCCCGACCAGCCGCGACAGCGGGACCACGCCGAACACCGTCCATTTGAACAACAGGCTGCCGGCCAGGAACAGCGCCGGCCCGCCGAGCAGGACCAGGGCGGTCTTCAGGTCCACGTGGCCGTCGGGATGGGCCAGCGCCCATTCGTCGCCGACCGCGGTGACGATGATCCCCGCCACCAGCGGGATGTGGGCGTAGGTGTACGCGATCCGCGCGACCCGGCCTGGATCGTCGGAGGCGCGGATCCGCTCGCTGGCCGCATCGGCGTGCGCGCTGAAGTAGATCCACCACATGGCCACCGTCGTGACGAAGGCGCTGGCGAAGGCCGCAATCACGCCGAAGGTCCGCTCGTGGCCGGCGAAGGTCGCGCCGGTGACCAGGATCGACTCCCCCAGGGCGATGATGATGAACAGGCCGCAGCGCTCGGCCATATGTCCGCCCTCGACGCTCCAGTCGTGGGTCGAGGAGCGGCCCAGTCCCGGCGTCCAGAAGGCGGCGATCGGCCCGGCGTAGTCGATAGCCAGGGCCGCGCCCCACCACAGCAGCCGTTGCTCCGGATCGACCAGACCTCCGGTCAGCCACAGCGCGCCCGAGACGACGAACCAGACCAGGATGCGCAGGAAGTTCAGCCGAAGCGCGTCGTTCCGCCGCGCGGCGAAGACCACGAAGGCCGTCCGCCCGGCCTGGATCAGGACATAGGCGGCCGCAAAGACCAGGCCCGTCTTGTCGAAGGCGTGGGGCAGCGACGAGGACATCACCACCCCCGCGGCCATCACCCCGAACAGCATGACCCGCACGCCGCGGTGCTCGACCTCCAGGAAGTTGGTCGCCCAGGTCGTGTACATCCAGGCCCACCACACCGCGAGCAGCAGCATCGCCGTCTGCAGCGTCCCCAACGGGGTCGGATGCTCGATCAGGGTGTGGCTGAGCTGGGTGACCGCGAAGACGAAGACCAGGTCGAAAAACAGCTCGACGAAGCCCACGCGGGCGTGGCCCCCGTCCCGTTCGCGAAGGAGGCCGTGGGCGCGTGCGTGGCTGGTCATCTTGAGACTCGCGGCGGTGTCGACCGACGCTATGCGCATTCGCCCCGGTTCGGCTAGCGGGTGACGCGGCGGCCTTCAGCCGCTACAGGGGCGGCCATGAGCTACAACGCCGCCCAGATCATCGCCCGCGGTCCCCGCGCCCTCGCCGAGGCCGCCGCCGAGGCGCTCGACGCCGACCCCATGCTGGATGGCGCGACCTACTCGATCCTGGAAGAGGACGAGGACAAGGGGATCTGGCGCATCGACGCCTTCCCGACCTCTCAGGAGGAGGAAGACGGCATCCGCGACAGCCTGGTCGCCTCGGGCGGGCTGACGGTGGTCGTCGAGCCGCTGGCCGACGCCGACTGGCTGGCCATGGCGCTGTCGGGCCTGCCGCCGGTGCGCGAGGGCCGGTTCTTCGTCTACGGCCTGCACGACAAGGGCCGCGCGCCGGCGAGCGCGGTGAAGCTGCGCATCGAGGCGGGCGCCGCCTTCGGCACCGGCCACCACGGGACCACGGCCGGCTGCCTGAAGGCCTATGACGACCTGCTCAAGTCGCGCCGCTTCGACCGGGTGCTGGACGTGGGCTGCGGCACGGGCGTGCTGGCCATCGCCGCGGCCCGCACCGGGTCGAAGGTCGCCGTCGGCACCGACATCGACGGGCCGTCGGTCCGCATCGCCAACGAGAACGCCCGGGAAAACGCGGCCGCCGCCCGCTTCGTCCACGCCTCCGGCCTGAACCACCGCCTGGTGCGCCAGGACGGCCCCTACGACCTGGTCTTCGCCAACATCCTGGCCCCGCCGCTGGTTGCGCTGAGCCACGACATCAAGTTGGCCCTGAAGCCCGGCGGCGTCGCCATCCTGTCGGGCCTGCTGCGCACCCAGGAGCGCCGGGTGAAGGCCGCCTACCTGTCCAAGGGCTTCCGCGTCATGCGCAGCCTCCACCGCGACGCCTGGGCCACCCTGGTGTTGCAGCGGGCTTAGGAACTCGCGTCGCGGTCTGACGTTTTCCCGCCTGGGCAAGGGTAAGCATCAGGAGGCCGCCGACATGACGCAGACCGATCCCGAGACTCGGCCGTCGTCGAAACAGGCCGAACCGCAGGGCGCCAGCACGACCGCCTGGGTGATGGCGGCGCTGGTGGCCCTGGTCGCCATCTTCGCGGTGGTGTTCATGACCACCAACCGCCCCTCGGAGCCGGACGCGACGCGGATCGCCCAGGCCGTCGAGCAGGGCCGCGCCGAAGGCATGCTGGCCGGGGCGCAATCGACCATGGACAGCGCCCGCGAGGTCGCGAACTCGGCGACACGCACCGCCGAGGAAGCGTCACGCGCCGCCGCCGACGCCCAGGCCGCCGCCGACGCCGCCGTCCGCTCGGGCGCCGAGCAGGCGGCCAACGACGCGTCCGACGCGCTTGGACCGGCCGCGGAGCCGAAAACGCCCCCCGAACCGACGCCGCAGCCGTAGCTTTCCCTTCCGTCGGAGGCTGGCGCAGCATAGATGTGCCTCATGCGCCAGACCTTCGACGAACATACCGATCCTTCGTTCGGCCCGCGGCACGTTCCGCTGATCCGCGACGCCATGAAGGCCCAGGGCCTCGACGGCTTCCTGATCCCGCACGAGGACGAGCACCAGAACGAGTACCTGCCCGAGGCCAACGACCGCCTCGCCTGGGCCACCGGCTTCACCGGCTCGGCCGGCGCGGCGGTGATCCTGCAGGACCGGGCCGCGGTCTTCGTCGACGGCCGCTACACCCTGCAGGTCGGCGAACAGGTCGACCCGGACGTGTTCGAGATTCGCGATCTGGTCGAGGGCGGCGTGCCGGCCTACCTCGAGACCGCGCCGAAGGGGGCGGTGCTCGGCTACGACGCCCGGCTGCACAGCCCCGACGCCCTGGCCGCTCTGCGCGCCGCCGCCGACAAGGCCGGCGCGGTGTTGAAACCCGTCGACGCCAACCCGCTGGACCAGGCCTGGGGCCAAGCCCGCCCGCCGCAGCCGACCGCCCCGATCGTGCCCCAGCCGCTGGAGTTCGCCGGCGAGGACTCCGCCGCCAAGCGTGAGCGCATCGGCGCGGGGCTCCGCGACGCCGGGGCCGAGGCCGCGGTGATCACCGCGCCGTCGTCGATCGCCTGGCTGTTCAACATCCGCGGCGGCGACGTCATCCGCTCGCCGCTGCCGCTCGGACAGGCCGTGGTCAACGCCGACGGCACGGCCCGCCTGTTCCTGGACCCGGTCAAGGTCACCGACGACCTGCCGGCCTGGCTGGGCAACCAGGTCTCGCTGGAGGCCCCGGAAGCGCTCGACGGCGCCCTGGCCGACCTGAAGGGCAAGAAGGTGCTGGTCGACCCCGGCCAGTCCTCGGCCTGGTACTTCGACACCCTGGCCGCCGTCGGCGCCGAGCCGGTCCGCGGCATGGACCCCTGCACCCTGCCCCGCGCCTGCAAGAACGCGGCGGAGATCGAGGGCACCCGCCGCGCCCACGTCCGCGACGGCGTGGCGGTGACCCGCTTCCTGCACTGGGTCGCCACCGAAGGCCAGATCAACCCGCCGGACGAGAAGGAGGCCGTCGCCAAGCTGGAGGGCTTCCGCGAGGAGACCGGCGCGCTGAAGGACCTCAGCTTCGACACCATCGGCGCGGCCAACGGCCACGGCGCCCTGCCCCACTACCGCCCGACAGAGCGCAGCAACGAGCGCGCGGCCCAGGGCAGCTTCCTGCTGGTCGACAGCGGCGGCCAGTACCTGGACGGCACCACCGACATCACCCGCACCATGGCGATCGGAACGCCGTCCGCCGAGATGAAGCAGCGCTACACCCTGGTGCTGAAGGGCCATCTGCATCTGGCGCGGGTCCGTTTCCCGGCCGGCACTACCGGCTCGGCCCTGGACGCCCTGGCCCGCGAGCCGCTGTGGCAGGCGGGTTTGGACTACGACCACGGCACCGGCCACGGCGTCGGCGTCTATCTGGGCGTCCACGAGGGCCCGCAGCGGATCAGCAAGGCCCCCAACAGCATCGCCCTGCGTCCCGGCATGATCCTCAGCAACGAGCCGGGCTACTACAAGCCGGGCGAGTACGGGATCCGCATCGAGAACCTGCAGGTGGTCACGCCGGCCGCGGACATCCCCGGCGGCGAGCGGCCGATGCTGGGCTTCGAGAACCTGACCTGGGCGCCGATCGATCGAGCCTGCATCGAGGCCGACATGCTGAGCGATGTCGAACGCGCCCAGCTCAATGCCTACCACGCCCAGGTGCTGGACAAGATCGGCCCGCTGGTCCCGGCGGACGTGCGGGAATGGCTGGAAGGGGCGTGCGCGCCGATCTAGGCAAGTCCCTTCGGACCTGATCCGACGACCCATGCGTGATGAAGGGCGCGGAGCGATCCGCGCCCTTCTCCATTGCCGACAGGTCCTGCGTCCTTCGATGCGCTCGCTTGAGGGTCCGCGTCTCGAACCATGCAACGCCGGGGACATGCTCCCGCAGGGTGCGTGTCCCCTTCTTACCGTTCGACAGGGGACACGCACCGCTTCGCGGAGCATGTCCCCGTCTGTCCCGCCCGCCTATTTGATCCGCGTCCAGGTCTGGGTCTTGCACAGCGGCGCGACGACGCAGCCCTTCAGCTTCAGCGTATCGGCGCCGACCGCGGTGATCGTGCCCGAATAGGTATTGCCGTCCTCGGGATTGTAGACCTTGCCGCCCTTCCATTCGGTCGGGCCGCCGGTGAAGCCGGTCAGGAAGGTCAGCCCCTTCAGCTTGCGGCTGGCCAGCTTGGGGTCCTTGTTCTTGGCGTCGAGCGCGCCGGGGTCCTTGGCGATGTGGGCCGAGCTGATCAGCTTGCCGCAGACGGCGCCGCCGCACGGATAGACCTCGACCTCCCCGCCGTTGCCCGGCGTGCGCCAACGGCCGGTGATGTCGGCGGCGAAGACCGGGGTGGCGACAGCGGCCGTCAGGACAGCGGCGGCGAGAAGGCGGAGCATGGCGTTTCGTCCGTTGTGAAGGGGTGCTTGCCTAGAGCGGCGTCACCCGTGAAGCTCCTCCTGAACGTGCAGAATGGCAAGAGCGGGGCGGGCCATGTTCGTGGGACACTATGCTGCGGCGCTGGCCGCGCGGGCGGTCGAGCCGCGGACGCCGCTGTGGGCCGCCGTCGGCGCCGCCCAGCTGGTCGACATCGGCTGGAGCGTGCTGATCATGACCGGCGTCGAGAAGGTGCGGTTCGACCCCAGCCTGCCCGGCACGCCCCTGGACCTCTACCACATGCCCTGGACCCATAGCCTGCCGGCGGCCGTGGTCTGGTCCGTCGGCGGCGCGCTGCTGGCCCGCGGCCTGCTGAAGACGCCGTGGCGGGTGGCGGCCATCCTCGGCCTGACCGTCTTCTCCCACTGGCTGCTCGACTTCCTGGTCCACCGGCCGGACCTGGCCCTGTGGCCCGGCGGGATCAAGGTCGGTCTCGGCTGGTGGAACTGGCCGGTTCCGGAGAAGATGCTGGAGATCACGCTGATCGCCGTCGCCGGCGGGGCCTGGCTGTGGCGGCGCGGAACCGAGGGACGCGGCTGGGCCTGGGGCTGCGCCTTTCTGGCCCTGCTGGGCGGTCTCGGCATCTACGCCGAGCTGCCGGGCCCGCCGCCGACGTCGCCTGCCGCCTTCGGGACCATGGCCCTGGTCGCCTACCTGAGTCTGGCGGCGGTCGCCTGGCTCGCCGAGCGACCCCGGCGCGCCTAGGCCGTCGCCCGCTCGCGCAGCAGGTCGCCGATCACCGCCAGCCCGCGCTCCACGTCGCCCGGCGCGGCCAGGCTGAAGTTCAGCCGGATCGCCGGACAGGCGCCGCCGTCGGCCATGAAATGGCTGCCCGGGGTGAACAGAACGCCCCGCTCCAGCGCTCGTGTCAGCAAGCCCTGCGGATCGACGCCGCCCGCCAGGGCGACCCAGAAGAACAGCCCGCCCGGCGGCGTGGTCCAGGACGCCAGATTGCCCAGATGCCGGGTCAGGGCCGCGTCGAACAGGTCCCGCTTCCGGCGATACAGGGCCCTGACCCCCTCCATCCGCGCCGCCCGACCGGGGTCCTGCAGATACTGCAGCACCATCCATTGGCTCAGCCGGTTGGTGTGCAGGTCGCTGGCCTGCTTGAGCCGCACCAGCAGCGGGAACAGATCTTCCGAGGCCGTCAGGAAGCCCAGCCGCAGGCCCGGGGCCACGGTCTTGGAGAAGGAGCCCTGGTAGATCCAGGAGCCGCCGCCGCTCATCCCCGCGCAGATCGGCGTTCGCTCGCAATCCTCGTAGACCAGATCGCGGTAGGGATCGTCCTCGAACAGGATCACCTCATGGGCCTGGCAGGCCTGGGCGAGCGCCGCCCGCTCCTGGGCCGACCAGCAGCCGCCGGTGGGGTTCTGGAAGGTCGGGGTGACATAGGCCAGCCGCGGCGTGGCGTCCCCGCCCCAGCCCGACGCCGGATCGGCGCGGTCGAGGGTCGAGAACCGCGCGCCGAAGAACCGGAACACCTGCAGCGCGGCCAGATAGGCGGGGGCTTCGACGGCGACGGTCGCGCCCGGGTCGACGACCAGCTTGGCGGCCAGGTCGATGCCCTGCTGCGACCCGGCCAGGATCATCACCCGCTCGGCGGTCGTGTCGACGCCCAGGTCGCGCAGCTCCGCGGCGATGCGTTCGCACAGCGGCGGCTCGCCCTCGGTCGGGCCGTATTGCAGCAGGTCGCGCGGCGGCGGCGGCAGGTCGAGCCCGGCGAAGGTCTCCGGCGACGGCAGGCCGCCGGCGAAGGAGATGGCGCCCGGCCGCAGCGATACGTTGAGCATCTCCCGCACCGGCGATGCGTGAAGATCTCCCGTTCGCGCCGACAACCGCGCCATGACCAAAGCTCCGACAGCGTCAATAATCTTGACCTATCGACACCGTAAGGACCACGAGCCTAATGTGTCAACATGGTTGACCCAACCTCTTCGGAAGACGCTCGCCAGGCCCAACTGCGCGATGCGATCGAGCTGCTCTACTTCGCCTATCGCGGCTTCACCGATCGGCCGGATCGGATCCTGGAACGGCGCGGCCTGAGCCGGGTCCACCACCGCGTCCTCTATTTCATCGCCCGTCGTCCCGAGATCTCGGTCACCGGCCTGCTCGGCATGCTGGCCGTCAGCAAGCAGGCGCTGAACGGCCCGCTGCGGCAGCTGATCGAGCTGGACCTGGTCGCCGCTCTCCCCTCGGCGGAGGACCGCCGGGTGAAAAATCTCAGCCTGACCGAGGCCGGCGCCAAGCTGGAGGCGGAGCTGACCGGCGCCCAGATGAGTCACCTGCAAGCCGCCTTCGAGCGCGCCGGACGGGACGCGGTCCGCGGCTGGCGCGAGGTCATGGCGGAGCTGGCGGCGGACTAGGCCAAGGCCGCGTCACTTCCAGGACGACGCGTCCTCGCCGGGCGGCGCGCTAGCCGACAGGTTGGCGGCCATCCATTCCCGGACGTCCGGCGCGAGACGGACAGGCGGCGCCCCGCCGAGCTCGCGCTGCAGCAGCTCCTCCATCAGATAGAATGAGGCCCGCATCGCCAGCGGATCGCCCGATGCGTGGGGCTGCTTGCGGGCGATGACGATGCGAGCGTCGGCGCCGGCGACGCGGAGCCGGGCCGCATAGTCGACGACGCTGCGGATCGGCACGCGCTCGTCGCGCCCGGCGGCGACGATCAGCAGCGGCGTCCGCATGGCGCCGATGCGGGCTCGGGGCGACTGCGCGTAGAGCCTCTGCTTCGTCGCGGGATCGTCGGGGTCCATCTGCAGAAGCCGCAGGGTGGTCGACAGGGGCAGGCTTCGAGGGCTCAGGCGATCGCTGCGCGCCGACGCCCAGCGCGTCACCCACCCCATGTCGGTCGGCGGCACGATGGCGACGCCGGCCGCGAAGAGCCGGCGGCCGTTCGACAGGGCCTGAAGCACCGAATAGCCGCCGAATGACGCGCCGATGATGGCCGTCCGGCGCGGATCGCCGACGCCCCGGTCCAGCAGCCAGCGGGTCCCCTCCTCGATGTCGCGCTGGACCCGGCCGTCGCCGAAGTCGCCGCCCGCCGCCGCCATGTAGGCCCGGCCATAGCCGGTCGATCCTCGGAACTGCGGACGGAAGACGACATAGCCGCGGTTGGCCAGGAACTGCGTCAGCGCGCTGTAGTCGGGATCGTCGTGCGACCAGGGGCCGCCATGGACGATCGTGGCGAGCGGGGCGCGGGCCAGGTCACGTCCCGGCGGCGGCGTCAGCAGGCCGTGGATCTCCATGCCGTCGGAGGCGCGGAAGCTGACCCCGACCGTCCGCGCCAACTGCTCCGCCGCCGGACGCCGGTGTTGTCCCGGATCGTCGAGCAAGGTGGTCAGCCGCCCCGACGCCGGATCGAACAGCCGCCAACGATTGCCGGCGAGCCGCGCGTCGCGCTCCCGGACCAGCCAGGGCCCCGCCGAGGTCTCGATGGCGAAGCCGCTGTCGAGTCCTGTCCGCTCCAGTCGCTTCAGGGCCGCGCGAGCGACGGCGTCGACGCCGTAGCTGCGGGGCGCGCCGCCGCGATAGCCGACCAGGCTCGGCGCGCCGGTGCGGCGGTCGAGCACGATGGCGTCGATGTCGACCCGCATCGCCGGATCCGCGTGGACCAGGACTCGGCGACCGTCGAGGCCGACCCGGAACAGCGCCTGGCGCGGCGCGCCGCCGAGGTCGCCGGCGACCAGGACGCCCCGACCGTCGGGCGCGGCGCCGAGCAGGTTGCACCGCTCCAGCCCGACGCATTGCGCGATGGCGCGGAACTCTCCCCCCAGCGGTCCCGCCAGGATCTCGTGACGGCCGTCGTCCACGACTCTGACGAAGACGGCCGTCGCGTCGCGACCGATCACGGCGTCGACGATCTCCCGGGTCGAGCGTAGGACCAGCCGGCGCTGACCGCCGACGCCCGTCCGCCACAACCGCCACGCCCTGCCCGCGCCCTCGCCCTGTTCGTCGACGAGCAGGACGCCGGGACCGTGGGGATCCAGCGCAAGGGCCCGCAACCGCGTCGCACCGCCCAGCGAGGCGACCATGCCCGAGCCGGACTGCCCGGCCATCGCCAGCGCCCGAACCGTCCGCGGCCCGATCAGCAGGAGCCATCGGGAGTCGGCGGACCAGTGGACCTCCGACGCCTCCACCCGCTGCAGGAGGCGCCGCGGCGCGCCGTCGGCCGTCGTCGACCGCCCCCAGAGCGACCGGACATCCCGCTCGTCGCGCAACCAGACCGCCTGCCGCCCGTCCGGCGAAAGCGTGACCGACGAGACCGTCGTCTCGACCGGAAACGCGTCGCGGGGCAGCAGGTAGGCCGCGGGGCGAGCGCGCTCCGCCGCCAGGAACCGATCGAGCGAGGCGGCCTCGGCCAGGGACGCCGGCGCGAGCGTCGACAGCGCGGCCGCGATCGCGCGCAGCCAACGGAGAAGGAGGGGCATGGCAAGCCTCGTCAGCGGCGAGGGGTTGGACGGATCAGCCAGAAGGCGGCGAGCATCGGAAGGCCGGCCAGCAGGGCGGCCAGCGACCAGGCGCCGATGGACGCGGCGGCCAGGCCGCGTCGCCGACCCAGCCAGGCGGTGATCGCGGCGGCGAGGAGCGACAGCGCGCCGGCCAGCAGCATGATGGCCGCGGGAATTTGGATCGGCAGACGTTCAGCCAGCGGCGCCTCGGCGGCGAGGACGCGCTCCGAGGCGCCGCGAAGCGCGCTCAAGCCGGGCGAAACCCACCAGGGCGTGAACCGGGCGGCGGTCGGATAGTCGGGCGTCAGCGTGCGCCGGGCCGCCGATCGCGCCTGCCCTGAGCCGTCGATCTCGACGACATCCTGCCAGGCGCGGCCCGGTCCCTCCACGGCGCCGCGGGCGTAGGTGACCGAGACCAGATAGCCCTCCATCAGCTCGATCAGGTCGATCCGCATCACGTTTCCGACCGGCGCCGCCAGGGGCACGCTGGCGAACATCGGACGTCGGCGGTCGTCTTCTTCCAGCACGCGCCGGTCGTAGAAGCGCAGCGCCCGACTGGTCATCAGGCCCACGGCCTCGCCGATCACGGCCGGCGGCGCGGCGGCGACCTCGCCCTCGGCCAGGTGGATGCGCTGGCGGATCAGGCCGCTGTCCGCATCGAAGGTGAAGACGCCGTCGCGGGCGATCATCATGCCGCTGTCGCTGACCAGCGGCGGGGCGCGGAACGGGCGGTCGCCGCCCACGCCCAGGACGCCCGCCGTGCGGCGATCGGCGAGCCGCACCCCATGGAAAAGCATGTCGTCATGGCTGAAGGTCCAACGGACGCCACGCTCGGGGTCGTCAAACTCCATGGGCGCGATGTTGGTCATCGCCCCACGCACCGGCAGCGCCGGCCGCGTCGGCGGAATGGCGAAGACTTCCGACAGGCGCACCTGTTCGCGCCAGACCCGCGCCTGATCGTCCCGGCGACCGGCCAGTCCCGCCTCGATCAGGGCGCCGCCCTCGATCCGGGTCGCCGCGACCACGCCGTTCGTCGAGGCGGCGCCGTCGCGCGGGTGGTTTCCGATGATCATCGACGCCGTCTCGAAGGCGAGTCCGCCCGCGGCGACGGCCAGCACATAGACGCCCATGGCCGTGGCCAGCGCGGTCATCGCCAGGCCGGAGGCCCGACGCGGCGGTGTCTGGAGATCCGGTTTGAAAACCGCCAGCACCATGAGAACCAGCCAGAGAGCCGTCATCGCCTGGACGACCAGGGCGCCCGCGCCCGCCGCGCCGCTCACGGTCGGCAGCAGGGCCGGGATCAGCGCCAGCCAGCCGTAGCGGCGGGGCGACAACGCCGCGTAGACCCCGCCCAGGTAGCCGATCAGCGCGACGAGCAGCCCGGCGGCCGGAAGCAGCCCGTGCCGCGCGTCGACGAAGCGCGCGCCGGTCAGTCCGTGCGCCGCCAGCATGATCAGGATGGGGACGACCACGGCCAGCGCCAGCATGGTCGCGCCCGCGCCGGCGACCGCCGCGAAGATCGCGCGGGGCGCCAGCGGACGGTGCAGGAGCATGACCCAGGCGTTGATCCGCGCGTAGCCGCCCGCCTGGTAGAGACCGAGCAGCGCCCCGCCGACCGCGTAGATCGCCGCCGCCAGCTGATAGACCGACTGCGGCTGCTGCAGCGGGTCGACCATGAAGTCGAAGAACAGCAGCGTCCCCGTGTGCAGCAGGCCTGCGCCCAGCGCCCAGAGACGGAACCGTCGACATTCGCCAATGAACAGTTCGAGCATGATGGAGACTCTGTTCGGATCAGGCGTGATTGCGGGTCAGCAGCGCGTCGACCGCGCGATCGAGCGACATCGCCTGGCGATGGACCGTGCGGGCGCCGGCGGCGCGCAGGAACGCCTCGAAGTCGTCGTCCTGGTCCAGCACGACATAGTGGTGCACGCCGTCGAACCGGCGGTGCTGGAGCAGGCCCGGCACGCTCGCAGCCTCCGGTCCCTTGAAGGGCACGTCGGCGATCCAGTGGCTGACCCGGCCGCAGACCTCGTCCGGCGCGGCGAAGGCGAGCAGCCGCCCCCGCTCGAGCACGACCAGGGTGTCGGCCAGCCGCTCGACCTCTTCGATCTGGTGCGAGCAGTAGACGATGGTGCGGTCGCCGCCGTCGACGCCGGCGATGAGGGCTTCGAGGAGCCGGCGGCGCGCCACCACGTCCAGGCCCAGCGTCGGCTCGTCGAGGATCAGCAGCTCGGGCGACTGGCCCAGCGCCAGCGCCAGATTGAGGCCGGCGCGCTCGCCGCGCGACAGCTGGGCCACGCGCTGATCGCCGAGCAGATCGAAGCTGGAGATCACCGACGCGAAGGCCTGTTCGTCCCAGCGGTCGGCATAGAGCCGTCGCTGCATCGCGACGACCTCGTCGACGCGCGCCCAGCCGGGCAGCGTATGCTCCTCGTTGACGAAACCGATCAGCCCGCGGTCCGCGGGAGTCAGGGCGCCGCTGGGCCGGCCCAGCACGAAGGCTTCGCCCGCGGTCGGGGTCACGAAGCCGAGCAGCACCCGGAACAGCGTCGACTTGCCGGCGCCGTTGGCGCCGACGATGGCGTGGATGCCGCCGCGCGGCAGCGCCAGGTCGAGGTGGTCGACGGCGACCTTGCGGCCATGCCGGCGCGTCAGGGCGCGAGTCTCGATGGCCAGATCGGAGATCATGGCCGCTACGCGATCTTGCTGGGGGCGATCGCCTCCAGCGCGTGGGCGACCAGATCGACGGCGCGGTCGGGCGGGTAGCGGATGGCCACAACCTCGTTCACGAAGCGGTCGACCGCCTCGCCGATCCGGCGCTCGCGCTCCTCGCCGCTCAGCTGTTCCCGTCGCACCGCGACGAACAGGCCAAGTCCGGCGCGGGCTTCCAGCCAACCCTCGATGGTCAGTTGGCCATAGGCCTTGGCCACCGTGTTCGGGTTGATCCCGAGTTGCTGGGCCAAACCTCTGACGCTGGGCAGCCGATCGCCGACCGACAGTTGGTCGGTGGTGATCTGCAGGCGAACCGCATCGACGATCTGGTGGGCGATCGGCCGGCTGTCGCCGGTGGCGATCGATATGGCGAGAGGGGCGACGCGGGGCATGGGTGTGATCCGAACTTCGTGTACTGTGATAACTAGTACAGTTAGTTCGGAGTAGTCAACAGCGACCCAGCCCCCTCCGCCGCACCAAGCCTAGGCGATGACGTCGAACGGCTGGAAGGCCGCGCCTACCCGACCCCGATCATCTCCAGCCATTCGTCCTCGGTCAGAACTTTCACGCCGTGCTTTTCGGCGTCCTTCAGCTTGGAGCCCGCCCCCGGGCCTGCGACCACCAGGTCGGTCTTCTTCGACACCGAACCGGCCACCTTTGCGCCGAGCCCCTCGGCCTGGGCCTTGGCTTCGTCGCGAGTCATCTTCTCCAGCGCGCCGGTGAAGACCACGGTCTTGCCGGCCACCGCCGTGTCGGTCTTGGCCTTGGCCAGGGGCTCGATCGCGGCCAGTTCGCCGACCAGGGCCTCGACCAGGTCCCGGTTGTGCGCCTCCCCGAAGAAGGCGGCGATCGACTGGGCCGCCACCGGACCGATGCCGTCGATGGCCGACAGGGAGACGAAGTCGTCCCCCGGCGCGCCCGCGGCCGCCTCCTTCGCCCAGGCGACGAAGGCCGACCAGTCGTCGAACCGCGCCGCCAGCGCCCGCCGGGCGGGACTGGCCAGACCGGCCAGGGCATGGTCCAGCTTCTGGGCCATCGGCGCGTCGGGCCAAGGGTCCGCCTCCAACGTCGGCGCGATCAGCAGCAGTTGATCCCGCGCCTTGGGGCCCATCCCGCGCATGTCCGACAGCTCGGCGTAGGCCTCGGCCGGCCCCTGCTCCGAAGCCCGCAGCAGCGCCTGCCTCAGTTCCTCGAAACTGTCGAAGGCCCGCGCAAGATTGACCGCGGTGGTCTCGCCGATATCGCGGATGCCCAGCGCGAACAGGAAGCGGTCCAGCGAGATCCTGCGCCGGGCGTCGATGCTGTCGAACAGTTTCTCCAGCCCGTCGAAAGCGCGGTTCTCGTCGCTGATCGCCTTGCCGACGCGGGCGTCGTCGTCCTGGGCCTTCTGAAGCCGGCGGGCCTCGGCCTGCTCCTTGCGACGCTCCAGGATGGCCGCCTTCACGGCCTCCGCACGCTGGCGAAGACGAAAGATGTCGGCCGGGCTCTTCAGCACGCCCTTGTCGAACAGCAGGTCGACGTAGATGTCGCCGAAGCCCTCGATGTCGAAGGCGCGGCGTGAGACGAAGTGCTTGATGCGTTCGGTCAGCTGGGCCGAGCAGATCAGGCCGCCGGTGCAGCGGCGGACGGCCTGGCCGGCGTCCCGGACCGCCTTGCTGCCGCAGACCGGGCAGACGTGCGGGAAGACGTAGGGAACGGCCTCCGGCGGGCGCTGCGCCTCGACCACGGCCACGACCTGCGGGATGACGTCGCCGGCGCGCTGCAGCACGACCGTGTCGCCGACGCGGACGTCCTTGCGGATGATCTCGTCTTCATTGTGCAGGGTGGCGTTCCGCACGACGACGCCGCCGACCGTGACCGGATGCAGCCGCGCCACCGGGGTCAGGGCCCCGGTGCGGCCGACCTGGATGTCGATGGCCTCAAGCGTCGTCGTCGCCTGCTGGGCCGGGAACTTGTGCGCGATGGCCCAGCGCGGCGAGCGGGAGACGAAGCCCAGCCGCGACTGCCAGTCCAGCCGGTCGACCTTGTAGACGACGCCGTCGATGTCATAGGGCAGCGTCGACCGCTCGGCCCCGATGCCGCGGTAGACATCGAGCAGGCCCTGAGCGTCCTCGACCCGCCGCGACCGATCGTTGGTGGTGAAGCCCCAGTCCTTGAACCTGCCCAGCGCCTCCCACTGGGTCTCGGCGAAGGGCGCGCTGACCTCGCCCCAGGCGTAGGCGAAGAAGCGCAGCGGCCGCTTGGCGGTGACGGTCGGGTCGATCTGGCGCAGCGAGCCGGCGGCGAAGTTGCGCGGATTGGCGTAGGTGCGGCCGCCCGCCTCCTCCGACGCCTTGTTGAAGGCCTCGAATTCCTCGACCGGGGCGTAGACCTCGCCGCGGACCTCGATGACGTCCGGCCAGCCGGAGCCGGACAGCTGCTCGGGGATGTCGTTCAGGGTGCGCAGGTTGGCGGTGATGTCCTCGCCGGTGCGGCCGTCGCCCCGCGTGGCCCCCCGCACGAACCGGCCCTTCTCGTAGCGCAGCGAGGCGGACAGGCCGTCGATCTTCGGCTCGGCCGTGAAGGCGACATGGTCCTCCGCCGACAGTCGCAGAAAACGCCTGACGCGGGCGTCGAAGTCGGTGACGTCCTCGTCGGCGAAGGCGTTGTCCAGGCTCAGCATCGGCACGCCGTGCGGCGCCGGCGCGAACTGGCTGGAGGCGGCGGCGCCGACCTTCAGCGAAGGACTGTTCTCCCGGACGTGCTGCGGGAACAGCGCCTCGATCTCCAGGTTCCGCCGCTTCAACGCGTCGTAGTCCGCGTCGCTGATCGAGGGGGCGTCTTCCTGGTGGTAGCGGATGTCGTGCGCCGCGATCTCGTCGGCGAGCCGCTCCAGCTCGAGGACGGCCTGGGCTTCGGTGAGATCGGAGACGGGGACTTCAGCGCTCATGGTCGGTGCGTGGCTCGATTCTCTGCGTGGTTCGAGACGCTCGCTTGACGCTCGCTCCTCACCATGACGAACACTAGTGCAGCCCGGCCACGCTCGTCATCCTGAGGAGCGATCCCTCAGGATCGCGCCTCGAAGGACGCACGGCCTCTACGCCCCGATCAGCGCCCGCGCGGCGGCGCGCGCGGCGTCGGTGATCTCGGCCCCGGCCAGCATGCGGGCGATCTCCTCCTCGCGGGCGTCGGGCGACAGGGCCTCGACGGCGGTGCGGGTCGAGGTGGCGTCGCCGCTCTTGCTGATCCGCCAGTGGGCGTGGCCGCGGGCGGCGACCTGCGGACTATGGGTCACCACCAGCACCTGGGCGTCGCCGGCCAGCTTGCGCAGGCGCAGGCCGACGGCGTCGGCGACCGCGCCGCCCACGCCCTGGTCGACCTCGTCGAAGATCATCAGCGGCTGGGCGCCGTGCTCGCGCGACGCCAGCGCCGCCTTCAGCGCCAGGGCGAAGCGGGCCAGCTCGCCCCCCGAGGCGATCACTTCGAGCGGGCCGAACGGCGCGCCGGGGTTGGTCGAGACCTCGAAGGCCACGCGGTCCAGGCCGGTCGGACCGGCGCGATCCTCGCCCAGCGGATCGACCACGACGCGGAACTTCGCCTTCTCCAGCTTCAGCGGCGCCAGTTCGGCCTCGACCGCCGTCGCCAACCGGTCGCCGGCGGCGCGGCGTTCAGCCGACAGGACGGCGGCGGCGTCGATGTAGGTCTTGCGGGCGGCGGCTTCGGCGACCTCGGCGATCTTCAGCTGCTCGCCGCTGGTCTCGATGTTGCGCAGCTTGGCGCCCAGTTCGGCCCGGACCTGCGGCAGGGCCTCGACCGTGACGTTCAGCTTCCGCGCCATGCCGCGCAGGGCGAAGAGCCGCTCCTCGGCCTCCTCCAGCCGTTTGGGATCGAGGTCGAAGGCCTCGGCGGCGTGGTCGATGGCGGCCTCGGCCTCACGAGCCTCGGTCAGGGCGCGGTCGATCGATTCGGCGGCGGCGTTCAGCCGTTCCACGGCCGGGCCGTCGGCGGCGGCGCCCGCCTGGATGGCTCGCTCGCGCGCCCGCTCGATGGCGCGGAAGGCGGCGGCCAGCTTGGACGACAGCCCCTCCCCGCCCAGGGCGTCGCGGGCCGCGTCGACGTCCGCCAGGGCCTTCTCGGCGGCGCCCAGCAGGGCCCGCTCCTCGGCCAGGGCGGTCTCCTCGCCGTCCTTGGGATCCAGCCGGTCCAGTTCGCCCAGGCGCAGGGCGGTCTCCTCGGCCTCGGCGGCGGCGCGGGAAGCCAGGTCGCGCAGGGTCTCGGCCCGTTCGCGCGCGGCGCGCCAGCCGCTCCAGGCGGCGGCCACGGTCCCGGCGGAGACGCCGCCGAAGGCGTCCAGCAGCTGGCGATGGGTGCGCGGGTCGAGCAGGCCGACGGTCTCGTGCTGGCCATGCACCTCGAGCAGCAGGGCGCCGAGCTCCTTCAGCGCGGCGACGCCGGTGGCCTGGTCGTTGACGAAGGCGCGGCTGCGGCCGTCGGCCGACAGCTGGCGGCGCAGGACCAGGTCCTCGTCCCGCTCGTAGGCCAGCCCCTTCTCGTCCAGGACGGCCCAGACGGCGTGGTCCGGCGGCAGGGAGAAGATGGCGGTGGCGCTGGCCTGCGCCGCGCCGCGGCGCACCAGTCCGGCCTCGGCGCGCGCGCCGGTGGCCAGACCCAGGGCGTCCAGGATGATCGACTTGCCGGCGCCGGTCTCGCCGGTAAGCGCCGTCAGGCCCGGACCTATGGCGAGGTCCAGGCTTTCGATCAGAACGACATCACGAATGGCCAGCCCGATAAGCATCGCGGGCAGTTTGTTCCAGAATCGTTCCGCGTCAACGGCCAAGAAGCTTGGAGAACCAGCCTTCTTTCTTCGGCTTCGGCTTGGGCAGCGCCGCGGGGTTCGCCGATTCCGGCGAAACGCGGTCATCGGCGGGCGGCGTGACGTCCTCGCCCGGCGGCGGCGGAGCCGGTTTCCGGCCCAGCATGCGGTCGAGATAGTTCTGCTTGGCGCCCGGGGTCTTGGGCTCGACGGCGGGCTGCAGGCCCTTGTCGCTCAACAGGCGGTAGGCGTCGGCGTACCAGGGGTCGCCCGGGAAGTTGTAGCCCAGCACGGCGCCGTTGGCCTTGGCCTCGCCGTTCAGGCCAAGCGTCAGATAGGCCTCGACCAGGCGATAGAGCGCCTCGGGCGTATGGGTGGTGGTCTGGAACTTGTCGACCACGGCCTTGAAGCGGCCGATCGCGGCCAGGGTCTGACCCTGCTTCAGATAGTACCGACCGATGGCCATTTCCTTGCCGGCCAGCTGGTCGTTGACCATGTCGATCTTGAGCCGGGCGTCGGCCGCGTACTCGGTGGTGGGGTAGCGCTGAACGATCTCGCGCAGGGTCACCAGCGCCTGTTCGCTGGAGGCCTGGTCGCGGTTCACGTCGACGATCTGCTCGAAGTAGCAGACGGCCTTCAGATAGTAGGCGTAAACGACCGACGGGTTGCCCGGGTACAGCTGGATGAAGCGATCGGCGGATTCGATCGCCGCCGGGTACTGGTTCGCCTGGTACTGGGCGTAGGCCGTCATCAGGATCGACCGGCGCGACCACTCCGAATACGGATGCTGGCGCTCGACTTCCTGGAAGTAGCTGACCGCTTCGGTCCAGCGCCGCTGGTCCAGGCGCAGCGCGCCCGTATTGTAAAGCAGTTCGACCGGCCGCTCCTGATAGGCGAGGCGAGGCTTCTTTTCCTTGCCGACGCAGGCGGTCAGCGCCAATGACGCCGACACGGCCAGGACGACGACAGCGGCCGCGCGGCCTTGCGATCTACGAAGCACGTACCCTCACCTCGAAGCAGTTCGAGCGCCCCCGGCGCCCCAAGGCTTCTACACCACAGGAAGTCGGGCGCAAATGCGGCGAAGCCGGATCAGACCGCTTCGGCCAGCTCCGGCGCCAGCGTCCGAAGACGCCAGGCGCGCGGATTGGCCGCCAGGGCGCGCGCCACCTGGTTGTTCAGGCCATGGCCGGCGTAGCGGCCTTCGAATCGGGCGAGCAGCGGCGCGCCCAGCACGTACAGGTCGCCGACGGCGTCCAGGGCCTTGTGGCGCACGAATTCGTCCGGGCGACGCAGGCCTTCCGGGTTCAGCACGCGGTCGCCGTCCAGGACCACGGCGTTCTCCATCGAGGCGCCGCGGGCCAGGCCGGCCGCGCGCAGGCCCTCGACATCCTTGAGGAAGCCGAAGGTGCGGCAGTTGGCCAATTCGCGACGGAACGACTCTTCGGTGATCTCCAGATCGATGGCCTGGCGGCCGACCGGAGCCGAATCGAAGAAGATCTCGAACGCCATCTCGAAGCGGTCCGACGGCAGCAGCGCGGCGCGCTTGTCGCCGTCGATCACCTCGATCGGCGCCAGCACCTCGATGTAGCGGCGCAGAGCTTCCTGACGACGGCGGCCGGCGCGGTCCAGGACCTGGACGAACGGCTCGGCCGATCCATCGAGGATCGGCACTTCCGGGCCATCCAGCTCGACCACCGCGTTGTCGACGCCCAGCGCGCACAGGGCGGCCATCAGGTGCTCGATGGTCGAGACCTTGGCGCCCGCGGCGTTGGACACGACGGTGCCCAGACGGGTCTGGCCGACGCACTCGGCCGACAGGCGGATGACGTTGTCGATGTCCTTCAGGTCGGCGCGCACGAAGACGATGCCGCTGTCCGGCGCGGCCGGACGAACGGCCACTCGCACATGCGCGCCCGTATGCACGCCGATGCCCGCGAAGATCACGGGGCCGGCGACGGTATGCTGGTAGTAGGCCGACATCGACACGAGAGAGAACCTTTGGCTTTGTTGTCGGCGGCCTTGCGACCGCCCTTTGCCCTGCATGCCATGTAGGCGGCGGGAGCGCCGGGGACAAAACAAACCCTGTTTCGGATTGTAACCCGGCCAAGCCTTTGAAATTACGGCAAAAATAAGAAGCCCCGGAAGCGTTTGCAACAACGCTTCCGGGGCTGTTGTTCACCATGTCGGACCGACGCCTCGGCGTCGGGCGACCCTGGACCGACTAGTTGGCCAGTCGGCGCAGGAAGGACGGGATCTCGAGATCGTCAGATTCGTCGGCCTGCGGCTCTTCCATCAGCGGCTGCGGCTGGGCGCGCCCGCCCTGGCTCCGCGGAGCCTCGTAGCGAGCCTGCTGCTGTGGCGGTTGCTGCTGCTGGCGGCTGCCGAACAGGCTCAGGAAGCCCTTGCGCTGCTGGCGGCTCTCGCCGAAGTGCGGATCGGCGTAGAGCGGACCGCCGAGCTCTTCCTCGTCGGCCACCAGCGGGTCGACGATGACCGTGCGCTGCTGCGGCTGCTGGACGACCGGCTGCTGGACGATCGGCGCGGCGGCCTGGACCGGTTGAGGCGCGGGCGGCGCTTCGAAGGACAGCTCCGGCTCGTACTCGGCGACCACCGGCTCGATCAGCTCGGGAGCCGGCGCGGCATAGGCGATCGGCTCAGGCGCACGGGCGACAGGCTCGTAGGCGGGCTGCGGCGCCGGGACCGGCTGCGCCGGATCGACGATCAGCGGCTTGGCCGTGGCGTTCACGCGGGTGGTGCGGTGCGGTTCGATGGCGGCGATCGAGGCGCCGTCCATGCCGGTGGCCACGACCGACACGCGGATCATGCCCTCCAGGGCCGGATCGAAGGCCGCGCCGAAGATCACATTGGCTTCCGGATCGACCTGGTCGGTGATGGCGTTGGCCGCCTCGTCGACTTCCAGCAGGGTCATGTCCAGGCCGCCGGTGACGTTCACCAGCACGGCCTTGGCGCCCTTCAGCGAGACTTCGTCCAGCAGCGGGTTCTGGATCGCGTTCTGGGCGGCCATCAGGGCGCGGTCGTCGCCGCTCGCCTCGCCGGTGCCCATCATCGCCTTGCCCATCTCGGTCATGACCGTGCGGACGTCGGCGAAGTCGAGGTTGATCAGGCCCGGCAGCACCATCAGGTCGGTGATGGAGCGGACGCCCGAGTGCAGGACCTGGTCGGCCATGCCGAAGGCCTCGGCGAAGGTCGTGCGCTCGTTGGCGACGCGGAACAGGTTCTGGTTCGGGATGACGATCAGGGTGTCGACGTAGCGCTGCAGCTCGGCGATGCCGGCGTCGGCCAGCCGCATGCGGTGGCGGCCTTCGAAGTGGAACGGCTTGGTGACCACGCCCACGGTCAGGATGCCGCGCTCACGCGCGCACTTGGCGATGATCGGCGCCGCGCCGGTGCCGGTGCCGCCGCCCATGCCGGCGGTGATGAAGACCATGTGGGCGCCGTCGAGGTGCTCGCCGATCTCCGGCGAACTCTCTTCGGCGGCGCTCATGCCGACTTCCGGATGCGCGCCGGCGCCCAGGCCCTGAGTCACCTGCACGCCAAGCTGGATGCGGCGCTCGGTCTTGGAAAACTGCAGCTGCTGCGCGTCGGTGTTGGCGACGACGAACTCGACGCCCTCCAGACCCGCCTCGATCATGTTGTTGACGGCGTTCCCGCCGGCCCCGCCGACGCCGAAAACGACGATCCTGGGCTTCAGTTCGGTGGTTTGCGGCGCGTAGAGCTTCATTTGGGACCCCGTGTCCTGGCGTTCTTCTCGAACAGCCCGGCGACCCGCCCGCCGGGAATGCCTTACGGCGGGGTTAACAATCAGACCCACATCCTTAATCGGCAGTTAATCGCATAGCCTGAGTCGGCCCTTCATCGAGCCGTCGCCGGAGGAAAACCTGTGGAAATAAGGGGAAAGCGAATCGCCTCCCCCATTATGGCTACAGATTGTCGCGCAGCCAGGCCGCGACCTTGGTCACCGCGCCGGCGCTGGGATCGACCGGCTCGCGCCGCTTGCCGGCCCCCGCCAGGATCTTGCCGGACACCGCCTCGCGCGGCCCGAAGGCGGCGCGGTGAAGCACGCCGGCGGCGGCGCAGAAGGCCGGGCCGGTCACGGCGTCGGCGAGGTGCGGAACGCGGCGCGGACGGCCCAGACGAACCGGACGATCGAACACCCGCACGGCCACTTCGCGCACGCCGGCCAGCTGGCTGGCGCCGCCGGTCAGGACGATGCCGGCGCCCGGCTCGATCGGCGCGCCCGAGGCCTTCAGCCGCTCACGGAGCAGCTCCAGCGTCTCCTCGACGCGGGGCGAGATGATGCCCTTCAGCAGTGAGCGCGGCGCGATCACCGGACCGGCGCCCGGGTCGTCGCCGCGCGGCGGCGCCTCGATCATCTCACGGTCTTCGTTGGCCGAGGCGATCGCCGAGCCGTGCAGGGTCTTGATCCGCTCGGCGCCGGCGCGGGAGGTCGACAGGCCGCGGGCGATGTCCTGGGTCACGTGCTCGCCGCCGACAGGCAGGCATTCGACATGGACCAGCGAGCCGCCGCTGAACACCGCCGCCGAGGTCGTGCCGCCGCCCATATCGATGCAGATGGCGCCCAGGTCCATCTCGTCCTCTTCCAGCGCCGCCAGCGCGGAGACGAACGGCGCGGCCACCACGCCCTCGAGCTGCAGATGGGCGCGCTCGACGCAGTGGCTCAGCGTCTGGAACACCGTCTCGGCGACCGAGATGACCAGCAGGTCGACGCCCAGGGTCTTGCCGAACATGGCGCGCGGATCGCGCACGCCCTTCTGTCCGTCCACGGACCAGGCGATCGGCAGGATATGCAGCGGGCGGCGGCCCGGCAGGCGGATCTGCGCCAGGGCCGAGGCCAGGGCGCGCGAGCAGTCGTTGTCCGAGATCGGACGGGCGCCGATCGACACGCGCGCCGACACGCGGTGGCTGGCCATCTGGCCGCCGGCGGTGGCGATGGTCACGCCCTGGACGCTGACCCCGGCGACCGACTCGGCGCGCTCGACCGCCAGGGCGATGGCCTCGGCGGCCTCGTCCATGCTGCAGATGGTGGCGCCCTTGACGCCGCGCGACTGCACGTAGCCGACGCCCGCCGTGGTCAGGGTGCGCTCGCCGCGGCGCACGCCGTCGGGCTTCATCACGAAGCAGGCCACCTTAGAGGCGCCCAGGTCGACAGCCGCGATCACGGGCTGGCGCGCAAGCGCCGCCTTCAGGCCGTCGCGAGCCTGTTTGCGATCGTCCGGTCGAGCCATGCTCTTGAGCACCCCTGCCCTCTTCCTTCCTTCAGACGCCCGCCGCCGACACTTCGCCGGGCAGCGCGCGGGTGGTGCGCGGCCGCAGGGCCACCAGGCCCGGATCGCGCAGATCGATACGTTCGAAGCCCAGCTCCAGGATCCGCTGGCGCTGGTCGAGCTGGTCCAGCTGGATCAGCGCGGATTCTTCCTCGACGGCCGGCAGCTGGACGATCCCGCCGTCCTTCAGCCGCAGATCCCAGCGACGACCGTCGACACGGACCAGCGCCTCGAGCCGGTCGCGCAGGCGCGGCCGCGACTGCACCGCCGGCAGGATCTGGGCGGCCGTCTCGTTGGCGCCCTCGCCGACGATCAGCGGCAGCTGCGGGAAACGGCCCGGGTCGGCTTCGGGAATCCGCTGGCCGGTGGAGTCGATGACCCAGGTGCGGCCCTGGGACTGCCAGACCGCCAGGGTCTCGCGCTCCTTGACGGCGACCACGAGGGTATCGGGCAGCAGGCGCACGACCTGCACTTCCTTGACCCAGCCGACGCGGGCGACCGCGGCGCGAATCGCCTCCAGGTCCAGGTCCAGGATCGGCAGGCCGGCATGCAGGCCGGTGGCGGCCAGGATCGCGTCCTGGGCCATCGGCGAAGCGCCCTGCACGTGGATCTTGTTCAGGCGGAATCCGGCGCCCGCGGTCTGGCCGGCGACGACGGACTTGGTCCCGTCGGCCAGACGCTCGCCGCGATGTCCGGTGGACAGGGCCACGACCAGGCCGACGACCAGAACCAGGCCGGCGGCTCCGAAGGCCACGACGGGAGGCAGCACGCCCTGCGCCGCGCGCAGCTTGGCCGCGGGCTTCGGCGCCGTGGAGGCGGCGCGGGCTTTTCCCCTGCTTGCGGGCGCTTTGGCCCGGGGCTTGGCGTTACCCTGCCTTGCCCCCCGCACTGCCGCGGGCATACGCATCCTCCACAATCCAGAGCACCAGTTGGTCGAACGACGTCCCCAGATGGGCCGCCTGCTCCGGAACGAGGGAGGTGGGCGTCATGCCGGGCTGCGTGTTGACCTCCAAAAGGACCAGAAGACGCTTAACAGGGTCATAACGAAGATCACTTCGGGTCACCCCTCGGCAACCAAGAGCGGCGTGGGCCAGCTCCGACAGGCGCAGGGCCTCGTCGAAAGCCTCCTGCGGAATCCGCGCCGGCAGGACATGCTGGGAGCCGCCTTCGGAATATTTGGCGTCGTAGTCGTAGAAGTCGGTGCGCGGAATGATCTCGGTCACCGTCTGCGCCTTGCCGTCCATGACCCCGACGGCCAGCTCCATGCCGGCGATGTAGGGCTCGACCATGACCTCCTCGCCGTAGGTCCAGCTGGGCGCCACGACTTCCTGCGGCGGGGTGTTGGCCCCCTCGCGGACGATGAAGACCCCGACCGAGGACCCCTCGGCGTTCGGCTTCACGACATAGGGCGGCGGCAGGACGTGGTCGCGGGCGACATCATGGCGATTGTACAGGCCGCCGCCGGGCACGGTGACGCCGGCCGCGGCCATGACGGCCTTCGACTTGGCCTTGTCCATGGCCAGGGCCGAGGACAGCACCCCGCAGTGGGTATAGGGCAGGCCCAGGGTCTCCAGCACGCCCTGGACGCAGCCGTCCTCGCCCCACTCGCCGTGCAGGGCGTTGAAGACCACGTCCGGCTTCACGGCGGTCAGCACCTGGGCCAGGTCGCGGCCGGCGTCGACGCGGGTGACCTTGGCCCCCAGGTTCTCCAGCGCCTTGGCGCAGGCCGCGCCGGAGACCAGGCTGACCTCGCGCTCCGACGACAGGCCGCCCAGCAGGACGGCGACGTGGTGACCTTGCAGGGGCAGGCTCATTTGGAGTCCTTCAGGGCGCGGAAGTCGATGTCGCTGTCGGCGATCATGTAGAGGGTCGAGGCCCAGGCGGCGACGTTCTGGCTCAGCTGCCGGGGGTCGACCTTGTCGATGGTGTCGTCCTCGGAATGGTGCAGGTCGAAGTAGCGGCTGGCGTCCTGGCGCAGGCCGAACACCGGCACGCCGGCGTCCTGCAGACCCTCGACGTCGGAGCCGCCGAACGTGGCTTCCTCACGCGAGACGATGACCTTCAGCGGGGCCAGCAGGCTGGCCAGCTGGCCGCCCAGCGGCGTCGCGGCGGCGCCCTTCGGCAGCTGCAGGGCGTAGACGCGGTCGGCGCCCAGGTCGCTCTCGCTGGCGGTGATGATATTGCCGAGGATGTCCTTGTGCGCCTTGGCGTAGGCCTCGCTGGAGCCGCCGGTCTCCTCCGAGCCCCACATCACCACGCGGATGGTCCGGCGCGGGTGACGCGGCAGGTCGCCGATCAGCTTGGCCGCGGCGGTGGTGATGGCGATGCCCGAGGCGTCGTCGATCGCGCCCGTGCCGACGTCCCAGCTGTCCAGGTGACCGCCGATGACGATGACTTCCTCGGGCTTCTCGCTGCCCGGGATATCGCCGGAGATGTTCCAGGCCACGGTCTTGTCGCTGGTGGTCGAGGCCATGGCCAGCTTGACCTTCACCGGGCCGCGAGCGGCCAGACGCTCCAGCAGGTCCGCGTCGGGCACGCCCAGGGCGGCGGCCGGGATCCTGGCCACGCCCTCGGCGTAGCGGGTGCCGCCGGTGTGAGCCAGGCGCGAGTCGGAGGTGGAGATCGAGCGGACCAGATAGGCGACCGCGCCGCGCTTGGCCGCCTCCGACGGGCCCGAACGGCGGGCGACGCCGGCGGCGCCGTAGCCCTGGCCGTCCTGGGTGCGGGTCATGGCCTGGGTGACGACGGCGATCTTGCCGTTCAGCGACCCGGCGGGCGCGGCCAGCAGATCGGCGTAGGCCTTGAACACCACGATCTCGGCCTCGATCCCCTTGGCCGGCGTCGGGACGCTGTTGCCCAGGCCGATGATCGACAGCCTGAACGGATAGGGCGCGACCACCGAGGCGGACTCGGGCCCACGCGCCCACGACGGCTTGGCGAACTCCTCGACGCGGATGTTCTCGAAGCCGAGCTTCTTGAGCGTGTCGACGCCCCAGTCCTTGGCCCGGGCCATGGCCGGCGAGCCGACCGGACGCGGCCCGATGCCGGTGGTCAGGTCGTCCAGCACGGTCCAGGCGGTCTGGTCGACCAGCGCCTTGTCCCGCAGGGCGGCGGCGGTGTCGACGGGCTCGGCGGCGACAGCCGCGGTCGAAAGGGCGAGGGAGGCCGCGAGGGCGAGCAGGGAAATGCGCATGCCCCGGCGGTGCGATAGCGCGGCCCCTGTGTCAAGCGGGCCGCCCTGACCCCGGGCTAAGAATTTCTCCTCTCCCTCTGGGAGAGGGGGACCACCCGAAGGGTGGTGGAGAGGGTCCTCGGCGTTTGGCCCCCTCCACCATGCTGCGCATGGTCCCCCTCCCCCGATGGGGGAGGATCGGGACCGCTGGGGAGGGTCGGACTTCATGCCGCCACAACGCTGTCAGCAGCATGTCGGCAGGGTGCCCTCCACAAGGAGATCGCCATGCCCGTCGCCACCGCCCTCGACGCCCTGCCCCGCCCGCCTTGCGCCGAGCTGCTCGGCTGGCATGTGCTGGACGCCGACATCGAGAAGGGCTGGATCCGGATCGGCTTCGAGGGACGACCAGAGTTCCTCAACCCCTCGGGCTACGTCCAGGGCGGGCTGCTGGCGGCCATGCTCGACGACGCCATGGGCCCAGCGGTGTTCGCCATGACAGAGGGTCGGATGTACACGGTGACCATGGACATGAACGTGTCCTACCTGGCGCCCGCCAAGCCGGGTCCGCTGTTCGGCGAAGGCCGGGTGGTGCAGCTGGGCCGAAGCGTGGGCTTCCTGGAGGCGACGCTGACGGACGCCGACGGCGTGCTGCTGGCCCGCGCCACCTCGACGGCCCGGCTGGTGGCGAGCGAGAAGGCCGTCACCAGCCTGGCCGCCCGATCCGCTTGAAACCGGGTCCTCCCCTCTGGGGGAGGTGGCTCGCCGAAGGCGAGACGGAGGGGGTCTGTCGCGCTCATCACCCCCTCAGTCGGCTGCGCCGACAGCTCCCCCAGAGGGGAGCATCCCGAGCCTCAGGCCGGCCGCCCGATCCGCTTGATTTCCCAGTTCAGCTCGACGCCGGTCTTGGCCTTCACGTCGGCGCGGACCGCGTCGCCCAGGCCTTCCAGGTCGGCCGCCGTGGCCTCGCCGGTGTTGATCATGAAGTTGCTGTGCAGTTCGCTGAACTTGGCCCCGCCGAACAGCTTCCCGCGCCAGCCGGCCTCGTCGACCAGCTTCCAGGACGAATGCCCCGGCGGGTTCTTGAAGGTCGAGCCCCCGGTTTTCTCGCGGATCGGCTGGGTGGTCTCGCGCCGGGCGGTGATCTCGGCCATTCGGGCCTTGATCACCGCCGGGTCGTCGGGCAGCCCCTCGAAGGCCGCGCCCAGCACCACCACCGGCTCGCCGTCCTGCAGCGCGCTGTGGCGGTAGGTGTAGCGCAGTTCCTTGAGCGGCAGCTCGCGCACCTGGCCGGAACGGTCCATGACCCGCGCCGAGATCAGGACGTTGACCGTCTCGGAGCCGTAGCAGCCGGCGTTCATGATCACCGCGCCGCCGACCGTGCCGGGGATGCCGGCGTAGAACTCCAGCCCGGCGATGCCGGCCTCGGCCGCCTTGCGGGCCAGGATGGCGTCCGGCACAGCCGAGCCGGCGCGGATGCGGTTGCCCTCCAGCGGCTCGACGGCGTTGAAGCCGCGTCCCAGCCGGATGACCACGCCCTCGACGCCGCCGTCGCGGACCAGCAGGTTCGACCCCACCCCGATCGGGATAATCGGCACGGCCGGGTCCAGCGCCTTGAGGAAATCGGCGAGATCAGCCTCATCCTCGGGCAGGAACACGACATCCGCCGGCCCGCCCACGCGGAACCAGGTGAACGGCGCCAGCGCCTCGTCGCGCAGCAGCTTGCCGCGGACCGCGGGGAGGTTGTCTTTCCAGGTCACACTGAAGTCTCTGCTATTTCGCCTTGAGAGGCCTTGGACCAAACGAGATGTGTTTCGCCATCGACGAAACCGATACCAATCGCCTGGATGCCTTTCAGAATCCGGAAGCGGTCATCGGCGACGTACCGGGCCAGCAGGGTTTGGGTTCGCTCCAAGCAGTCCTCCCAACGCTCCCCGGAAAAGTCCGCAGGTATGGTGAGCGATCGTTGGCTGGGTTCCCAGACTTCATCACAGGGCCAGTCTGGATTATTGGCATCGAAGCTACTCACACCAATCAGCTCGACCCCAAACCTCGCGTCTTCCTTTAAGGCGGGCTGGAACAGATTAGGCGAAATGGCGACCACCTCGCTCGGCAATCCATTCGCCAAGCTCAGAGCGAGCCACGCTTCGAAGTCCGCCGGAAAATCCGAAACCGTCAGCATCAACCCAAGGGCCTCACGTCCCGAGCCCCTCCAGCTGCCCCGGCAGCGCATAGGCCCAGCTGGTGATGTCGCCGGCGCCGAGCAGCACGACGATGTCGCCGCTCCTGGCCTCCTCGGCGATCACCCCGGCCAGGGCCGCCGGCCCTTCGAGCGGCAGCGCGCGGCGGTGGCCGTAGCGGCGCAACCCCTCGACCAGGGCGTCGCGGTCGACCCCTTCGATCGGCGCCTCGCCGGCGGTGTAGACGTCGGCCACCACCACTACATCGGCGTCGTTGAAGCAGGAGCTGAACTCGGCCATCAGGTCGCGCAGCCGGGTGTAGCGATGCGGCTGGACCACGGCGATGACCTTGCCTTCGGGCGTCACTGCGCGGGCGGCGGTCAGCACGCTGGAGATCTCGACCGGATGGTGGGCGTAGTCGTCGATGACCCGTACGCCGTTGACGACGCCGGTGGTGGTGAAGCGCCGCTTGACCCCGCCGAAGCCGGCCAGACCCTTGCGGACTCCCTCCTCGCCGACGCCCAGTTCACGGGCCACGGCGATGGCGGCGCAGGCGTTCATGACGTTGTGCTGGCCGGCCATCGGCAGCTTCAGGCCGTCGTAGCGGATCGGCTCGCCCTCGCGCGGCGAGATCAGCACGTCGAACTGCGCGCCCTCCGGCCCCATGGCGATGTTCATCGCCCGGACCTCGGACTGCGGGTTGGTCCCGTAGGTGACCAGCCGCCGGTTCTCGACCCGCGCGGTCAGGGCCTGCACCTCGGGGTGGTCCAGGCAGACCGCCGCGAAGCCGTAGAAGGGAATGTTCTCGACGAAGTCCTGGAAGCCCTTCTTCACCGCCTCGAAGTCGCCCCAGTGGTCCAGGTGCTCGGCGTCGATGTTGGTGACCACGGCGACGGTGGACTTCAGCTTCAGGAAGGTGCCGTCGCTCTCGTCGGCCTCGACCACGATCCAGTCGCCCTCGCCGACCTTGGCGTTGGTGCCGTAGGCGTTGATGATCCCGCCGTTGACCACCGTCGGGTCCAGCCCGCCCGCGTCGAGCAGGGTCGCGACCATCGAGGTGGTGGTGGTCTTGCCGTGCGTACCGCCGACGGCGATCGAGAACTGGAGGCGCATCAGTTCGGCCAGCATCTCGGCCCGGCGGACCAGCGGCAGGCGGCGCTCGCGGGCGGCGGCCATCTCGGGATTATCGTGCTTGACGGCGGTCGAATAGACGATGGCCGACGCGCCTTCGATGTTGGCGGCGTCCTGGCCGACGAAGATCCTGGCGCCCAGCTTCTCCAGCCGTTCGGTGTTGGCGCTGGCCTTCAGGTCCGATCCCTGCACCGTGTAGCCGATGCGGATCATGATCTCGGCGATGCCGCTCATGCCGATGCCGCCGATGCCGATGAAGTGCACGGGGCCGAGTTCGAAGGGGACGGGACGACGACGCTGGTTCATCGTCGCGAATTAGACGATTTGTCGGCCCGCCGAAATACGTCAGGGGAGCGGAATGTCGCGTATTTTCATCGTCCTCGCCGGCTGGCTCATCGCCGCCCCGGCCCTGGCCCAGCCCCTGCGCCCGGTCGAGGTCGGCCGCTTCGCCAAGTTCATGGACCTGGCCAGCATCCAGCGAACCGGCGATGCGGTGACCTTCCGCTACCTGCTGGTGGTGGACGAGGACTTCGAGGCCGGCGGCCAGCGCTTCCTGGGCGGCTGGTCCTACATGAGCGCCGACTGCGGCCGCCAGGTGATCGACCTGACCGGCTTCCAGAGCGTCCGCGCCGACCGCAGCGAAGGCCCCCGTACGGTGGACGCCCAGCCCAGCTGGCCGATCGCCCCGGGCAGCGTCGACGAGTTGCTCGCCGGCATGGCCTGCGACGGCGCGCGGGCGGAGAACCGGCCGGACGCCAAGACGGTGGACGAGGCGGTGACCCTGGGCCGGAAGTGGCTGAGCGAGGGGCCTTAACTGCGTCCGCGCATCCCGGCGAAGGCCGGGACCCAGTCGGGGTCTCAGAACTTCGAATGGAATCCCGGAAGCTCAGGCCTAGCTGGGTCCCGGCCTTCGCCGGGACGGACGGGTACTGGCGCTACCGCGCCGTGTCCTCGACCAGGTCGGCCAGCCGCTCGGCCGCGTCGGGCCGCGCCACGGACTTCGCGCCCGCGGCCATGCGGGCCAGCCAGTCGGGGTCCTTCAGCAGGGCGTTCAGGGCGCCGGCCAGGGTGTCCACGGTCAGCTCGCGCTCGGGGCAGATCGCCGCCGCGCCGGCGTCGGCCAGCAGCTTTGCGTTGTAGGTCTGGTGGTCGTCCAGGGCGACGGCCAGCGGGACCAGCACCGACGGTTTGCCGGCCACCGCCAGCTCGCAAACCGTCGAGGCGCCGGCGCGGCCGATGACCAGGTGCGCCGTCTTCAGCCGCCCGGCCATGTCGCGGAAGAACGGGGCCACCTCGGCCTTGACCATGGCGTTGGCGTAGGTGCGGCGGGCGATGTCCATCGACTCCTTGCGGGTCTGCTGCTGGACCTCGATGCGCACGCGCAGGTCCTCGGGCAGCTTGGCGATGGCCTCGGGCGTCAGCTCCGACAGCAGGCGCGCGCCCTGGCTGCCCCCGGTGACCAGGATTCGGATCGGACCATCGGCCGCGGGAGCCTCGTAGGGAACGCCGTAGAGGGCGCGGATGTCGGGCCGCACCGGATTGCCGACGACATGGGTCCGCGACGCGACCGCCGGCTTGGCCAACTGCAGCGTCGGAAAGGCGCAGGCCACCGCATCAACGCGGCCGGCGATGAAGCGGTTCACCCGGCCGAACACCGCGTTCTGCTCGTGGATCACCGTCGGCCGTCGCTGGGCGATCCCCGCCAGCAGGCCCGGCAGCGACGGGTAGCCGCCGAAGCCGACCACGACCGCCGGATCCAGTTGCTTGAAGGCGCGTCCGGCCTGCAGCGTGCCCTGCAGCACCGCCCAGCCGGCCTTCAGCATGCCGATGGGATCGCCGGGCCGCGCCGTGGCGGCCGACAGGGCGATGCGTTGGTCGGCCGGGAACTTGTCGGCGTAGAGGGCGCCGCGCTCGTCGGTGGCGAGCACGATGCGCCAGCCGCGGCGGATCAGTTCTTCGGCCAGGGCCTGGGCGGGAAACAGATGGCCGCCGGTGCCTCCGGCAGCGACGACGGCAAGTCTCGCGGGCATGGTGAACTCTACTAAGCGAAGGCGCCGGTGGGGGCGAGGCCTTCGTTGCCGGCATAGGCGCCTGGTCGCTTGCGGGTCAGGCCCAGGGCCATGCCCAGCGTCAGGCCCATGGCCAGCATCGAGGAGCCGCCGTAGCTGATGAACGGCAGGGTCATGCCCTTGGTCGGGATCATGTTCAGGTTCACCGCCACGTTGATCAGGGCCTGCTGGCCGACCAGCACGAACAGGCCCGCGGCCGCCACCTGCTCGAACGGATCGCTGAGCCGTAGAGACTTGTACAGGCCCCGCGCCACCAGGAAGCCGAACAGGGCGATCAGGGCCAGGGAGAAGATGAGACCGTACTCCTCGGCGAGGACCGAATAGGCGAAGTCGGTGTGCATGTCGGGCACCCCGCGCTTCATCACCCCCTCGCCCGGGCCGCGCCCGAACAGGCCGCCGGCGGCGATGGCCTCGCTGGCCTGGCTGATCTGGTGCTTGTCGGCCTTGTCCGGGCTGAGGAAGGTCTGCACCCGGTTGTGGACGTGGGGGATCAGGAAATATGTGCTGCCCAGGCCTATGACGGCGGTGATGCCCAGGCCCATGATCCAGCTCATCGGCACGCCGGCCATCCAGAACGCGGCGCCGAAGGCGATGGTGATCAGCACCGTCTGGCCGACGTCCGGCTGGATCAGCAGCAGGGCCACGGCTAGGCCGTACAGACAGAAGGCGATGAACACCCCCGGCACCCCCTCGCCCTTCTGTCCCTCGGCGAACATCCAGGCGACCAGCACCACCAGAGCCGGCTTCATGAATTCCGAGGGCTGCAGGGTGAAGCCGGCGAAGTTGATCCAGCGTGTCGCGCCCTTGGCCTCGTGGCCCAGGAACGGCAACGCCGCCATCAGTCCGATCATGGCCAGATAGACGAAGAAGGCCGTCCGGCGGATCTGGCGGGGCGTCATCATCGACACCGCGATCAGCATGACCACCGCCCCGCCGCCGAAGACGGTCTGGCGGATGGCGAAGTGGAAGCTGTCGTCGTAGCGCAGGCGGGCCGCGGCGGCCGGGCTGGTGCCGAACGACAGCAGTACGCCCAGCACGATCAGGACGGCGGTGGCGCCCAGCAGCCAGTGGTCCGTCGTCCACCACCAGCGCCCCAGCGCCGTCTTGTCCGATCGGAGGAAGGCGTGAGGGCTGGAGCCGGTCATGCGCGCGCTCCCCTGAGGGCGGGCCGGGTCAGGCCCTCGACGGCGTGGCGGAAGGCCTCGCCCCGGGCCTCGAAGTCGCTGAACTGGTCGAACGAAGCGCAGGCCGGCGACAGCAGGACGATGGCGTCCTCGCCGCTGGCCTTGGCGTCGGCGAAGGCGGCGGCGACGGCCGCGTCGATCACGCCGCACTGCTCGTAGGGCGCCCGGCCCTCGAGCTCCTGAGCGAACTGGTCGGCGGCCTCGCCGATCAGGTAGGCCTTGGCCACGCGCGGGAACAGGTCGTGCAGCGGCGCGATGCCGTCGGACTTCGGCTTGCCGCCGGCGATCCAGTAGACGCGCGGATAGCTGCTGAGCGCCTGGCGGGCGGCGTCGGCGTTGGTCGCCTTGGAGTCGTTGACGAACCGGACCCGGCCGATCGTCCCGACGGTCTCCATCCGGTGCGCCAGGCCTGGGAAGCTCATCAGGCCGGCGGCGGCGTCCTCGGCGGAGACGCCCAGAGCCCGAGCGGCGGCGTAGGCCGCGGCCGCGTTCTGCCAGTTGTGCCGGCCCGGCAGCGAGCGGGCGCGCATCAGATCGGCCACTTCGACCACGCGGTCGCCGGTCGCGTCGTAGAGCACGCCCTGGATGGCGTAGACGCCGCGGCCCATCGAGCGGCTGGCGCTGATCGGCCAGATGGTCCGGCGGTTGGCGGCGGTGATCTCGGTGCAGATCCGCTGGCACCAGGGGTCGTCGACCCCGATGATGGCGGTGTCGCCCTTGCCCTGGTTCAGCAGCGCGCGGCGCTTGGCGGCGACGTAGCCGTCCATGCCGCCGTGGCGGTCGAGGTGATCGGCGGAGATGTTCAGCAGCACCGCCGCGTCGGGCTTGAGGCTGCTGGTCAGATCCAGCTGGTAGGACGAGACCTCGAGCACATAGACGGCTCCGCCGTGCATGTCCTCCAGGCCCAGCACCCCGACGCCGATGTTGCCGCCGACGCGGGTGTCCCGGCCGGCGCTGGCGCAGATATGGCCCAGCAGCGCGGTGGTGGTCGACTTGCCGTTGGTGCCGGTGATCAGGGCGATCTTCGGCCGCTTGTGCGGCGGGGCGGCGTTGACGGTGCGGGCGAAGAGCTCGATGTCGCCCAGCACCTCGACGCCGGCCGCCTGGGCCATCTCGACGGTCCAGTGCGGCTTGGGATGGGTCAGCGGCACGCCCGGCGACAGCATCAGGGCGGCGAATTCGCTCCAGTCGGCCTTCGACAGGTCGGCGACCTTGAAGCCCTCGAACTCGGCGGCCGAGCGCCCGCCCTCGTTCTCGTCCCAGAGCACGACCTCGGCCCCGCCGGCGACGAGCGCGCGCGCGGCCGTCAGCCCTGTCCGGCCGAGACCGAACACGGCGACCTTGCGTCCCTCGAAACCGCGAACCGGGATCATGTCGCGCCCGCTCTCCCTATCTCAGCTTCAGGGTGGCCAGGCCGATGGCGGCCAGGATCAGCGAGATGATCCAGAAGCGGATCACCACGGTGGACTCGGCCCAGCCGAGCTTCTCGAAGTGGTGGTGGATCGGCGCCATCAGGAAGATGCGCTTGCCGGTCCGCTTGAAGTAGAGGACCTGGATCATCACCGACAGCGCCTCGGCCACGAACAGGCCGCCGACGATGGCCAGGACGATCTCGTGCTTGGTCGCCACCGCGACCGCGCCCAGCGCGCCGCCCAGGGCGAGCGAACCGGTGTCGCCCATGAAGATCTTGGCCGGCGGGGCGTTGTACCAGAGGAAGCCCAGCCCGGCCCCGATCATGGCCCCGCAGAAGACCATGATCTCGCCCGTGCCCGGCACGAAGTGGACCTGCAGGTACTGGGCGAAGTTGTAGTTGCCGACCAGGTAGGCGATCAGGCCGAAGGTCGCGGCGGCGATCATCACCGGCACGATGGCCAGGCCGTCCAGGCCGTCCGTCAGGTTCACCGCGTTGGACGCCCCGACGATCACGAAGGCGCCGAAGACGACATAGAACAGGCCCAGGTCGAGCAGCAGCCGCTTGAAGATCGGGAAGGCCACCGAGGTCGACAGCTGCGGCGTGTCCGGAGACTTGGCGCCGAAGTAGACCAGCGCCGCCACCGCGGCGACCGCCACCAACCCCTGGATCAGCAGCTTCATCTTGCCGGAGACGCCGGCCGTCGTCTGTTTGGTGACCTTGTCGTAGTCGTCCATGAAGCCGAGAACGCCGTAGGCCAGCGTCACCATCAACACGACCCAGACGTAGATGTTCGTCAGGTTGGCCCACAGCAGCGTGCCGCCGGTGACCCCCGCCAGGATCATCAGGCCGCCCATGGTCGGGGTGCCGGCCTTCTCGATGACGTGGCGCTCGATACCTTCCTTGCGGATCGGCTGGCCCCGCCCCTGCTTGGTCCGCATCCAGCCGATGAAGCGCGAGCCCATCGCCACGGCGATGACGTAGCCGGTCACGGTCGCCATCAGCGTCCGGAAGGTCAGATACTTGAGCAGGTTCAGGGCCGGGAGATGATCCCGCAGCTCGTAGAGCAGATACAGCATCAGGCCTTGTCCCCTGCATGATCGAGCGCGGCCAGCGCGGCGGCGATGACGCCCGCGCGGCTTCCGTTCGACCCCTTCACCATCACCAGATCGCCCGGCTCTACGGCCGATGCGACCAGCGGCGCCAGCTGCGCCGCCGTTTCGGCGTAGCCGCCGCGACGAGTCGGCGGAAGGGCGTCCCAGAGCGATTTCATCATCGGCCCGGCGGCGAACACCAGGTCGACGTCGGCCGCTTCGATCGGCGCGGCAAGGCCTGCATGGAAGCTCGGGGCCTGCTCGCCCAGCTCCAGCATGTCGGTCAGCGCGACGATCCGTCGCCCCGGCGCGGCGCGCGCGCCCAGGGTGCGGAACGCCGCCTCCATCGAGATCGGGTTGGCGTTGTAGCTCTCGTCGATCAGGGTGAAGACCCCGCCGGGGATGGCGACGGTCTTCTCGGCCCCACGGCCAGCCAGGGGCGCGAAGCCCTCCAGCGCCGCCAGGGCCGTGTCGCGCGAGACGTCCATCGCCTCCAGAGTCAGCAGCACGCAGAGACTGTTGAGCCCCCAGTGCAGACCGGTCTGGCGCAGCGGGAAGCTCAACGTCTCGCCGTCGACCAGCGCGCGCACCCGCACGCGGCCGTCGGCCGGCTCGAAGGCCAGCAGCCGGGCGTCGGCGTCCTCGCCCGTGCCGAAGCTCCGCACGCGCGCGCCGACCTTGCCGGCCTCCTCGCGCAGCAGGTCGAACCAGACGTTGTCGGCGTTCAGCACCGCGACGCCGCCGGGCTTCAGGCCCTGGAAGATCTCGGCCTTCGCCAGGGCGACGCCGCGCTCGCCGTTCGGGAAGTTCTCGATATGCACCGGCCCGACGGTGGTGATGGCGACCACGTCCGGCTGAACGAAGCGCGACAGCGGCCCGATCTCGTCGGCGTGGTTCATGCCGATCTCGAACACGGCGCGCTCGGTGTCGCGCGGCATCCGCGCCAGGGTCAGCGGCACGCCGATGTGGTTGTTGTAGGATTTCACCGACGAGTGCCAGCGACCGGCCAGGGCCAGGCCCGCGGCCACCGCCTGGGTGACGCTGGTCTTGCCGACCGAACCGGTGATCGCCGCGCGGCGGGCCGGGCTGCGGTCCCGCGCCGCGACGCCGAGCTTCTCCAACGCGCCCAGGGTGTCCTCGACCAGCACATGCGGCCCCTGCACCGGCTTGCGCGCCAGCACCGCCGCCGCGCCCGAGGCCAGGGCGCCGGCGGCGAACTCATGCCCGTCCCGCGCGCCGGCCAGGGCCACGAACAGATCGCCCGGCTCGACCGAGCGGCTGTCGATCGACACGCCGCTCACCGCGAACGGTCCCGCGACGACACGCCCGCCGGTGGCGGCGCCGATCTCGTCAGAGGTCCAGAGCGGCTCAGCCATGAGCATGCTCCAGGCCCAGGGCGGCGGCGGTCTCGGTCACGTCGTCGAACGGATGAGTGACGCCGGCGATGGTCTGGCCCTGCTCGTGACCCTTGCCGGCCACGACCAGCACGTCGCCCTCGTTCAGCAGGGCGACGGCGGCGCGTATGGCCTCGCGACGGTCGCCGATGTTCTGCGCGTCGGGCGCGCCATCCTGCACCTGGGCGCGGATCGCGGCGGGGTCTTCCGAGCGCGGGTTGTCGTCGGTGATGATGGCCACGTCGGCCAGCCGGGCGACGATCTCGCCCATGATCGGCCGCTTGGTGCGGTCGCGGTCGCCGCCGGCGCCGAAGACGGCGACCAGCTTGCCCAGCGTGTGCGGACGCAGGGCCTTCAGCACCGTCTCCAGCCCGTCCGGCGTATGGGCGTAGTCGACATAGGCCTCGCCGCCGGTCCGGCCGGTCCCGACGCGCTGAAGCCGGCCCGGCGCGCCGCGCAGACCTTCCAGCGCGATGAACACCGCCGCCGGATCGATCCCCGCCGCGATGCACAGGCCCGCCGCCACCAGGGCGTTGTCGGCCTGGAAGCCGCCCGCCAGCGGCAGGCGCACGTCGTACTCCTCGCCCGCGTAGATCAGCTTCAGCCGCTGCCCCTCGGGAGTCAGCAGGCGGTCGGCCATGCGGACGCCCTCCCCGGCCTTGCCGGTGGAGATGATGGTCTGGCCGGCCTCGGTCGCGGCGGCGGCGAAGGCCGGGAACTGGTCGCTGTCGGCGTTCAGCACGGCCGTCCCGCCGCGCGGCAGCAGGGTCTCGAACAGCCGCAGCTTGGCCGCCCGGTAGACGCCCATGGTGCCGTGATAGTCGAGGTGGTCCTGGGTCAGGTTCAGATAGCCGGCGGCGGCGAGCTTCACGCCGTCCAGGCGGCGCTGGTCGATCCCGTGCGAGCTGGCCTCCAGCGCCAGGTGGGTGACGCCCTTCTCGGCCAGGGTCGCCAGCAGCTCGGCGACGTCGGCGGCGTCGGGCGTGGTCAGGCCCGGCGGGGTGATCTGCTCGTCGGGGCCGCAGGGATCGCTGATGGTCACGCCCAGCGTGCCCATGCTGGCCGACTTGTGCCCGGCGGCGGCGAAGATCTGGCGGCAGAAGGTGGCCACCGAGGTCTTGCCGTTGGTGCCCGTGACGGCCACGCAGACGGCTGGCTGGCGGCCCCAGAAGTTGGCCGCCGCCAGGGCGTAGGCGCGGCGCAGGTCGCCCGCGTGCACGACCGGAACCGGCAGGCCGCCGACATCGTCCGGCGCCAGCACGGCGGCGGCGCCCGCCTCGATCGCGCCGGGGATGAACTTGCGGCCGTCCACGGTCGAGCCCGGCAGGGCCGCGAACAGATAGCCCGGCTTCACCTTGCGGCTGTCGGCGGTGACGCCCTTGATCGCCGGATCGTCGGCGAGCTCGCGCTTCACGAGGTCTGACAGGCGCAGGCTCACAGTCCGGTCTCCGGTTGGGCGGCGGCGGGGCCGGCCGCGATGATGGTGGCCGCCTTGGGCTCCTCGGGGCGGCGCTCCACCCCCAGGAACGGCCCGATGCGGTTGATGATCCGGCCGACGGCGGGAGCCGCGACCCAGCCGCCGGTGCGCACCGCGCCCTGGGGCTCGTCCATCAGCACCAGCACGAAGTAGCGCTTGGTGTCGACGGGCCCGTCGGTCGGGAAGACGGCCGCGAACGAGCCGACCTGCTTGTAGTGGCTGTAGCCGCGGATCTCGGGGTCGTACTTCTCGCCGGTGCCGGTCTTGCCGCCGACCATCAGCCCCGGCGCGTCGGCCTTCCGGCCCGTGCCGCCGACGACGTTGCCGCGCATGATCTGCAGCATCGAGATGGCGGTCTGCTCCGACATCACCCGCTCGCCCTGAGGCCGGAGGTCGGCCGGCAGCTTGCGGATGGTCAGCGGAATCATCCGGCCCCCGTTCAGGATCGCGCCCATCGCCTGGGCCAGGGCCAGCGGCGAGACGTTGATGCCGTGGCCGAACGAGACCGAGGCCATGTCGTCCTCGTCCCACTTCTTCGGGGTCAGCGGACGGGTGGACTCCAGCAGCTCGACCTGGGCCCGCTTGGTTAGGCCAAGAGCCTGGAAGTAGCGCTCCATCCGCTCGGGCCCCACGGCCAGCGCCAGCCGGGCGGTGCCGATGTTGGACGAGTGGTTGAACACCTCGCGCAGGGTCAGGATGCGGTTGGTGCCATGGAAGTCATGGATGGTGCGGTAGCCCATCTTCAGCGGCTGGGTGGCGTCGAAGGTCGAGTCCGGGCTGGCCACATGGGCGTCCAGGCCGATCGCCACGGTGAAGGCCTTGAAGGTCGAGCCCATCTCGAACACCGACGCCGCCGCGCGGTTGCGCAGCTGCTCGGGGGTCGCCCGGCCGGGCGCGTTGGGATCGAAGTCCGGCCAGCTGGCCATCGCCAGGATCTCGCCGGTCTGGACGTCGGTCACCAGGCCCACGGCGCCCTTGGGCTGGTACTCGGCCGCGGCGGCGGCCAGCTCCTCCTCGACGGCGGCCTGGACCCGGACGTCGATGGACAGCGCCACCGGCTTGCCCTCGGCGCCGGCGGCCAGGATGTCCTTGGCCAACGCCTTCTCGGCGCCGGCGACCGGATCGCCGCCCTTCTCGTCGTAGCCCAGCAGATGCGAGGCCAGGGCGCCCAGCGGATAGACCCGACGCTCCTCGGGATCGAAGACCACGCCCGGCAGGCCCAGATCGTGGACCCGCGCCTTCTCGGCCGGGGTCAGGCCGCGCAGCACGACGCCGCGCTTCTGGGCGGACAGGGCCTTGTCGACCTGCTTGGCGGTCAGCCGCGGCAGCGCCTTGAGCAGAGCCTCGCGGGTCTCGCGCTTGCTCCACATCTCCCGCACGTCGACCGACAGGGTGTAGTGGGTCAGGTTCGCGGCCAGCAGCCGGCCTTCGCGGTCGACCAGGTCGGCGCGCTTGGGAACGCCGGCGTAGGCCCTGCCGCCCTGCCCCGCATCGGACAGCACGGCCGAGTAGACGGCCCCGCCGGCCATCACCGTGAAGCCGACCAGGAACAGCGCCAGGACGACGAAGATGCGGATGCGGGTGTCGTTCTCGGCCTTGCCGTCGGCGTGGGCGCGCTCAAAGGCGTGCTCGACCCGCCAGACACGCTCGATGATCCAGCGCCAGAGCGCCGGGTACCGTTGCGGGGCGAGGTCGGGAATGCTCATGGGATCAGAACGCGCCCCCGGCCGGAGTGGCGCGCGCGCCGCCGTTCGCGCCGCGTTGGGCGACGGCGATCACCGTGTCGGGCGTCGCCTCCTGCTTGGCCTGCACCGGCTCCATGGCCAGGTAGGCGCGCGACAGCCGCTCCAGCCGCTCGGGCTGCTCCAGGTGGGCGACCTCGGCCTCCAGGACGCGGATGCGGACCCGCTCCTTGTCGATGTCCCGCTCGACCTGGCCGATCTGGGTGCGCTCTTTGCCGGCGAAGGTCTTGGCCAGATTGACCCCGACCGCCAGGACCAGCAGCCCCGAGGCCAGCGCGACGTTGATCGTGCGGAACCCGCGGGTGCGGTGGTTGAACAGCGCCTGGACCATGCGTCCGATCATGCGGCGTCCCTCCATGCGGGCGCGTCGGTGCGAACCCCGGCGCGCAGTTTGGCCGAGCGCGCGCGCGGATTGGCGGCGATCTCGGCTTCCGTCGGATCGATGTGACCCTTGAACGGCAGATCGAAGGTGGGCGCCGGGCCGCCGCTCACCGGCGGGGCATGGCGCGAGCCGCCCGGCAGGCGACCGGCGCGGGCGGCGAAGAAGGCTTTCACGATGCGGTCTTCGAGGGAGTGGAAGGTGACGACGGCCAGTCGCCCCCCGCTCTTCAAGATTCGCTCGGCCGCGACAAGCCCTTGTTCGAGCTCGGAAAGTTCCTCGTTCACGGCGATGCGCAGGGCCTGAAAGGTCTTGGTGGCCGGATGCACCTTGGCGCCGCGGCGGCCGCCCAGGGCCCTCTCGACCACCTCGGCCAGATCCAGGGTGCGCTCGAACGGTCGCTCGGCCCGGCGGCGCACGATGAAGGACGCCACCCGGCGGCTCTCGCGCTCCTCGCCGTAGACCCAGAAGATACGGGCCAGTTCGGCCTGGTCGGCGGTGTTGATCAGGTCGGCCGCGCTGGGCACGTCGCCGCCCATTCTCATGTCCAACGGACCGTCGCGCATGAAGGAAAAGCCGCGATCAGCCTCGTCCAGCTGCATCGACGACACGCCGATGTCGAGCGCGACCCCGTCGACCGAACCGGGCGCGAAATGCTCGGCCATGTTGGAGAAGCGGTCCTCGACCAGCCGAAACCGGCCGCCGGCCTCCAGCGGCGCGGCGAAGCGGCGGGCGCTCGGGTCGCGATCGAAGGCCACGACGGCCGCGCCGCCCTCGAGGAAGGCGCGGCTGTAGCCGCCCGCGCCGAAGGTGCCGTCGACGATGGTTTCGCCCGACGTCGGCTTCAGCGCCTCGACCACCTCGCCCAGCAGGACGGAGACGTGGGGACCCTCGCTCATCCGGCCGCTCCGGCGATGCGGGCGCGCTGGGCGGCGCGCAGCTCGGCCAAGCCCGAACGGGCGGCGTCGCGGGCGGCGGCGCGATGGGCCTGGAAGGCCTCGCGCGGCCAGATCTGGAAGCGCTCGCCCATGCCCACGACCGAGATCCAGTCGCCGGCGGCCAGGCCGAACATGTCGCACAGGGCGGGCGGCAGGGTGATGCGGCCGGCGTCGTCGAAACTCATCCGGGCCATGCCGCCATAGACGGTCGCCTCCAGCGCCGAGCGCAGCGGGTCGCCGAACGGCAACTCCTCGATCAGGGCGACATAGCGGTCGAACAGGGCCTTGCCGCCGCCTTCCAGGCAGTCGGCCTCGATCGCAGGGAAGCAGAAGACGCCGTCGAAAGGCTGGCCGACCGCAGCACGGAACTCATGCGGCACGACGATGCGCCGCTTGCTGTCCAGCTGCTTTTCGAAGGTCGAGAGGAACACCCTGCCCAAGCCCTGACTCGACGACCGCCGACCCCTTCGGCGATAGAAGTTGGGTTAACATGGGACGAACTGGGACGCAATGACACGAAGGGTCGTTTCTTCGTGAAAACAAGTATGTCGCAGGGTCTCTTGGGGCAAGAAAGACACTTATCCACAGAACATACTGAGAACCTGTTAAGTATAATGGGGATAACCTGGCCCTTGGCCCATTTCGGCCCAAATTCGGGGTCCCGAGCATGGGGGCATGCTCCGCGAAGCGGTGCGTGTCCCCGAGGTCGCGTCAGGGGACACGCACCCTGCGGGAGCCTGTCCCCGCCCCAGCCGCCGCGGCGGCTGTCGAACCCCGGGCGGCGCGGCGATGTCCCGGTCGGAGGCGAAGCGGATCAGACGGCCTGTAAGCCGGGTTCTGTTCGGGCCCGAAGGCCCGCGACGATCATTCCTCTGGACCGCCCATTGCTGGACGGTTCTCGCGACCAACCCGGATTCCTCGGGCCGGAGACGGCCCTACCTCCGCAAGGGAGGCGCGGAATCCCTATTCGGTCTTGCTCCAGGCGGGGCTTGCCATGCCGTCCCTGTCACCAGGTCCGCGGTGGGCTCTTACCCCACCCTTTCACCCTTCCCGCCGCCGCGGCGGAGGAGGTTTGCTTTCTGTGGCGCTATCCCTCGGGTCACCCCGGGCGGGCGTTACCCGCCGCCTTGTCACCGTGGAGCCCGGACTTTCCTCGACGCCGAGGCGCCGCGACCGCCCGGCCGTCTGATCCGGGACGGGTTTTGATCGTTGGAGGGCGGAAGGTCAATGCGTGGTTCGAGACGCTCGCCGAAGCTCGCTCCTCACCATGACGCATTCAGATGCTCGTCATCCGGAGGAGCGATCCCTCGGGGTCGCGCCTCGAAGGACGCTACACGCTTCAGTCCGCGGCCGCCCGCAGCACCGCCATCAGCGTCGCCCGCGTCTGACCGTCGGCGACGCCGTCCCAGCGGCTCTGGACCCAGTGCTGCTGGAAGGCGGCGACGATGTCCTTGGTCTTGGCGTCGAACTGGCCGGACGGGGCGCTGTCGTAACCCAGCCGGGTCAGGCCGGCCTGCAGCGCGAACACCCCCACCCCCTCGTCGCCCTCCGCCAGGGCCTGGCCCGGCGCGGAGGCCGCCTCGGCCCAGACGCCGTGACCGGCTTCCGCCAGCCGCTTCCAGGGAAACAGCTCGCCCGGATCGACCTTGCGGCCCGGCGCGATGTCGGAGTGGCCCAGAATCCGATTGTCGTCGATCGTCCAGCGCGTGCGGATGTCGCCAACCAGGGCGATGACTGCGGCGATCTGGGCGTCCGGGAAGGCGCGGTAGCCGAACTCGTGGCCCGGATTGACGATCTCGATCCCGATCGAGGCGTGGTTCAGCTGGTCCTCGCCGCGCCAGAACGACTGGCCGGCGTGCCAGGCCCGCCGTTCCTCGGGCACCAGCCGGAAGATCCGCCCGTCCTCCTCGACCAGATAGTGGGACGACACCTTGCCCGGCCGGCTGTCGTCGCGCAGCCGCTCCAGCGCCGCCTCGCCGGTCTGCATGCCGGTGTAGTGCAGCACCAGCATGTCGGGGACCTTGTTGCGGGCGTCGAAGTTGGGCGACGGCGCTTCGATGAAGTCCAGGCTCATTGCGAACGGTTCCGGATCGCCATCAGCAGCGGCGCCACGTGATTGGGCCGCAGGGCGATGATCAGCACCCCTACTAGCGCGAGCGTCGCGCCGATGGCCATCCGTGCGTCGAAATGATCGTGGGTGATCAGGACGCCCATGGCGATGGTGGCCAGCGGCGTCATCAGGGTCAGGGGCGAGATCAGCGTCGCCTCGTACCGCTGGATCAGGCCGTAGTAGAAGGTGTGGGCCAGCACCGAGACGACCAGGGCCGAGAACGCCACCGCCCCGACGAACGGCCAGCCGGCGGCCAGAGCGAGCGGGATCTGATCCTGTTCGATGAACGCGCTCACGGCTGCCAGCGGCCAGATCGAGGTGAAGCCGACCCAGGCCTGGAACTGCAGCGGCCGCACCCCGTCCATCTGCTTCATCATCACCGCGCCCAGCGAGCCGGCCAACGCGGCGGCCGCGACCAGCCACAGGCCGGACGACATCTCCAAGCCCGCGCCGTGCCACATCACCGTCATCGCCCCCGCCAGCGTCAGGGCGATGCCCAGGCCGCGCCGCCAGCGCACCCGCTCGCCCAGCATCAGCATCGACAGCACCGTGGTGATCGGCACGCCCAGCTGGGAGACGATGGCCGCCGCCGAGGGACTCGCCGTCTTCAGCCCGATGAACAGCAGCGCGAAGTTGCCCCCGCCCATCAGCAGCGCCACCAGGACCAGCCGCCAGGTCGGCCTGGGCGCCGGCAACAGCCACGGCAGGGTGCACAGCGCCACCAGCATGAACCGCACGGCCGCATAGAACAGCGGCGGCACGTCCCAATGGGCGACCACGATCTTGCTGACGATGTTGTTCGCGGCCCAGACGAGGCAGATCAGGACCAGGATCACGAAATCACGCAGGGCCATGCTCGACCCTTAGTCTGCTTTCGTGACGGATGGCGAGGGACTACGTACCGGTCTTTCGACGAACGAAGCGAAGCGCCGTCCGCGTGTCCGAAAAGCCGCAGACCTTGTTGTCGACCAGGCCGTGAAGGCGGGCCGCGGCCATGACCTCGACGTCCTTGACCTGGGCCGCCCTGCCCTTCAGCGACACGACCCACAACGCGCCGCGCTCAGCCAGCCGCGGGACCAGATCGCCGATCCGCGCCAGGGCCTCGGCGCCGTCGGCGCCGTAGACCAGGATATCCAGTTCGGTGAGCGTACTCGTCGGCGCGACCCGGCCGGCCAGTTCGACGGCGAAGTCGGGATCGTCGAGGTCGAGCACCGCGACGCGCTGGCCCGCCTTGATCCCCAGCTTGTCCAGCCGTCCAGGCGGGCGGAGGATGGCCTCGGCCCAGCGGCCCGCCTGCACCACACCGAGCTTGAAGCGGGACCCGTCGGCCAGGACCAGATCTTCGCCGTCGGTCGCCAGCCCAGCCAGGGCCGCGCCCTCGAACACCCGCCGCGCGCGGCCGCGGAAAACCAGCTTCGGCGCCTCCCATCGCAGGCGGCCGGCGTCGTCGCCGTCGGCGAAGCGCGCGACCACGTCGTGCGCCTCCTTGCCCATCTAGACCTCGCCCGCCCGGTACAGGCCGCGGCAGATGTCGGCGAAGGCCCGGCGCATGCCCTCGGGCGGCGCCTCCAACGGACCAAGGGCCTGGGTTCCGTGGCTGATCGTCAGCGGCTTGCCGCTCTCGACGATGGCCAGCAGGCCGCCGGTGATCGGGCCGGTCGCCTGGACGCCCTTGGCCACGTCGGCCACGACCAGGCCCTGGACCTCGCCGCCGCCCTCGACGGCCAACCTGTTTCGCCCGGTCTCGCGCTTGAACGTCGGCGCCCAGATCATGAAGCCGTCGCCCTTGGCGCAGACCAGCCGCAGGTCGGCGCGGTCGACGTCGCCGCCGGGCAGGTGGACGATCTCGACGCTGTTCTGACCCCGACCGAAGGCCCAGTCGGAGTTGGTCTTGACCTTGGGCGCCTTGGCGGCGGCCGGCGCCTTGGGCGCGGGCCGCTCGGGCTCCGCCGCCGGCCGCAGGTCCGGCTTGCGCTCGCAGGCGACGAGGCCGCCCGCCAGGACGACCGCCGCCGCCACGGTCAGGACGGCCGCCTTACGCACCCTTGAACACCGCCGGGCGCTTCTCGAGCAGGGCGTCGACGCCCTCCATATGGTCCTCGGTCAGGTGGCTGATCGCCTGGGCCGCGGCGCTCATCTCCATCAGGGTGTCGTAGCTGGTGGTCTGACCGTGCTTCAGCAGGCTCTTGCCCAGGCGCAGGGCGTGCGGCGGCTGCTGGGCGATCTTCTCGGCCATGGCCATGGCCTCGCCCATCAGCGTGTCGGCCGGCACGACCCGGCTGACCAGGCCCCAGTCGCAGGCGGTCTGGGCGTCGACCACGTCGCCGGTGAACAGCAGCTCGGCCGCCCGGCTCATGCCGATGGTGCGCGGCAGCAGCCAGGCGCCGCCGTCGCCGGGGATCAGGCCCAGCTTCAGGAAGGTCACCCCGAACCGCGCGCTGTCGGCGGCGATGCGGATGTCGGTCATGCAGGCCACGTCGCAGCCCAGGCCGATCGCCGCCCCGTTGACCGCGGCGATCGACGGAACCTCCAGGCCGTAGATCGAGCGAACGATGCGGTGGATGTTGTTGCGGTAGCCGTCGCGCAGGTCGACGCCGTTGCCGGCGAAGGCCCCTTCCCGCGCCTTCATCGCCTTGACGTCGCCGCCGGCCGAGAAGGCCCGGCCCGCGCCGGTCAGCACCACGCAGCGCACGTCGCGATCGGCGTTGATCGCCGCGCAGGCCTGCGCCACCTGGTCCCCGTCGCCGGGCGCGCCCAGGGCGTTCATCGAGTCCGGACGGTTGAGGGTCAGCACCGCCACATGGCCGTGCTTCTCGGTGGTGATCAGGGACATGCCGGTTTCCTGCGCGCGTGTTGTCTTGTCGGCAGGTTCATAGCGGGGCCCAGCGGCCGACGGAACACCCTCCGCTCTTCACGCCGCGCGCTCGTCCGCGCCCTGACGACCCGCGGATCCGGCCTCGCGAGTGGTCGCCTCGAGTTTGCTGTGGAAAACGGCAGAACCCTGTTTTCTCACGCAGAATCCAAAAGAACACACAAAGCATCCACAGCCGCTCAACCGAGACGGCGGGAAGCATTCACATGTCGGGAATTCAGAGCGGTTGCTACATAGCCGGTCTCGTCGCACAGTCAACCCGTCGAGAGGAAACGCGGCGCTGGCGAGACGGGAAACCGGAAACGGGATTACCGGAAGGCCAAGCGGGCGGGACGCTCCAGGACCCCAGGACCGGAGGGAGACCTTCGGAGACCAGCCCCGGCGCGGATGAGCAAAGACCTGGCGCAATCCAGGACCCTGGCGGATCCGAGACCTCCAGACCGCAAGTCCAGCAATGGGCTTGGGTAAGAGGGCGATGCGGCCGGGCGACCGGAAGCACCGTCCTCTTGCTCGTTGGGGGATGAGCCTGGGATGGCCCCGGGCCGAAGGGGTCGCTCGCGGCGGCCGCCGGACGCGCCGTCGTCTGTGCGCATACAAAAACCACGCTCATAAAGGCGATCGAGGCTTTATCCTCTAGTGGCTAGAGCATCTAGCCTGCGCCACATGCTGATTCTCCGCGCGCCTGGCCGATCCCGCCTCCCGCTCCTCCTCGCCGCGACCGCGCTCGTCTGGGGTTCCGCCGCGCAAGCGCAGGCTCAGGAGCATGACCACGGGCCGGCCGGCGAAGAGGTCGGCGAGGTCGAGGAGCTGATCGTCCAGGCGACCCGCTCGGGTCGCCGGGTGCAGGACGAGCCGATCCGCGTCGAGATCATCAATCAGGAGGAGATCGAGGAGAAGGTCCTCATGTCTCCCGGCAACATCGCCATGATGGTCGCCGAGACCGGCGGCGTCCGCGTGCAGGTGACCTCGCCCGCCCTGGGCGCGGCCAGCATCCGCATGCAGGGCATGCGCGGCCGCTACACCCAGCTGCTCGCCGACGGACTGCCGCTGTACGGCGGCCAGGCGCTGGGCGTGCTCCAGATCCCGCCGTCGGACCTCGGCCAGGTCGAGGTCATCAAGGGCGCCGCCTCGGCCCTGTACGGTCCATCCGCTCTGGGCGGCGTGATCAACCTGGTCTCGCGGCGGCCCGACGCGGATCCCATGGCCGAGATCCTCCTGAACGCGACCAGCCGGAACGGCCAGGACGCGACGGTCTACGCCGCCTCGCCGATCACGGGCGGCTGGAGCGGCTCGATCACCGGCGGCAAGCATCGCCAGCTGCGCCAGGACCTCGACGACGACGGCTGGATCGACACCCCGGCCTACGACCGCTGGACGGTGCGGCCACGGCTATTTTGGGAGGGCGACGGCGGCGGCCGCGCCTACTTCACGATCGGGGGGATGCGGGAGGATCGCCAGGGCGGCACGGCGCCCGGCCGGACCACGCCGACCGGCGAGGCCTTCCCCCAGACGCAGACCAGCCGCCGGCTGGACGCGGGCTTCACCTCCGAGACGCCGATCGAGGGCTGGGGCGTGCTGCAGCTGCGCGCCGCCGGCGTGACCCAGAAGCACGGCCATCGCTACGGCGACACGGTCGAGGACGACCGCCACCGCACCCTCTTCGCGGAGGCCGCCCTGGCGGCGAACACCGACGCGACCTCCTGGCTGGTCGGCGCGGCGGTGCAGAACGACGCCTATCGCAGCAAGGCCTATCCGACCTTCGACTACAGCTTCGAGACGCCGGCCCTGTTCGCCCAGGTCGAGCATCGCCTGAACGACGACCTGACCGTCGCTGGAAGCGTCCGCTGGGACTCGCATAGCGACTACGGCTCGCATGTCAGCCCGCGGGTGTCGGTGCTTTACCGGCCCGGCCCCTGGACCGTCCGCGCCTCGGTCGGCCAGGGCTTCTACGCCCCGACGCCGTTCGTCGAGGAGATCGAGGCCGCCGGCCTGTCGCGGCTCGCTTCGCTAGGCCGCCTGAAGGCGGAGACCGCCGACACGGTGTCGCTCGAGGGCGGCTACGCCGCCGGCCCCTTCGAGGCCAACCTGACCCTCTTCGGCTCCCGGATCGAGAACGCCGTCCGGCTGGAGCCGATCGACCCCGGCGGCGTCGCCGAGGGCGTACGTCTGGTGAACCTCCAGGGCCCGACCGAGACGATCGGCGTCGAGGCCCTGGTGCGCTATCGCTGGAACGACGTCACGGTGACCGGCAGCTACGTCTATGTCGATGCGACCGAGCCCGGCCCGGGCGGCGCCGGCCGCCGCGACATCCCGGTCACGCCCCGGCACACGGCCGGCGTCGTCGCCATGTGGGAGCAGCACGACAAGGGCCGACTGGGGATCGAGGCCTACTACACCGGCGCCCAGGACCTGGAGGACAATCCCTACCGCTCCCGCGGCCGTCCCTACTTGGAGCTGGGAATGCTCGGCGAGATCGTGCTGGGCGACGTCCGGCTGTTCCTCAATCTCGAGAACCTGCTGAACGTGCGCCAGACCAAGTACGATCGCCTGGTCCTGCCGCGCCGGGGACCGGCGGGCGAATGGACGACGGACGCCTGGGCCCCCGCCGACGGCTTCGTCGTCAACGGCGGCGTGCGCATCCGCTTCGGCGGCGGCGACCACTAGGGCCGCCGCCCCGCCGTCAGAAGCTGTGGCGCAGCGTCAGGCGGGCGTTGCGCGGCTCGGCGTAGACGAAACCGGCGAACCAGGTGTTGTTGCTGTAGTAGCTCTCGTCGAAGACGTTGTTGACGTTCAGCTGGATCGTCGTCTGGTCGGTCAGCTCGTACTGCGCCATCAGGTTCACGACCGTGTAGGCCGGCTGGCCGACGGCTTCCTTCAGTTTCGTGGCCGGGTTTTCCGCCGTCTGCGGCGGCCGGCTCTCCCAGCGCATCGACCCGCCGATGCTGAAACGCTCCAAGGCGCCCGACAGCCGGTACTTGGTGGACAGCCGCAGCACGCGCCGCGGGTGGTGGGCCTGGACCGGCGCGCCGTCGGCGTCGTCGGCCGAGAACTGCGTCCAGCCCACGCTGACGTCCCAGTCCGGCATGACCTCGCCGGCCAGTTCGAGCTCGTAGCCCTTGGAGACCGTGCCCTCGGCGGCGCGGTAGGCGGGGTCGACCGTGCCCGGGATCAGGTGGCCTTCGTCGACCACCGGGAAGTTGTTCTGCTCGACGCGGAAGACGGCGGCCGAGGCCCGCAGCAGCCCGCCCAGCAGGTCGGCCTTCACCCCGGCCTCGTAGTTGTCGCCCTCGAGCGGGTCCAGGTACCGGCCGTTGCGGTCCCGGTAGGTCTGCGGGTCGAAGATGCTGGTGTAGCTGGCGTAGGCCGAGACCGTGTCGGTGATGTCGTAGATCACCCCGACGTAGGGCGTGAAGACGTTGTCGTGCTTCATCGTGTAGGGCGTCGGCGAGCCCTGCGACACCGCCTCCTCGCGCTTCCATTGGCTCAGGCGGCCGCCGGCGATCAGCTTCAGGTCGTCCGTGACCTGGAAGCGGGTCGCCGCGTAGACGCCGCTCTGCGTCGTCACGCCGAAGCCCGAAGATCGGAAGCGCGGCCCCCAGACGGGCTCGGGATAGCGACCGTCCCAGCGATGGAAGTCGCCGGAGTCGGGCTGGACGCCGACCGGCTCGCGGTTGGTCCAGCCGTTGCTCAGGCGGTTGTACGAAGCCCCGACGACCAGCTCATGCTCGCGGCCGAACAGGTCATAGGCGCCCTTCACGGACAGGCTGGCGTTCCACTGCTCGGGCTTCGAGCCGAACCAGTAGGGCCAGGCGCTCATGCCCTGGCCGGTCTGGGCGTCGAGCGCGCCCCACATCCAGAGGAGCTTCGAGTCCTCCTCCTGGCGGTGGTAGCTGAGATCGCCGCGCGCCGACCAGCGCGGGCTGAACGAATGCTCCAGGGTGACGAAGGCGGCCTGTTCGGTGGTGTCCCACTGGTTCCACCGCGCGGCGCTGGTCTTCGAGCGGTCCCAGTTCGTACGTGTCCCGTTGGAGTACCAGTAGGGCAGCTGGCCCCAGAGGACGCCGCTGCGCTCGTCGCGCTGGTGGCTGGCGCCGAGCCTGAGCCGGGTGTTCTCGCCCAGGTCGGCGTCGATGACGCCGTACAGGGTGAAGCCCTTGGAATGCTCCAGATCCACGAAGGCGTCCTGGTCGTAGACCTGGGCGACGAAGCGCCCGCGGACCGAACCGTCCTTCGTGAACGGCACGGTCACGTCCGCCGTGCTGGAGAAACGGCTCCAGGAGCCGGCCTCAAGGCTGAGCTGGCCGGTCAGCTCCCGCGCCGTGGCGTGCTTTCGGATCAGGTTGATCGAGGCGGACGGCTCCCCCGCGCCGTGCATCAGGCCGGTCGCGCCGCGCACCACCTCGATCCGCTCGTAGATCGCCGTGCTGGTCTCCTCCAGGCCGATGTTGCCGTTCTCGAACGGCACGCCGTCGAGCTGGAAGTTGCCGATCTCGAAGCCGCGCGCCGCGAGCTGGTTGCGCCCCCGGTCGACGGCCTTGAGCGAGATTCCGGTCGTGTAGGCGAGCATCTCGGTCGCCTTGAACGCGCCCTGGTCCTCGATCTGTTCGCGGGTGATTACGCTCAGCGACTGGGGCGTCTCCCGGGGCGTCAGATCGAGCCCGGTGGCGGCGGTGTTGGCCGTCGCGCCGCGGCCGTAGACCACCAACGCCTCGACCTGGGCCTTGTCCTCGGCGGGCGGCGGCGCCTCCTCTGCGGCGACCGCGAGCGTTGGGACGAGCAGCGCCGCGGCCAGCGCCCCGAACGACGCCGAACCGGCCAAACCAAACCGCGCCCGACTAGCGACCGGATGTTTCCGAAGCATTTGAAGTCCCGCCCATTCCATAACGACGGGCGCCGAACTATTGCATTTGCGAGTGACTCGCAAGGATGGGCGACAAGAAGCAGGGCGAATGCGCGATCGACGGCCGTCCAGCCCCCTTCCCCCACACCCCCTCCGCCCCTAACCTCGCCGCGCTTCACGGGAGGGTTCCGATGCTGTCACGCCGCCTGATGCTGGTCGCCGCGGTCGCGGGGCTGGCGACCGCCTGTTCTCCGAAGCCGGACGAAGCGACCAAGTCCGCCGCCGGCGCCGGAGGCCTGACGGAGATCCGCTTCGCCACCGACTGGCGGGCTCAGGGGGAACAGGGCGGCTTCTACCAGGCGCTGGCCACCGGCGAGTACGAGAAGCGCGGTCTGAAGGTGACCATCATCCAGGGCGGCCCGGGCGTGAACGTGCCGCAGCTGGTGTCCAGCGGCGCGGTCCAGATGGGCATGGGCTCCAACAGCTTCATCACCCTGAACCTGGCGCGCGAGAAGGCGCCGGTGAAGGCGGTGGCGGCCTTCTTCCAGAAGGACCCGCAGGTCCTGATCGCCCATCCGGGCACGGGCGTGAACAGCATCGCCGACATGAAGGGCCGGCCGATCCTGCTGGCCGACGCCTCGGTGACCGCCTTCTGGGTCTGGCTGAAGAGCAAGTACGGCTTCACCGACGCCCAGGTGCGCAAGTACAACTACAGCCTCGCCCCCTTCCTGTCGGACAAGCGGGCCATCGTGCAGGGCTATCTGTCGAGCGAGCCCTACACCATCCAGAAGGAGGCCGGCTTCAAGCCCGGCGTCTTCCTGCTCGCCGACGAGGGCTATCCCGGCTACGCGACCATGGTCCTGGCGCCCGACGCCATGATCGCCGGCAAGCCCGAGGTGGTCCGCGCCTTCGTCGAGGCCTCGGCGGCGGGCTGGAAAAGCTACCTGCACGGCGACGCGTCGAAGGCCGACGCCCTGATCCTGAAGGACAATCCGGAGATGACGGCCGAGCTGCTGGCCAACGCCCGCGAGCAGATGCGCAACTATGGCGTCGTCGAGTCCGGCGACGCTGTGACCGGCGGCGTGGGCGTGATGACCGACGCCCGCTGGGCCGAATTCTTCAAGGTGGCGTCGGAACAGGGCGTCTACCCCAAGGACATGGACTACAAGAGCGCCTACTCGCTGGACTTCGTCGGGAAGAAGTAGAGGCAGATCCCCCCCGCTCCTCCACTTCCGTCATCTTCGCGCTTGTCGCGAGGATCCATGCGTGATGACGCGGAAGGGGCGCTGCGATCTCTCGACCGTCGTGTTCATGCCCCCCCGGGGACCGGCCAAGGCCGGCCCGAGGACAGGCTCAGGGACAAGTCCGACGATGACGGTGGAGGGGATAGGCGCTACGGCTGACCGCACGGAGTTCGAAACGGGGGCAAGGCTGACGATGAGCGACACGCAACGCGCGCCCACTGCCGCCGCCCTCTCCGCCGTCGAGGTCGCCTACCCTCGCGGCCCGGCGCTCGGGCCGTTCGACCTGAGCCTCGCCGCCGGGGAGATCGTCGCCCTGGTCGGGCCCTCCGGCTGCGGCAAGTCGACGGCGCTGCGGCTGCTGGCCGGACTGGAACAGCCCACACGCGGGACCGTCCAGCGGGACGCCGGCAAGGGCGAGACCTCGCTGGTGTTCCAGGCGCCGACCCTGGCGCCCTGGCTGGACGCCGCCGCCAACGTCGCCCTGCCGCTGGAGCTGGCCGGCGTCAGCCGAGGCGAGGCCCGCGACCGCGCTGTCGCCGCCCTGGACCGGGTCGGGCTGAAGGGCTCGGCCGCAACGCGGCCGGCCCAGCTCAGCGGCGGCATGGCGATGCGGGTGTCGCTGGCCAGGGCCTTGGTCACCCGGCCCCGGCTGCTGCTGCTGGACGAGCCTTTTGCCGCCCTGGACGAGATCACCCGCCGCACCCTGGCCGACGACGTCCTGGACCTGTGGTCGGAGCTCAGGCCCGCCATCCTGTTCGTGACCCACAATGTCGAGGAGGCCGTCTACATGGCTTCGCGCGTCGTGGTCATGACCGCCGGCCCCGGGCGGCTGGCCGGCGAGGTCGCCATCGACGGCCCCCTGCCCCGGCCCGCCGGCTTTCGGGTCGCCGAGGGTTTCCGCCAAGCCGCCGAGACGGTGTCCGGCCTGCTGGCGCGCGGCATGGAGAAGACCGCGTGAAAACCGTCGCCGCCATCGCTACGCCCATCATCTTCATCGCCATCCTGCTGGCGATCTGGGAAATCGGCTGCCGGGCCGCGAACCTGCCCGCCTATCTGCTGCCGCCGCCCTCGGCGATCGGGAAGGTGCTGGTCGAGAGCTGGCCGCTGCTGCTGTCGTCGGCCTGGAACACCCTGCTGACCGCATTGGTCGCCCTGCTGGTCGCCAGCCTCGTCGCCTCGTCCCTGGCCCTGCTGACCGCCCTCAGTCCGGTGATCGAACGCGCGGTTCAGCCGCTGGCCGTGACGCTGCAGGTGACGCCGGTCATCGCCATCGCCCCCTTCCTGGTCATCTGGGCCGGCTTGGAGCATCCCGAGCGCGCGGTCGTGGTCGCCGCCGCCGTAGCCGCCTTCTTCCCGATCTATTCCGGCGTCGCCACCGGCCTGAAGTCCGCGGATCCGGACCTGGAGCGGCTGTTCCGGCTCTACGGCGCCACGCGTCTCCAGACCCTGTGGCGGCTGCGGCTGCCCGCGGCGACGCCGTTCGTTCTGGAGGGCCACAAGGTCGGCGGCGGCCTGGCGGTGATAGGGGCGGTGATGGGCGAGTTCGTCGCCGGCTCGGGCGGCTCCCAGGGCCTCGCCTGGCGCATCCTGGAGGCGACCAACAGGCTGCAGACGGCCAAGGCCTTCGCCGCTCTGTTCGTCCTGGCCCTGATGGGCGCCGGTCTCTATGCCCTGCTGCAGCTGCTGGAGAAGCGGGCGCTGGTCTGGTGGCGCGGCCGTTAGGCGGGGGTTAAGCGCCCGGCGTTAAGGTTTGCTCCGAATCCGTCGTCGGCCGGAAGCACCATGCGTACCGTCATCGCCATCGCCCTGCTGTCTGCCAGCGCCGTCGCCGCCCAAGCGGCGGAGGATCGCTACGGCCCCGCCCGGCCTCAGCAGGCCTCCGCGCCCTATGGCGTCCAGGGCGGCCCGGCCGCCGCGCCGACGCCCTACGCGGGCCCCATGCTGTCCTGGACCGGCAAGGTGCAGCCCCAGACGCCCGCGCCGGTCGCAGCGGCGAGCGCGCCCGCCGGCCCGGCCCCGCTGCCGACCAGCCTCTACGACGCGCCCCCGGCGCCGGCCGCCCGGGTGCAGGCCCATCCGTGGCTGCAGCGCACGACGGCGCCCGCGCCGCCGGCCGCCCCGCAGCGACCGACCCTGCCGCCGCAGTACGCCCCGCCGCGTCCCGCGCCTGTCGCCGCGGCTCCGACGCAGCCGCCCTACCGCCCAGCCTATCAGCCGCAGGCCCAATACCAGCAACCCCAGCCGGCCTATCGACCGCAACCCCAGGCTCGGCCGCAGCTGGCCGGCGGCCCGCCGCCCGCGGCCGCGCCACAACCGCCTGTCGCCGCCGCGCCTGTGGCGCCGGTTGCCCAGCCTATCGCCCAGCCCGTTGCGCCGCGCCAGGTCGCCGCCGCCGGGACGGACGCCACCACCGCCCGCGCCTATTCGGTGGTCCGCGAGTACGGCGGCCAGCCCGATCCGATCTCGCTGCCGCCGCCGCAGAGCTATTGGGCGACGCGTCCAGGCGTCACGCCCGACCAGGGCGTGGTCCTGGACGACACCATGAACGGCGCCGTCGATCCCGTGGCCGAGACCGAGGCCACCTACGCCGAGGACCGCCAGCGTCGAGCCGAACGGGCGGAGCGCGCCGGGCGCGCGGAGCGGAACAAGTGAGCGCGCCCACGAGCCGCCTCCACGACCTCATCAGCCTCGCCGCAGAAACCTCCAGCGAACGGCGGCGCGAACTGCTGCGCGGCGTGACCGACATGTTCTTCGCCGGCGAGACCCACGCCGCCGGCGAGATGGCGCTGTTCGACGCCGTCCTCAGCCAGCTGGCCGGGGAGATGGAGGTCGCCGTCCGCGCCGAACTGGCCGAGCGCATGGCCCAGGGGGGCGGCGCCGCGCCGACCAACCTGATGCGCAACCTGGCCGTCGACGACATCGAGGTGGCCCGCCCGGTGCTGGAGCAGTCCGGCGCCCTCAGCGACGAGGATCTGATGCGGGTGGCCCGGACCAAGGGCCAGGAGCATCTGCGCGCCATCTCCCAGCGCCCGACGCTGTCGGCGGCGGTGTCCGACGCCATCGTCGAACGCGGCGACGACGACACCCTGGGCGTCCTGCTGCGCAACGAGGGGGCCGCCCTCTCCCGCCGGGCGCAGGAACGCGCGGTCGACCGCGCCGCCCACAATCCCGACCTGCACGAGGCCGTGGTCAGCCGCGACAGCCTGCCGATCGACCTCCTGAACGAGATGTATTTCGTGGTCGAGGCCCGGTTGCGCGACCACATCCTCACCCGCAACGCCGAGGTCAATCCGGCGGAGCTGGAGGCGGCTCTGTCCGCCGGCCGCAAGCGCGTGGCCCTGGGCGACGGCGCCCTGCCCGCCGACTACGCGGAGGCCGAGAAGACCGTGCGCGGCCTGATCGCCCGCAACGACGTCGGCCCGCGCACCCTGGCGGCGATGCTGCGCAATCGCGAGACCACCAAGTTCCTGATCGCCCTGGCCGAACTGGCGGACATCGACTTCCACACCGCCCGCCGGATCCTGGAGCGGAAGGAGCTCGACGCCCTGGCCATCGTCTGCAAGGCCGCCGACTTCGACCGGGCCCTGTTCTTGACCTTCACCGTCCTGATCCTGAACCGCGACGATGCGGCCATGACCCGGGCGAAGGCCTACGGCGATCTCTACAACGACCTGCCGCGCGAAGCGGCCCTGCGCACGATCCGCTTCTGGCGGATGCGCCGCACCACCGGCGACGTCGCGGCCGCGTAGGGACCGGCTCCGAAGCTTCAGGGCCCAAGCCGGGCTTCTATATCCGGTCATCCCGGCGAAGGCCGGGACCCAGCGTCAGGCTCGGCGTAGGGTGATTACACGCCAATACGGAGCCCTAGGATCTGGATCCCGGCCTTCGCCGGGACGACCGGCTTGGGTGCGGACGCCTCCCGCCCCTCTCCCCCCAAAAAGAAGGGCGCGACCGCAAGGCCGCGCCCTCTAGGCGGGGAGGAAACCGGCGACGCCGGATGGAGGACAGCGGGTCCTTAGTCTTCGAGGCTCAGGAGGGTGGCGTTGCCGCCGGCCGAGGTGGTGTCGACCGACAGGGTCCGCTCGACCGCGAACCGGGCCAGGTAGTGCGGGCCGCCGGCCTTGGGGCCGGTGCCGCTGAGGCCTTCGCCGCCGAACGGCTGAACGCCCACGACCGCGCCGATCATCGAGCGGTTGACGTACAGGTTGCCGACCTTGGCGTTGGCGCGGACGGTCTCGGCGGCCTCGCCGATCCGGCTGTGCAGGCCCATGGTCAGGCCGTAGCCTGAGGCGTTGATCCGCGCGACCAGCTTGTCCAGCTCGCCGGCCTTCCAGGTGACCACGTGCAGCACCGGGCCGAACCATTCGCGGGTCAGGTCCTCGACCCTGTCCAGGCCGATGACGGTCGGGGCGACGAAGGTCCCCTTCTCCGTCCCGGCCGGCAGGGCCAACTGGTGCAGGACCTTCGACCGGTTGGCCTCGATGTGGCCGTTCAGGTTGTCGCGGGCGGCCTCGTCGATCACCGGGCCGATGTCAGTCTCGATCTTGCCGGGATCGCCCAGGGTCAGCTCGGCCATGGCGCCCTGCAGCATCTCCAGCACCTTGTCGGCGATGTCCTCCTGCAGGCACAGCAGACGCAGGGCCGAGCAGCGCTGGCCGGCGCTCTGGAAGGCCGAGATGATCACGTCGTTGACGACCTGCTCCGGCAGGGCGGTGGAGTCGACGATCATGGCGTTCAGGCCGCCGGTCTCGGCGATCAGCGGGACCAGCGGACGACGCTCGTCCTCCAGCAGGGTCTTGGCGATGCGGCGGGCGGTGGCGGTCGAGCCGGTGAACACCACGCCGTGGGTGCGAATGTCCTCGGTCAGGGCCTGGCCGGCGGCCGGACCGCCCGGGACCAGGTGGAAGACATCGCCCGGCACGCCGGCTTCGAGCAGCAGCTTGGCGGCCGCGAAGGCGATCAGCGGGGTCTGCGGCGCCGGCTTGGCCACGACGCTGTTGCCGGCGACCAGGGCGGCGGCGACCTGGCCCAGGAAGATGGCCAGCGGGAAGTTCCACGGGCTGATCGCGGCGAACACGCCCCGGCCGGCCAGGGTCAGCTCGTTGCGCTCGCCCGTCGGGCCCGGCAGCGGGACCGGCGCGAAGGTCTCGCGCGCCCGCACCGCGTAGTAGCGGCAGAAGTCGACCGCCTCGCGCACCTCGGCCAGGGCGTCGGGGATCGACTTGCCCGCCTCGCGGATGGCCAGGGCCATCAGTTCGACCCGGTCGCGCTCCATCAGGTCGGCCATCGTCTCCAGGACGGCGGCGCGCTCCTCGACCGGGCGCAGCGACCAGCCGTGCTGGGCGGCGGCGGCCAGGCCGATGGCGCGCTGGACGTCGGCGACCGAGGCCTCGACCACCGTGCCCACCGTCCGCGAGGTGTCGGCCGGATCGACCACCGGCTCGGCGGCGCCGTTGACGGTCTTGCCGCCGATCAGCGGGGCGGCGGCGTGGCTCTTGGCCCAGACCTTGGCCATGTCGGCGACCAGCCCGTCGACGAAGGCGCGGTCGGTCAGGTCCAGGCCGGCGGAGTTGCGGCGTTCGGGGGCGTAGAGGTCCATGGGCGTGGGGATCCGGCTGTGCGGTTGGAGGCCGGCGGCCTCGACGATGGCGACGGGGTCGGCGAGCAGCTCGTCGTCGGAGATGCTGTCGTCGGCGATCTGGTGGACGAAGCTGGTGTTGGCGCCGTTCTCGAGCAGGCGACGGACCAGGTAGGCGAGCAGGTCGCGATAGCCGCCGACCGGGGCGTAGACCCGGGCCGACACGCCCTTCTCGGCGATGATCCGCTCATAGAGGCCCGCGCCCATGCCGTGCAGGCGCTGGAACTCGAAGTCGCGGCGGTCGCCGGCCCAGTCGAGGATGGTCGCCACGGTCAGGGCGTTGTGGGTGGCGAAGGCCGGATAGATGCCCGGCGAGGCCAGCATCGCCTTGGCGCAGGCGAGGTAGGACACGTCGGTCGCCGGCTTGCGGGTGAACAGCGGATAGCTCGGCTGGCCGCGCTCCTGGGCCCGCTTGATCTCGGTGTCCCAGTAGGCGCCCTTGACCAGACGCACGGTGATCCGGCGGCCGGTGTCGAGGCCCAGCTGGTTGACCCAGGCGACCACGGCCGGCGCGCGGCGCTGGTAGGCCTGCACCGCCATGCCCAGCCCGTCCCAGCCGGCCAAGTCCGGATCGGCGGCGACGGCGGCGATGATGTCGAGGCTCATCTCCAGCCGCTCGGCCTCCTCGGCGTCGATGGTCAGGCCGATGCCGTGCAGCTTGGCCAGCCGCGCCAGGCGCAGGGTCCGCTCGATCAGCTCGGGAACACAGCGGTAGTCCTGGCCGGTCTCGTAGCGCGGGTGGATGGCCGACAGCTTCACCGAGATGCTGTCGCGGGCGTGCATCTCGCCCTTCCCGCCCTCGGACTTGCCGATGACCTCGATGGCGTCGACGTAGGCCTGCAGGTAGCGGTCGGCGTCGGCCGCCGTCTTGGCCGCCTCGCCCAGCATGTCGAAACTGTGCCGGAAGGCCGCCGAGCCGCCGCGGTCGGCGCGCTTCAGGGCCTCCTCGATGTCGCGGCCCAGGACGAAGGCCTCGCCCATCATCTGCATGGCGGTGGCCACGGCCTTCAGGATCGCCGGCTCGCCCAGGCGGGCGACCAGCTTCTTCAGCGTGCCGGCTTCCTCGTCCATCAGGCTGCGCGCCAGGATCAGGCCGAGCGTCGCCGAGTTGACCAGCACCGAGTCCGAGGCGCCCTTGTGCGCCTTCCAGTCGGCCCGCCCCAGCTTGTCGCGGACCAGCTCGGCGGCGGTGATCGTGTCCGGCACCCGCAGGTAGGCTTCTGCCAGCGACAGCAGGGCCACGCCCTCTTCCGTCGTCAGGCTGTATTCCTGCAGGAACTGCTCGACCCAGCCCTCGGACCCGGCCTTGCGCAGGTCGGCCAGCAGGGCCTTGGCCTGGACCTCGACCCGGGCGCGGCCCGCGGCGTCCAGCCGGGCGTCGGGAACCAGGGCGGCCAGCCGCTCGGCCTCGGGCGCGCGGTACAGCGGCGCGATCGCGGCGCGGAGGGCGGCCAGCGCGGCAGAGGCGGCGGGAAGATGGGCCGACGGACGAGCCTTGGCGGACGGCATGGGCGAAACCACCGTTCTGAGACTGAATATTTCCGGCTTATGCGCCGGTTCTCGAAGAATGTGCTCGGTATCTCGGGGCCTTGATCCGATGTATCGTCGGCGAAACGCGATCTGCCCGAAGGACATTCGACGAATGCTCGACGACATCGACCGGCGCATGCTGCGCGTGCTGCAGCAGGACGGCCGGATCACCAACCAGGACCTGGCCGCCGCGGTGGGCCTCTCCCCCGCCGCCAGCCACGATCGGTTCCGGCGCCTGCGCGAGCGCGGCTACATCACCGGCTTCGCCGCCCTGCTGGACCCGGAGAAGATCGACCGGGCGCTGCTGATCTTCGTCGAGATCCAGCTCGACCGCACAACGGCCGACACCTTCGAAAGGTTCGCCGCCACGGTGAAGCGGACCCCGGAGATTCAGGAATGCCACATGGTGGCGGGCGGCTTCGACTACCTGATCAAGGCGCGGGTATCGGACATGGCCGCCTACCGGGCGTTCCTAGGGGAGACCCTGGTGAACCTCCCGGGCGTGCGCGAGACGCGGACCTACGCGGTGCTGGAGGAGGTGAAGAATACGGTGGTGCTGGGGGTGTAGGTCGCCGTGATGACGATGCCGATCGGAACCGTCGACTTGGAAGCGGCGCGCCGGTAGGCCGCCTCGGCTTCTCGCTGGTCGGCGACAGTCAGCTGCTCGAAACCTGCGAGAAAGCTCGCTCGTTCCTTGGCGCCGCGGGCGCACCATCGTTCCCAGTCAGGGGTGCGGCCATCGAGAGACGCACGCCGCCTCATCCATTCGGCCAGGTCGTCTAGTTCGGATGCCGCCTGCCAGTCCGTCCTGCCAAGCTGGTCCTCCAAGCAGAACTTCCACCACCAGGCGAAGATGCTGCCAAACAGATCAAGCACGACCTGATCGCATAGCCGATGACACCTGAGCATTACGGCCAATCTCTCGTAGAACCTGATGACCGATCGATGCGCGTGGCGCGGATCTTCCCCGGACGGTCGAGGCGCCTCTCCCAGTTCGGCGAAGCTCAGCAGCATCCGCGTCTTCAGATAGTCCCGCGCATCGTTCCGCGCGGTGACCAGCGCCGGGCCGTTGAACTCGTTGAAGAAGGACATCGTGGTCGCCCAGCGTGTCTCGGCCGCATGCGCCCTGAAGGTGAAAAAGCCTATCGCGGCCGCGCTGACGACGCCGATGAAACCTCCGACCAACGCCGCATTGAGTTCTTCAGTCATGCCCACCCCGCCCGAGAACGACGTTATACAAACTGACGCCGCCAGAGCCAGCCTCCGCCGTCGCAAGGATCATTCGAAGCCGTCGCTCGGAACCTTGACTGACCCGGTTCGTCCGGTGCGCCGGCATCCATGAGATCGAAGGACGGGTCCCCCTGCACTGAAAGCGGAACCGTGCGCGGCAGAGCCGGTGAAGCGATCGCCTGAAATCCAGGCGCGCCACCTGGTCCCCGGCGGCTTCGGCGGCCTACCGGACGTTTCTAGGCGGAACGTGGCCCTACGCCGCGCCGGAAGAGGTCCAGAACACGGTGGTCACGAGGGTCTGCCGGGAAGCGCCCGCCCCTCCCCCAGGTCAGTCGACGAACCCCCGCACGATCAGGTCGACATAGGTCTCGCTGTCCGCCCAGCGGTACTCGCTGACGGTCACGAGCATATGGACGATCCCGTTCAGCGCGCACAGCAGCGCTTCGCCTTCCCGAAGGTAGTCGCCGCCGGGATCGCCCCGGGCCGCGGCGATCAGCGGCGCGAAGCGGGCGTAGGACGCGACGACGTCGGTTTCCTCGATGAACCAGGGATCGTCCTCGTGCTCCCGCCGGTCCTCGATCATGAACACCATCCGGTAGCGGTCCGGGAACCTCAGCCAGTACCCGACCAGGGCGTTCGCGACCTTCCTGAGCCGTTCCTTCGGGTCGGCCTCACTGGCGACCGCGGCGTCCATCTCCGCGGTCAGCGGATCGAAGGCCTGCGACCAAAGCGCACGAATGATGGCTGTCTTGCCCGGGAAATAGCCGTAGAGGGTCATGGTCGGAATGCCGGCGCGGGCAGCGATCGCCCGGATGCTGAGTCCGGCCACTCCCTTGGTTTCAAAGAGTTCGAGCGCAGCCTCCAGGACGCGCGCCCGCCCCTCTTCCTGGCGTTGGCGTGGGGTCGCGCGGAGCGGCTGGCGCATCGATCCTCCTGAAATCGTACTTGTACGAAAGCGCTTGACGCAGTCCGTACAAGTACGAATAACCACGTTCGTACAAGTACGAGCCGGATAACAACCAAGCCCGGCCGGGTCTAGTCCACAGGGAGGGTTAGATGAGGAACCGTCAAAGACAATCGAGCCGGGAAGCCAGCCTTTCCCGCAGAGCAGCGCTGGGCATGGCGGCGGCGGGGGCCGCCGGCCTGACCACCCTGCCAGCGGTCTCCCAGGCCGCCGCAACCGGAGCCAGGACCGTCGACGTCGTCATCGTCGGCGCCGGTTTCGCGGGCCTGACCGCCGCCCGCCAGCTGCGCGCCGCCGGGCGCAGCGTCGTGGTCCTGGAGGCGGACGACCGCGTGGGCGGACGCACCAAGGCCGGGACGGTCGCCGGCGAGACCGTCGACCTTGGCGGCCAATGGGTCGGCCCGGCCCAGACCCGCCTCCTGGCCCTGGCCAAGGAGTTCGGCGTGGCGACCTATCCGCAGTACGACAAGGGCCAGAACCTTATCGACATCGCCGGCCATCGCGCCGCCTACGAGGGCGAGACGCCGGCCCTCGATCCCGCCGCCATGGGCGAGTTCGCCGAGGTGATCGGCAAGATCGAGACCCTGTCCGCCGCCACCTCGATGCCGCGCCCGTGGGAGGGGGCGGCGGCGGCCGAGCAGGACGCCCAGACCATCGAGAGCTGGCTGCTGCTCAACGCCAAGTCCCCGGCCGTGCGGTCGGCGATCCGGCTGCTCGTCCGGGCGGTCTTCTCCGCGGAGACCAGCCAGATCTCCCTCCTCTACTTCCTCGCCTACGCTTCGGCCGGCGGCGGGTTCAGCGCCCTCATCGCCACGCGCGGCGGGGCCCAGGACTCCCTGTTCGACGGCGGCGTCTGGCAGCTGGCGGCCCGAATGGCGAAGGATCTCGGCGCGGCCGTGGTCCTGAACGCCAAGGTCGAGTCGATCGCCCAGGACGGAACCGGCGTCACCGTCACCACGAACACAGGCGCCTGGCGAGGCCGCTATGGGGTGGTCACCGCGCCCCCCGCCCTCGCCTCGCGCATCGACTACACGCCCGCCCTGCCGGCCCGGCGCGACGGCCTCACCCAGCGCATGCCCCTGGGCTGCGTGATCAAGACCCACATCGCCTATTCGCGCCCGTTCTGGCGTGAGCAGGGCCTGACCGGATTGGTGCTGTCCGACCGGACCGAGTTCGGCCCCTGGTTCGACCACTCCCCCCGTCACGGGACGACCGGCTCGCTGGTCGGATTCTTCGACGGCGGCCCGGCGCAGCGCTGGGCGGACCAGCCGCCGGAAGCGCGGCGCGACCGGGTCCTGAAGGACATCGCCCAGTACTTCGGCGACGCCGCGCTGTCGCCCATCGACTACGTCGAGGAGGTCTGGACCCGGACTCCGCTGCATCGCGGCGGCTATGTCTCCGTACCAGGCCCCGGCGTCCTGACCGCCTTCGGCCCCGCGCTGTTGGAGCCGGTCGGCCGCATCCACTGGGCCGGAACCGAGACCGCCGAGGCCTGGGCCGGCTACATCGACGGCGCGGTCCGTTCGGGCGAACGGGTCGCCGAGGTGGTGGGGGCGTTGCTCTGAACGCCCTCCGCACCGCGTCCTAGACCGCGACCACCAGCTCCCGATAGCGGTCCTGCCGCTTCGGGTCCTTCACCGGCGCGGTGGTGATCAGCTCGATCCCCGGCCAGCGGTCGGCCACGGCGTCGAAGGCCAGCTTGGCCTCGTAGCGGGCCAGGGCCGAGCCGATGCAGAAGTGCGGCCCCGCGCCGAAGGACAACAGCGGGACCGGCATCTTCCGCTGGATGTCGAAACGGTCGCCGTCCTCGAACACCGCCGGATCGCGGTTGGCGGCGCCCAGGCCGACGCGGACCGTGTCGCCGGCCTTCAGCACCTTGCCGCCCAGTTCTACGTCCTGCGTGCAACGCCGGTTGGTCGAGGTCGACTGGGTCGGGTGGTGGAAGCGCAGGATTTCCTCGACCGCCCCGTTCAGCAGCGAGCGGTCGGCGACCAGATCGCGCCACTGGTCCGGATGCGACAGCAGCAGATACAGCCCGCTGGAGATGAACCGCTCCGTCGTCGTGCCGGCGGCCGTGTAGATGGTGCTGATCGCCGAGGAGAGCTCCCGCTCGGTCAGCCGGTCGCCGGCCTGCTCCAGCGCCAGCAGCTCGCTGATCAGGTCGTCCTTGGGCGCCGCGCGGCGCCGCGCGATCAGCTCGCGCATGAAGGTCCCGACCCAGCGGCCCGCCTCCACCGCCTCGGCCCAGCTCTCGTCCGAGGTCTTGGGCTGCATCAGGGCGGCGGTGCGCTCGAAGGCGGTGCGGAACTGGTCACGGGCCTCGCTCGGGATGCCGATGATCTCGCTGGCGACGATGATCGGCACATGAAAGGCGAAGTCGGTGATCAGGTCGAAGCGGCCCCTACGCCCGGCCTCGTCGAGCAGGCCGTCGACCACCTCGCGGATGCGGCCCTGGCGCTCCTCGATGTTGCGTTTCGAGAAGGCCGAGACGACCAGTTGGCGGATGCGGGTGTGGTCCGGCGCGTCCATCTGGTTGAACGACTGGGCCAGGGACTTGGAAAGCCCCTGCTCGCTCTTCGATTGGCCGCCCTCGCCGCCCGCCTTGGCCAGAGGATTGGCCCCGCCCCAGCCGGCCGCCATGCTCGAGAACCGCACCGGGTCCTTCAGGACCTCGGCGCAGTCGGCGTAGCGGGTCAGGAACCAGAAGCCGTGCCGCGACCAGTGGACCGGATCCTCCGCCCGCAGCCGGTTGAGCGTCGCGACCGGATCGTTCTCGAAGTCGTAGGCGTAGAGATCCGGCTGAAAGGCCCCCGCCGTCTCGATGGTCCCGTCCATGATCGTTCCCCCGTCTTTCGGCGGATGATCGATCAGGCGCGGCGGAACGCCAAGGGCTCTAAGGATTGTTGGCGCCGCCTTGCGTCCTTCGACAGCCATGCTACGCATCCAAGGTTGTCTTGCGTTCGCCTTCAACATCGAGGGGAATTGTGATGCATCGCCTGCTTCGGCCCGCCCTGGTCGCCAGCGCCGGCCTGGTCCTCGCCAGCTTCGCGCCCCTGCCCCGCTTCTCGGCGGCGACGCTGGAGGCGCTGGACCCCAGCCGGATCGCCGAGCAGGTCTGCGGCGAACGACGCGCGGGTTCGCCGCTGACGCACAACCTGCTGTTCGCGGCGGCGGTCGCCGCGCCCGCCAGCGCCGGCCGGACGATCCCCCTCTATCCCGACCTGACGACCTCGCCGTTCCCGGTGTCGACGCGCGACGCCCAGGCGCGGCGCTATTTCAGCCAGGGTCTTCTGTTGGCCTACGGCTTCAACCACGCCGGCGCTGTGCGATCGTTCCGCGAGGCCCAGCGGCGCGACCCGACCTGCGCCCTGTGCTGGTGGGGCGAGGCGCTGGCGCTGGGGCCGAACATCAACGCGCCCATGGACGACCGGGACCGGGCCGCGGCGCTCGACGCCATGGACCGGGCGATGGCCCTGCGCGCCAAGGCGACGCCGATGGAGCGGGCCCTGATCGAGGCCGTCGCGCGGCGCTACGCCCGCGACCCGAAGGCCGACCGCGCCGCTCTGGACGCCGCCTACGCCGACGCCATGCTCGATGTCGCGCGCCGATTTCCCGACGACGACGTCGCGGTCCTGGCCGCCGACGCCGCGATGAACACCACGCCCTGGAACTACTGGGCGGCTGATAAGAAGACCTCGATCGGCCGCGCCGGCGACGCCGTCCGCCTGGTCGAGGCCGTGCTCGCCCGCAATCCGGGCCACGTCCAGGCCGGGCATCTCTACATCCACCTGATGGAGGCCGCCGATCCTGTGCGGGCGGAGGCCGCGGCCGATCGGATGTCCGGCCCGTCGGCGACGCCCAGCGCCGCGCATCTGGTCCATATGCCGGGCCACATCTACCAACTGCGCGGCCGCCACGCCGACTCCATCCGCGTGAACGTCGCCGCCGCCCATGCGGACGAGGCCTTCCTCCGCAGCGCCGGCGACCAGGGCCTGGTGCGGTATGGCTACTATCCGCACAACATCCACTTCATCGTCACCTCTGCGCAGATGGCCGGCGACATGGGCACGGCCGTGCGCGAAGCCCGACGGCTGAGGACGGTGCTCGACCCCGCCACATCGGAACGGATCGCCTGGATCCAGGCCATCGACGCCGCGCCCTATCTGGCCATGGCGCAGTTCGCCGAGCCCAAGGCCATCCTGGCGCTGCCGGCGCCCGACGCGCGCCTCCCCTACGCCGCGGTCATGCGCCACTATGCGCGGGCGGTCGCCTACGCTCGGCTCCGCGACCGCGCCGCCTTCGACGAAGAGCTGTCGGCGATGGAACGGCTCAGGGCGTCGGGCGCGTTGAAGGGGCTGATCGACCAGGGCATGCCGGCGGCAGACCTGACGGCGCTGGCCGAACTGGCGGCGCGAGGGCGGTTCGCCGCGGCGCTGGGCCGCCATGACGAGGCGATCGGCTTCTATCGGCAGGCGGCGGCGATCGAGAGCCGCATCCCGTACCAGGAGCCGACCTACTGGTACTATCCGGTCAAGCAGTCGCTGGGCGCGGCGCTGTTCCAGGCCGGCCGCTACGACGAAGCCGGCGAAGCCTTCCGCGCCGTGCTGATGCAGACGCCGAACAACGGCTGGGCGCTCTATGGCCTGAGCCGCAGCGAAGCGGCCCAGGGCCGTCAGCTGGAGGCCGCGGCGGCGCGCAAGGCGCTGTCGAAAGCCTGGCTCGGCGACGTGCGCTGGCTGCGGATGGACCGGCTCTAGCGGCCGAGGTCCAGCTTCACATCCACCGCCAGCCGCAGCTGGGCCTGGACGACCGAGGCCGGGTCGCTGTTGACGGCCAGATTGCTCAGCGAAGGCGACAGGCTCCGCGTCGATCCGTCGAGCGTGATCCGCAACGCGACGCCGTCGTCCCGGCGAACGATCGAAACGGCCCGCGCAGGCGCCGCGCCGGCTGTCGCGCCGGCCAGTTCCTCCATCGGCAGAGGCTGAAGCGGCGGACTTTCAACCGCAGCGTCCGCCGACCCCAGCAGCGTCAGAAGAAGAAGAGCCGCCTGCATGCGCGCACCCCCGTGTAGAGCCGGCAGGATGAAGGCGGGACGTTAGGAATGGGTGAGCGGCGGCGATCGGCCCTTACGCCGGCCTTATGGTCGCCGCCGCCATCGGTATCGAGCGCTTATGCCCCTCGACGCTAGAGTGCAGGTCCTGGAGGAGGCGACGTGAACCCCGCGCGCCTCGACATCGAACATTATGGACCCCCTCATGGCTAAGCCCCGGAGCGCCGTCAGCAGCGCTCGCATCTTCGCGACGATCTGTATCGGGCTGTTCCTTTCCGTCGCCGTCGGCGCCGCCCGCGCGCTGTCCGCGGAAGGCGGCCTCGGCCGGGAGCTGGCGCCGGTGCTCAACGCCATCGGCCTTCCCGCCTGACGGCATGCCGGCCTCCCGGGCGTCAGATTTCGACCTGGCTGCCCAGCTCGATGACCCGGTTCACCGGAAGGGCGAAGGTCGTCATCGGCGTATCGGCGTTGCGCGCCATGGCCGCGAAGAGCTGCTGACGCCAGAACGACATTCCAGGTCGACGCGTCGGAATAATGATCTGCCGGCTCAGGAAGTAGCTCGTCCGCAGGGGATCGATCCGCTCGCCACGCTCCGCCAGCAGGCTCAGGGCTTGCGGAATGTCCGGCTGCTCCATGAAGCCGAAGCGCAGCCGCACCCGGGCGAGCCCCTTGCCGATTTCACTCAACTCGACCCGCCGCCGAAGCTCCACCGTCGGCGTCAAGCTGGTCTCGACGGTCAGCAGATAGATCCGTTCGTGCAGGACGTGGTTGTGCTTCAGGTTGTGGAGTAGAGCGGCCGGAACGCCTTCCGGGCTGCTGGTCAGATAGACCGCCAGGCCGGGCGCGCGCATGACCTTGTCGGCCGAGGCCAGGAAGATCTCGGTGGGCAGGGCGCCCTCGGCAAGCTCCGCGGCGACCAGGGTGCGCCCGCGCCGCCAGGTAGCGAACAGCAGCATCAGGATCAGCGCGACCGTCACCGGCAGCCAGCCGCCGTCCATGAACTTGGTGGCCGAGGCGGCGAACAGTCCGAGATCGATCAGCAGCAGCAGACCAAACAGCGGCGCCGCCCAGATCAACCGCCAGCGCCAGATCCGGAAGATCACGAAGCCGATGATCAGGGTGGTCAGCACCATCGTCGCGGTGACCGCCAGGCCGAACGCCGCCGCCAGCGCGGACGAGCTTCCGAAGCCGAGCACCAGACCGACCACCGACAGGAACAGCAGCGCATTGACCGCCGGCGCGTAGATCTGCCCCCGGGACGCATCCGATGTGTGCAGGATCCTCATCCGCGGCGCATAGCCGAGCCGGACCGCCTGCTGGGTCACCGAGAAGGCGCCGCTGATGATCGACTGGCTGGCGATCACCGTCGCCGTCGAGGCCAGGATCAGAAGCGGGATCAGGCACCAGCTCGGCGCCATCAGATAGAAGGGCGAACTGATCGCCTCCGGGGTTCGCAGCACCAGGGCCGATTGACCCGCGTAACACAGCAGCAGGGCCGGAAAGACCAGGGCCAACCAGGCCCGGGCAATCGGCTTGCGGCCGAAATGCCCCATATCCGCATAGAGCGCCTCGGCGCCGGTGACCGCCAGGACGACGGTCCCCAGGGTGAAGAAGGCCCGGAGCGGGTCGCCGACCAGGAAGCCGACGGCATAGGCCGGATTGATCGCTTTCAACACCATCGGGTTGAGGGCGACCTGCCAGGCGCCCATCACCGCGATCACCACGAACCAGGTCAGCATGATCGGGCCGAAGAGCGCCCCGAGCGCTCCCGTGCCTCGCCGCTGGATGAGGAAGAGACCCGCGACGATCGTCAAAGTCAGGGGTATCACCGCGCTGGACAGCCGTTGGTCGAGGAGGCTCAGGCCCTCGACGGCCGACAGGATGGAGATGGCGGGTGTGATCATCGCGTCGCCATAGAAGAGCGCCGTGGCGAGCAACGCGGCCGCCGCGATGGCCGGCAAGGCCGGGGACTTGGGCTTGATGCGTTCGATGAGGGCGAGCAATGCGAAGCTCCCGCCCTCGCCGCGGTTGTCGGCGCGCATGGTGATGAGGACATACTTCACCGTCACCACCAGGATCAGCGCCCAAACCAGCATCGACAGGACGCCGAGCACATGGGTCGCGTCGAGCGGAAGACGGTGATGCCCCACGAAGCTCTCTCGGAACGCGTAGAGCGGACTGGTGCCGATATCTCCGAAGACGACGCCTGTCGCTGCGAGCGCGAGGCGCCAAGGGCGCTGATCCGATCTCATGAGGCGGCCCTATCGAACCTTTCCGAACGGCGTGGCGGCGCGACCTTGGAGACCGCAGGATCAGCACGGCTGGCCAGGAAGGCAAGCCGCCCCCTGTCTCGGCTTACGGGAAGAGCCGCTCCAGCCAACCGGCCGCCCGCAGCGCGCCGACCCGCGCGCGGGATACCGGCGCGGTCAGGCCGCCCTTGAGCTTCAGGCGCAGGTTTCGGCCGTCCTCGACGGCGCCCTCGACCGCGTCTCGCGCCACCCACCAGGAGCGGTGGGTCTGCATCCCCTCCAGGTCGCCCAGCCCGGCGACGGCCTGGCCCAGCGACATCAGGACCAGCGCCGAACCGCCGGGGGTGTGCACCCGGACGTAGTGATCCTCCATCTGCAGACACAGCACCTCGCGGCCCAGTCCGCGGGGCAGCCGGTCGCGCGGATCGGCGCTGTCGGGAGAGGAAACCTCCTCGACCGCTTCCCCTCTCGACGCTTCGCGCCGCAAAGCGGCGGCGACCCGCCACAGGACGAGACCGCTGACGAGGGCGCTGATGATCAGGCACTGGCCGTACCACTCCAGCCAGCCCACGCCGCCGGCGCCCGACAGGATCCGGTCCACCAGCAGCCGGGTGATCGCCGCGATCGGGATCGTCAGCAACGCGACCGCCGCCGGCCCCCAGGCCCACAGCGGCCAGCCCTGCCCCGCCGCCATCCGATAGAGGTTCGATAGCGCCAGGCCGAACAGCAGCCAGCCGGCCCACAGGCTGACGGTCCAGTAGACGACCCGCTGGATCAAATCGCCGCTCAGGTAGCTGCCGAAAGGGCCGATGACGCCCAGGACGACGCCCAGCGTCGTGGACAGCACGAAGGCCGCGGCTAGCGTCGACAGTGGTTTGCGGGTCCCCGACTCCATGACGCCACTCTAGCGCACCCGCTCGCCGGCTGGCGCGCCCGTTCGCCCGTTCGCGAAACCCGTGTGGCGCAAGGCCCCGGGGAAACCCCAGACGGGACGAACCGACACGCCAACCGGAGCCCTTCCGTGATCACCGCCTTCGTTCTCGCCGCCGTCCTGGGCGCCGCCGCCCCCTCCGCCGCCGTCCCCTCCGTCGCCTCCCCCGCTCCGTCGCCCGCCGCCGCGACCGCGGTGTCCTTTCGCGCGATCAGCGTTCCCGATGGCGGCGGTCCGCCGATCGAGGTCGGGGTCTGGAGCGTCGGCGACCTGGCGGCCGGCCAGGGCCGCAAGCTGATCGTCATGTCGCACGGTTCGGGCGGTCATTTCCGCGGCCAGGAGGACACCGCCCGCGCCCTGGCCGCGGCAGGCTATGTGGTCGCCAGCCTGACCCACGGCGGCGACAACTGGCGGGACAGCAGCCGCGCCGCCGACATCGCCGAACGCCCCCGCCAGTTTACGATGGTGATCGACCACATGCTGAAGGCCTGGGACGGCCGCCCCGCCCTCGACCAGGACAAGGTCGGCGCCTTCGGCTTCTCCGCCGGCGGCTTCACGGTGCTGACGGCGGCGGGCGGCGAGCCGGACATGACGCGCATGTCCGGGCACTGCCGCGACCATCCCGACTTCTTCGACTGTCGCCTGGTCTCCGCGCATCCCCCGAGCGCCCTGCCCAAGACCTGGAGCCACGACTCGCGTATCGCCGCCGTGGTCGCCGCCGCGCCCGCCCTGGGCTTCACCTTCGACCGCGCCCGCCTTGCTGGGGTGCGCCAGCCCGTACAGCTATGGCGGGCCGAGAAGGACCAGATCCTGCCCAGTCCGCTGTACGCCGAACCTGTCCGCGACGCCCTGCCCCGGCCGCCGGAGTATCTGGTGGTCGACGACGCGGGCCACTTCGACTTCCTGCCGCCCTGTTCGGAAAGACTGGCCGCCCAGGCGCCGATGATCTGCGCCCCGACGCCGGGCTTCGATCGGGCGGCCTTCCATGAGCGCTTCAACCGCGAAGTCGTCCGATTCTTCAGGGCCAACCTGTAGTTGGCGGAGCCCCGAGCTCCTGCAGCAGCCATTCGCGGAAGCGCTTGATCTTCGGCGTACGGCTGCGGTGCTCGGGATAGACGATCCAGTAGGCCAGTCCCAGGGTCGAAACCTGGGGAAACAGCTGGACCAGCCGGCCCTCGGCCTTGTCGGTGCGCCACAGGAAGGGGGTCAGCATGGCCACGCCCTGGCCGGCCATGGCGGCGTGGCCCTCGTTGGCCTGGGAGTCCAGGCGCACGCCGGCCAGCGGCTGCTCGGCGATGTCCGACAGGCCCGCATCGTTCAGCCAGCGCGCCCAGGACGGATCGTGCGGGCTGATCAGCGGCAGCCGGGCCAGGTCCCGCGGCTCGATCCGCCCGCCGCGAGCGCGCAGGAACGCCGGGCTGCACATCGGCGTGAAGTCCTGGTTCAGCAGGCGGATCGCCTCCATCCCCGGCCACTTCCCGTCGCCCGAGCGAACCGCGACATCCACCCCGTCATTGACGAAATCGGCCAGGCCGTTGCTGGCCGACAGGCGGATGGCGATGTCCGGGTGCTGGAGCTGAAAGCCGCCGACCTTCCAGGCCAGCCAGGTGTTGGCGAAGGTGACGGTGGTGGAGACCGACAGGGTGCCTTCGTCGTCGGCGCGCAGCTCGGCGAAGGCGGCCTCGATCTCGTCGAGCCCGCGACCGGCTCCGGCGGCGGCGCGGCGGCCGGTCTCGGTCAGGATCACCCGCTGGCGCTCGCGGCGGAACAGCTTCAGCCCCAGCCGCTCCTCCAGCACCTTGATCTGATGGCTGACGGCCGCCTGGGTCATGCCCAACTCGTCGGCGGCGAGCGTGAAGTTCTCGTGGCGCGCGGCCGCTTCGAAGACTCGGACGGCGTTGAGCGGCGGCAGCGTGCGCATGAGCAGAGATCATAAGCTCAGCTAATTATGTATGTCGATCCTTTCGTTGGCGAAAATCGGCCCGATCACCCATCTTGTAGATGCAAGCGAACGGAGACCTCCCCCATGACCGCCACCGTCCAAATCCGTCGCCCCGCCGCGACGCCCTCGTTCCTCGGCGACGCCGTTTCCAAGGCTATCCAGAGCCTTCGCACGTCCGGCGAGGCCTATGTGCGCCAGGCTTACGACCGTCCCTGGCTGCGCGACTCCGAGCCCCGCCGCGACGCCCGTCGCGGCTGAGCACCAACGCGTTCCGATCGAGGGGCGACGACGCGGCCAACCCGCATCGTCGCCCTTTTGTCATAAATGGAGTTGGGTCAAGCCGCGCCGGGTGCGGCCAGCTTCATACCCACGACGCCGACCACCACCAGCGCCATGAAGCCGTATTGGGCCGGCGCCAGGACCTCGCGGAACAGCACCGCCCCGGCGATGGCCACGCCGACGGCGCCCAGCCCCGTCCAGATGGCGTAGGCCAGCGACGCGGGCAGGCCGCGCATGGCCCAGGCCAGCAGCGCCATGTTGATGAAGCTCAGCACGATCGGGACGATCGAGGCCTGCCAGGTGGCTTCAACGCCCGCCCGCTTGAGGCTGAGGGCCCAACAGATCTCGGTGAACACGGCTACGCCGAGGACGACCCACGCCATCGGATATCTCCTGATGCGGGCTCGTCCTGGGGCGCGGGGCCGGAAACCCGAAAGAGGCCGTCGCGCGAAAGCGGGCCTTCTAGCGACTTCGGGCCGCAGAGGCCAGGAGATATCGGCGCCGGCCGGTTCATGCCATCCTCCCCGCGGGAGGCCCTACATGATCCGCGCGAAACCCCTGGCCGTCTCCGTCATCGCCGCCACCGCCCTATCGGTGCTCTCCCTGTCCGGTTGCAACGGCACGGCCGATTTGCCGGCGGAGGCCACCTACGGCTCGGCGCCGGAGCTGACCCCGCCCGACCCGAGCGGGCCGATCCCGGTGCTCAACCCGGCCAAGGCGGTCGGCTGGCCGGCGGGCGGCGCGCCCAAGGCGCCCGCGGGGTTCACCGTCTCCCGCTTCGCCGAGGGCCTGGACCATCCGCGCTGGCTCTACCGCCTGCCCAACGGCGACGTCCTGGCGGTCGAGAGCAACAGCCCGCCGCGTGAGAAGAAGAGCCTCACCGATTGGGTCGCCGCCGACATGATGAAGAAGGCCGGCGCCGGCGTGCCCAGCGCCAACCGCATCACCCTGCTGCGCGACGCCGACGGCGACGGCAAGGCCGAGATCCGGACGGCGTTCCTGAAGGGGCTGAACTCGCCGTTCGGCGTCGCCCTGATCGGCGGCAGCCTGTATGTGGCCAACACCGACGCCCTGCTGCGCTTCCCCTACGCCGAAGGCCAGACCGAGATCACGGCGAAGGGCGAGAAGGTCGTCGACCTGCCGGCCGGCGAACCGAACGGCCATTGGACCAAGAACCTGCTGGCCAGCCCGGACGGCTCCAAGCTCTACATCGCGGTCGGTTCCCATTCGAACCTAGCCGAAGGCGGTATCGACAAAGAGAAGAACCGGGCCGGCATCCTGGAACTGACCCTGGCCACGGGGGCGCTGCGCCAGTTCGCCGGCGGCCTGCGCAACCCTGTCGGCATGGCCTGGGAGCCGACCACCGGCGCCCTTTGGACCGCCGTGAACGAGCGGGACATGCTCGGCCACGATCTGGTCCCCGACTACATGACCAGCGTCCGGGACGGCGGCTTCTACGGCTGGCCCTACAGCTACTTCGGCCAGAACGTGGACACGCGGATGAAGCCGCAGCGGCCGGACCTGGTGGCCAAGGCGATCGTCCCCGACTACGCCCTCGGCGCCCACACCGCGTCGCTGGGCCTGACCTTCGTTCCGCCGTGGACCGGAACGGTCGGCAGGGACGGCGACAAACCCGCTCGGCCCGAGGCCTGGACCCGCTTCACCGGCGGGGCCTTCATCGGCCAGCACGGCTCGTGGAACCGAAACCCGGTCAGCGGCTACAAGGTGGTATTCGTGCCGTTCAAGGACGGCAAGCCGGCCGGCAAGGCCGAGGATTTCCTGACCGGCTTCCTGAACGCCAAGGGCCAGGCGATGGGCCGCCCGGTCGGGGTGATCCCCAGCGGCGGCGGCCTGCTGGTCGCGGACGACGTCGGCAACATCGTCTGGCGCGTGGCGCCGGCCTAGGCCCTGTCGAAAGACCGTCCAACGCCTTCCCGCCGAAGGAAGCGCGTGGACGGCTTACCGATCGCCGCTACGGCGCGGGCTTCGTCGGCGTGACCGGGGCCGGCGCCGCGACCGCCGGCGCGTAATCGGCGGCATAGCTGCGCCAACCAGAAGCGATGCCGATATCGAAGCCCGACGTGAGGTTCACGCGGACCTTCTGGCCGGGCCTAAGGCGATAGGCCCCTGCCACGGCGTCGCCGACCTGGCGGACCAGCGGACCAGGATCCTTGGGCAACGCGCGCACCTTGGCGGTGACGATCAGGGTTCGGGTCGTCTGCTGTCCGTCCGTTCCGTAGAAGGTGGTGGTCGAGTCACGCACGCCAGCCTCGAGCACGCCCGGCAGCGCGGCGACCGCTGCTCGGGGCGGTTCGAGTTCGGCGATCCACTGCGGAGCGAACGACCTGCCGGCGGCCACGGCCCAGACCCCGGCGCCCAGGGCCAACAGGATCGCGCCGACCGCCGCGCCCACGGCGATGCGCGAGACCCCTGCAGGCGTCTCGGTCGCCGACACTCGCACGACCGCCGCACCGGAAACCAGGTCGTGCGCCAGCCGCCGCGAGGGCAGGTTGAACAGCAGCAGGACGATCTGGGCCAGACCGAGGCCAAACACCAGGACGATGAACGCCACCCCCAGGACGGTCATCGCGATTTCGTTCGCGATGTAGACCATCATCCCGTTCAGCATCATCGGCGTGACCAGGACCAGGGCCCGCCACAGGCTGACGGCGAGACCGAGCGGTCGGCCGCCGGTCGACATCACCTTCAGCCCCAACAGGCGCATGCCGACTGTGCGCGATCCGCCCAGTCGGCTCGACAGCACCCCGAAGTAAAGCGTCGCGACGACGAGACCGATCAGCCGTGTAGGCCCCGCCACCGACGCGAGCGCGTCATGGAAGAGCATGCCCACGCAATAACCGACCACGCCGAGCAACAAGGTGTCGACGACAAAGGCGCCGACGCGACGCCAGAAGCCGGACCAAGCCGGCGCAGACTCTTCAGACATGAACTCCCCCCAACGCGTCACGCCTCAAGAGGCGATGACACGCGCACCCTGTCAGCGAATCCGCTCAGGCGCGAGTCCGCTTACGCAACCGGCGCGGGTCGATGAAAACGAAGAACGCCCTCCCCGTTTCCGGAGAGGGCGTCTCGTCCCCTAGGAGAGGGAAACGTCGGCGTCAGAGACGCTCGACGATCGTGACGTTGGCCAGGCCGCCGCCTTCGCACATGGTCTGCAGGCCATAGCGCTTGTTCTGGTTGCGCAGGGCATGGACCAGGGTGGCCATCAGCTTCGTGCCCGAGCCGCCCAGGGGGTGGCCCAGCGCGATGGCGCCGCCGTTGACGTTCAGCTTGGCCGGGTCGGCGTCGTTGCCCTGCAGCCAGGCCAGCGGCACCGGGGCGAAGGCCTCGTTGACCTCGTACAGGTCGATCTCGTTGATCGACATGCCGGCGCGCTTGAGGGCCTTCTGCGTGGCGAACACGGGCTCCTCCAGCATGACCACCGGGTCGCCGCCGGTGACGGTCATGTGGTGGATGCGGGCCAGCGGCTCGACGCCCAGCGCCTTCAGGCCGCGCTCGTTGACGACCATCACACCCGAGGCGCCGTCGCAGATCTGGCTGGAGGTCGCCGCGGTGACCGCTCCGCCCTCGACCAGCAGCTTCACGCCCTTGATGGCGTCGAGGTTGGCGTCGAAGCGGATGCCCTCATCGACGGTGTGGACCTCCTTGGTCCCGTCGGCCGTGGTGATCTCGACGCCGACGATCTCGTTCTTGAACGCGCCCGACTGGGTGGCGGCGATCGCCTTCTGCTGGCTGGAGAAGCCGAACTCGTCGAGCAGGTCCTTGGTGAAGCCGTACTTCTTGGCGATCATCTCGGCGCCGGCGAACTGGCTGAACTGGACGCCGGGATAGCGCGCCTGGATCTGCGGGCTCATGTAGCTGCCCAGGCCGGCCTTGGCGGCGAGGATGGAGGGCGTGCCCATCGGCACGCGGCTCATGCTTTCCACGCCCGAGGCGATGACCACGTCCATCTGGCCGCTCATCACGGTGGCGGCGGCGAAGTGCAGGGCCTGCTGGCTGGAGCCGCATTGGCGGTCGACCGAAGTGGCCGGCACGCTCTCGGGGAAGCCGGCGGCCAGCACGGCGTTGCGCGCGATGTTGACCGCCTGCTCGCCGGCCTGGCCGACGCAGCCCATGATCACGTCCTCGACGAGCGCCGGATCGGCCTTGGTCGAGGCGACCAGCGACTTCAGCACTTCGCCGGCCAGATCCGCCGGATGCCAGCCGCTCAGACGGCCGCCCTTGCGGCCCCCGGCGGTCCGCGCCGCCGCGACGATATAGGCTTCGCCCATAGGTCCTCTCCCTGCGAGGTTATCGTTTACGTTCGCGGCAATGTAGGCCAACGACTGTTCGAGTCGAGTATGACGCCGCGTCAGCCGTGTTCACAAAATTCGGCGTCGGGACGCCGGCGCGTCAGAGCGCCCGACCGCCCGCAGAGGTCGCCTGTCCGACCTCGTCGGTCGGGGCGTCGGTGTGAACCCGCCGATAGCCGCCGCGCAGGAAAACCAGCGGCTCGTGGGACGGGTCGTAGCGGACCTTCAGGATACGCCCGACGAACACCTGATGATCGCCGGCCTGGAAGGCGTGGTGGGTCTCGCACTCGAAATTGGCCATGCAGCCGTTCAGCACCGGGACGCCGGTCAGCCAGGTCTCGATGCCCACGCCGTCGAACCGGTCGCAGTCGCGACGGGCGAACTGGCGAGCGACATCCTGCTGATCCACGTGCAGGACGTTGACGACGAACCGGCCCGACTGGGCCAGCGCCGGCAGACAGGACGCGCCCAGTCCGATCGAGACCAGGGCCAAGGGCGGATCCAGGCTGATCGAGGTGAAGCTGTTGGCCGTGAACCCGACCCGCCGGTCGCCGTCCAGGGTGGTGACCACGGTCACGCCGGTGGTGAAGCAACCGAAGGCGTTGCGCAGGGCGCGGGCGTCGGTCTCCGGGTCCTGGCCCAGTTCGAAGGTGTGCACGGCGTCCATCGACCGATATCTGGCCGTTGCCCGCCGCCTCGGCAAGCCTGCCGCTGCGTCAGTCAGGCGGTTCGACCGTAGAAGATCAGCCGAAACGGCCCCCACCAGAAGGTCTTGCCCAGCCCGCGCGCCGCACGATCCAGAGCCTGGGCCCGATCCGGCCGCCGCAGCGCCCATTTGGCCAGGGCGATCGGGCCATACAGCGCCGTTTGTCCCAGGCCGATCAGCATCCATTTGGCGACGCCGACAAGATCCCGCGGCGTGCTGGACCAGCAGTGCTCGGTCGGTCCCTGGCCGTAGCCGAACGCCCGGGCCAGGGTGTAGCGCAAGGTCAGCCGCGACGGGATCGGATCCTCCCAGACCCAGGCGTCCGGCGCCCAGGCGAACCGTGCGCCGGCCGCCTGCATGTTGCCGAACAGCAGGTCGTCCTCGCCGCCGATCTGATTGCGCTCGACGGCGAACGGCGTGTCGCCGCCGGGCAGGGAGGCGCGTCGGAGCAGGCTGTTGCCGCAGCCGTAGAAGTGGTCGATCGGCCCCTCTTCGGCGTCGTCGAGCCGCGAGAAGAACCGCTCGAAATAGGGACGGTAGATCGCTTCGCTCTGGGGCGCCCGGGCATGGACCGGGGCGAAGACGACATCGGCGTCATGCCGCGCCCGGGTCGTCAGCAGCGCCGCCAGCCAGCCGGCCGGGGCTTCCTGATCGTCGTCGAGGAAGGCGATCAGCCCCCCGCGCGCCGTGCGCAGAGCGGTGTTGCGGACATTGGCCACGCCCGCCGCTGGCTCGTGGGCATAGACGACCGGGAACGGCGCGTTCGCCGCGACGGCCTCGACCGCGCGCCTGGCCGACGGGACCTGATCGTTGTCGGCTACGACCAGTTCGAGGCTCGCCGGATCCACGCCTGTCTGGGCCAAGGCGGACATGAGCGCCGTCGCCAATCCGGCGGGGCGACGCTGGGTCGGGATCACGATGGAGACGGCGATGGTCATCACGCCGGAGCATGCACAGAGCGGACGAAGGGCGGGTTAACCGCGTCGCCTCCCGCAACGTCCCTCAGCCGAACGTCGCCTTCAGGATCTTCTCCAGCCAGACCACGTCGGTCTGTTCGAACGCCGCGGGGCGGTCGCTGTCGACGTCGAAGACGGCGATCAGCTTGCCGTCCGGCCCGAACACGGGAACCACGACCTCGCTCTCCGAGCGGCTGTCGCAGGCGATATGGCCCGGAAAGGCGTGGACGTCCGGTACGAACTGCGTCTGGCCGGTCGCCGCCGCCGAGCCGCAGACGCCGCGGCCGAAGGCGATGCGCAGGCAGCCGAGCGTGCCCTGGTACGGCCCGACGACCAGCTCGTCGCCCTTGGCCGGGTCGACGACATAGAAGCCGGTCCAGAAATAGTGGTCGAAGCTGTTCGCCAGCATCGAGGCCACCGTGGCCATCCGGGCGGTGACGTTCGGCTCGCCGTCCAGCACGGAGGCGATCTCGGCGGCGACCTCGGCGTAGCGGGCCTCGCGGTCGGCGGACAGGGTCAGGTCATTGAAGGCTTCGGCCATGATCAGCGCGATATAGGGCGCCTAGCCCTCCGGCGCGAGCCGGGTAAGCTGCCGCCGATCATCGAGGGAGCTCCGCCATGGCCTACTGGCTGCTGAAGTCCGAACCGGACGCCTATTCCTGGAGCGACCTGGTCGCGACCGGCGACAAGGGCGAGCCCTGGACGGGCGTTCGCAACCACACCGCCAAGCTCAACCTCATGGCCATGAAGGTCGGCGACCGCGCCTTCTTCTACCACTCGCAGGAGGGCAAGGAGATCGTCGGGATCGCCGAGGTGATCCGCGAGCACTACATCGACCCGACTGATCCCAAGGGGATTTTCGTCTGTGTCGACGTGAAGGCGGTCGAGCCCCTGCCCAAGCCCTTCACCCTGGCCGACGCCAAGGCCGATCCGGCCCTGGCGTCGATGTCGCTGGTCACCTCCTTCCGCCTGTCGGTCCAGCCGGTCACCGAGGCGGAGTGGAAGCATGTGCTGGCCAAGTCCGGCCTCTAGCCCCAGGCGCCGGCCACCTGGCGGGTGGCGACGTTGATGCGATTGAACAGGTTGGTGAGGCCGGCCATCATCACGATGGCCGACAGTCCGCGCTCGTCGAAATGGCGTGCGGCCTCGTCCCAGACCGCGTCCGGCACGGCGTCGGCGCGGTCGGCCAGTCGGGTGATCTCCTCGGTCAAGGCCAGGGCCGCCCGTTCGGCGTCGGTGTAGAAAGGCGCTTCCCGCCAAGCCGCCGCCGCCCAAATCCGATCGTCCGTCTCGCCGGCCTTCCTGGCCAGCCGCGCGCCGCCGACGATGCAGGGGCCGCAACCGTTGATCTGGCTGGCGCGCAGGTGGACCAGGTCCAGGGTCGACTGCGGCACGCCGCCCTTCTCGGTCGAGGCCTTCACGGCCAGGATGGCCTGCATGGCGTCGGGCAGCAGCATGGCGGGGTTCTTCATACGGGCTTGCATCGGTATCTCCTCGAAGGGTGTCTGACTCGACTGACGTCGCCCTCCGCCGCGTTCGTCACATCGGCTGGATTTCGTTCGTCATGGGCATGACGGACCGCGACGAGGAAACGTGACCGATGGACGAGAGAAATCTTCTGGCCGCCCGCTTCGAGGCCGAACGCCCCCGGCTGCGCCAGGCCGCCTACCGCATGCTCGGCTCTCTGGGCGAGGCCGAGGACGCCGTGCAGGAGGCCTGGCTGCGGCTGAGCCGCGCCGACGGCGGCGCGGTCGAAAACCTGGCCGGCTGGCTCACCACGGTCACCGCGCGGGTCTGCCTGGACATGCTGCGGTCGCGCCGGTCGCGGCGCGAGACTTCGCTCGATGCGGACGCGACGGACGACATCCCCAGCCGCGAGGCCGGCGTCGATCCGGAAGAGGAGACGCTGCTGGCCGACTCGATCGGCATCGCCCTGCTGGTGGTCCTGCAGACCCTGGCGCCGGCGGAGCGGATCGCCTTCGTGCTGCACGACATGTTCGACCTGCCGTTCGACGACATCGCCCCGATCGTCGAACGGTCCCCCGAGGCGACGCGCCAGCTGGCCAGCCGGGCGCGGCGGCGGGTGCGGGGCGGCGGGACGGCGGCGGACGAGGGACTGGTCGCCCAGCGCGGCGTCGTCGACGCCTTCCTCGCCGCCTCGCGGAGCGGCGACCTGCAGGGCCTGTTGGCGGTTCTGGCGCCCGACGTCGTGTTCCGCGGCGACGCCCTCGCCGTCCGCTACGGCGGGCCGACCGAGCTTCACGGCGCCGAAGCGGTGGCGGCCTCCTTCTCCGGGCGGGCGACGGGCGCGCGGCCGGCGCTGGTCGACGGCGCGGTGGCGCTGCTGGTGGCGCCGCGCGGCAAGCTGCTGCTGGTGCTGCAGCTCACGCTCAAGGACGGAAAGATCGCCGAGATCAGCGCCGTCGCCGAGCCGGAGCGGCTGGCTGGCCTCGACATGGCCCTGCTCGACCGCTGATCCGGGAGGTGGTGACATCATTCTGTTACCGAAGGGAGGCAGTCCCCCCGGGGACGCAAAGCTGGGGGACCGGATGACGACCGCGCGCACGACGACCTTGTGGACCCTCCGGGGGTTGATGCTGGCCTTGCTGGCGAGCACGGCGACCGCGGCGCTGGCGCAGACCGCCGTCCCCTCCGTGACGCCCTTCGCCGAGACCACCCCGACCGTCCGCTCGGGCGCGAACACCGCCGTCCTGGCGCTGGACGGCGCGGGCGGCGGCAGGGTCGTCGGCAGCGGCGAGCTGGGCGGGATCGAGGTCTACGGCCTGGACGGCAAGCGCTCCGGCGCGATCCCCGCCGGCGACGTCACGGCCCTGGACATCCGCTACGGCGCGCCGGTCGGCGGCCGCGAGGCCACGGTGCTGGGCGTGCTCGACACCGAGGGCGGAATCAGCCGCCTGCGGTTCTTCGACTTCGACGCCGCGACCGGCGGCACGCGCGAGCTGACCGGCGCTCCGATCACCCTGCCGTTCGCGGCCGAGAGCCTGTGCCTGTACCGCAGCCCGCTGGACCGCGGTCTCTACGCCTTCGCGCTGGGCGGACATGGCGAGATCGAGCAATGGGCGATCCATGACGACGGCGCCGGTCGATTGGCCGGCAAGCTCGTCCGCCGCCTGCACCTGGCGTCCGAGGCCGCCTACTGCACGGTCGACGATACGGACGGCGACCTCTATGTCGCCGAACAAGCCATCGGGATCTGGAAATTCCACGCCGATCCCGAGGCCGAGACCATCCCCAGGCTGATCGACGCCGTTCGCCTGGGCGCGCTCGACAAGGAGGTCGGCGGCCTGGCCCTCTACGACGGCGGCCGCGGCGCCCGCTATCTGATCGCCTCCAACGCCTCGGCCAACAGCTTTCACGTCTACGACCGCGACGCCAAGGACCGGCGCGTCGGCAGCTTCACGCTGACCGGCGTCGAGGCGGCCGGCGGCCTGTACGCGACCAGCACGGCCGGCGGCCTGCTGATCGCCATGGACGACGAGAACGCGGGCGGGACCAACTACAAGCTGGCCCGTTTCGCCGACATCGCCGCGGCGCTGAAGCTGAACGCCGGGACGCCGCAGGACCCGCGCGTCCTGGCGCCCCAGCCCCTGCCGACCGTGACGGCCACGGTCGAGACCCAGCCGGTCGAGGGCGGCGGCGATGCGGCCGACGATCCCGCCATCTGGGTGCATCCGACCGATCCCTCGAAGAGCCTGATCATCGGCACCGACAAGCAGGCCGGCCTGGGCGTCTACGACCTGTCCGGCAAGCGGGTGCAGTTCCTGGCCGACGGCCGCATGAACAACGTCGACCTGCGCGACGGCTTCAAGCTGGGCGGCCGGAGCGTGACCCTGGTCACCGCCAGCGACCGCACCAAGAACGCCATCGCCATCTATGCCCTGGACCCCGCCACGGGCCGGCTGAGCAACGTGTCCGACGGCGTCCAGCCGACCGGCCTGGGCGATCCGTATGGCCTGTGCATGTACCGCAGCCGCAAGAGCGGCCAGACCTTCGTGTTCATCAACGACACCGACGGCAAGATGCGCCAGTGGCGGCTGGTCGAGGCGGCCGGCGGCAAGGTGCGCAGCGAGCTGGTCCGCGAATTCGCCTTCGACAGCCAGACCGAGGGCTGCGTCGCCGACGACGAGCTGGGAACGCTCTACGTCGCCGAGGAGGACGTCGCGCTCTGGAAGCTGAGCGCCGAGCCCAAGGGCGGTTCGGCCAAGACCATGGTCGCCAGCGTCGCCGCCAACCCGAAGCTGAAGGACGACCTGGAAGGGGTGTCGCTGTACCTGCAGCCTAAGGGCCGCGGCTACATCGTGCTCTCGAGCCAGGGCAACAACAGCTACGCCCTGTTCCGCCGCGACGGGACGCACGACTACGCCGGCTCCTTCGCCATCATCGGCGATCCGGCCAAGGGCATCGACGGCGCGTCCGAGACCGACGGGCTGGACGTGACCAGCGTCCCGATGGGGCCCGCCTTCCCGCGCGGCGCGCTGGTGGTCCAGGACGGCCGCAACGTCAGCCCGCCGCAGCCGCAGAACTTCAAGATCGTGCCCTGGGACGCGATCGCCGAGGCGCTGAAGCTGCCGGAATAGCGCCCTCTTCGGCCTCGCCGCCGGGACCGGAGTCCCCACGCGCCGCCGCCCTGCAAACGGGGCGGCGGTTTCGAGGCGTGTCGGCGGCGGGCTCATCCTCCAAGCCTAACGCCGTGAACACGGCCGCCGCGAATTCGGGGATTCCTTCAGAAATTACGGAGACTTGCGGACATTTGGACCGGTCGGGCGCGCGCGGCCCTTGGTCCGCTCGAAGGCCCGACCGGGATGTCCGGTCGGTCTCCGCCGGCGCCCCGAGGCCCCGGCGGAGAGGGATCGATTGTCCCCCGATGTCTCGGCTTGTCCCGCGAAGATCCGTCCCGGGAGTCTCTATCCGCGCGGGATCACTTCGCCTCCGGGTCCGTCACGCTGGCCAGAAGCAGGAACCAGGCGTTGTGCGGAATCCACTGTTCCAGCCAGCGCCAGTTCTCGCTGTCGGGCCCTTCGGCCCAGGCGATGCCCCGGCCCTGGTCGCTGCCGACGCCGCCGGTGATGCCGTTGGAGATGCCGCCCGGCACATGCACGCCGGCGCTCTCGGCGTCGGGGACGTTCTTGGCGCCGAAGCCGTAGAGCATCGACATGTCATAGGGGTTACGGCCCAGCGTCCAGTCGATCTGGTCCTGGGCGAACTCGGCCAAGGCCGGCTCGACCCCGAAGGCCGCGCCGGCCCGCGGGTCGGTCGCCCGGCCGCCCAGCAGCGCCGCCACGCTCAGCGAGGCCAGCCGCGCGCTCTCGCCCTGCCACCAGTAGCGGGTCTCGTTGGCGTGCGGGATGAAGAAGCCGGTCTGCAGCGGCCCGCGCCGGCCGTCCTTGAAGGTCATGAACGGCTGGCGCGGATAGTCGTAGGGATTGGCGACGGCCGCATCGAGCGTCAGCTGGCCCTTCAGCGCCTTGCCGATCGTATCCTTGGCGGCGGCGATCCGCGCGGCGTCAGTCTCGATCGCCAGGTAGGAGACCAGGCTCAGCACCGGGAACCCGGCCTCGGCGGCGTGGTAGTAGGGCCGGCCCTTGTCGTCGCTGTCGAACCAGCCGTTGGCGGTCATCCGGCCGTTCAGCCTCGCCGCCCGCGCCCGCGCCGCTTCCAGATAGACCGGCTTCTTCGTGGACAGGTACAGCTCTGTCGCCGCCAGCAGGGCTGTGTAGTCGTCGATGATGTTCTCGCGGCCGTCGTCGACGTAGCGCAGGTTGTTCTTCTGCATGTGCGCGAACGACCGCTCGGCGTCGGCCAGATACTGGTCGGCCGGGAACTCGCCCTTGGCGCCGGTGTCCTTGGCCAGACGATAGGCGCGGGCCAGGGCCGCGATCGCAACGCCGCCGCCCTCGCGATAGGCCGCCTGGTAGTTCTTCGTGTAGACGCCCTCGATCCCGACGTAGCCGGTCACCACCCGCTCGGCGCCGGGGCTTTTCCAGCGGTCGAAGACCGTCATGTAGAAGAAGCCTTCCGGCGACAGCAGCCGGTGCAGGTAGTCGGCGCCCCACAACGCCTCGTCGACGATCTGCTTGTCGAGACCGGCCTTCTGGAACCGGCCGGGCGAAGCCTCGTAGGACCGGGCCAGGGCCCAGGCCGCGAACGAGGTCTGCTGCGGATTGAAGAAGTTGGCGTAGGACAGGTGCGACAGGTACTTGCCCGCGTCGCCGCCGGCGTCCTTCCAGCCGCCCCAGACGTTGACGTAGGTCTTGGTCCCGTAGATGCGGATGCGCTTGTCGGCTTCGCTGACGTTGCGGCTGAGCTTGAAGTACTCGACCAACGCCTTGCCCGTCGTCGCGAACAGGGCGTCGTCGGCCACCACGAAGGCTGGGGACGTCGCCGTCTCGCCGCCCAGCGTGACCTTGACCTCGTAGCGCCCGGCCTCCTTCAGTCCGCTGAAGTCGGCGGTGAAGTAGCGCTTGCCCGCGCCCCATTCGCTGAAGGCCGGCTCGGCCGCCAGGTCGCCCGCGAGCACCTCCTGGCCGTCGCGCAGGACCGAGAACCGGCCGCCGGCCGCGCCACGGTCCGTCTCGACCACCGCCGCCTTGGGCCCGGCGCGCTCGAGCGCGACCTGGTTCACATGCACCTTCACGGCCGCCTGGGCCACGCCGCCCGCCAGGGCCAGCAGCGCCGCCCCCGACGCCAGCCAGAGCTTCATCCCGTTCATCGCCTCTCCCCTACCGTCACTGTTCTGCCGGCGCGTCGACCGTCGGCCGATCGCGCCCGGATTTCCACTGCGCCCTCCACCGGCGCCGGTCCCGCATAGGGAACCCAGCCGCCGCCGGCGACGCGGTATTCGATCGGCAACCCCGGGACCTCCAGGTTCGCCTTCAGCACGCCGCTCTCGACCACGGCCCCGACGATCGGGATGCGGTAGGCGATGCCCGCCTGATCCAGTCGCCGAAGCTCCACGGTCCCGACTCGCGCGGCGAAGCCTGCCCACTCGCGGTCGCGGGCGACGCGGGCGGCGGCGCTGAACGTCTGCGTCTGCGGACCATAGGGTCCGCCGTCGGACGCCGGCGTCGGCTCCCAGTCGGCCCGCCGCCAGGCCCGCTCGGCGAAGGCCAGCAAGCGCGGAAACAGCATGTATTCGACCTGATCATCGGAACGGATCGTCTCGCTCCACAACTGGGCCTGCACGCCATCGAAGCGCGCGCCGCGCCCGCCGTTGTCCGTCACCGTCGCCGGCCGGTTCTCCAGATCGGTCCAGATCTCCGCATGGACCGGGAGGCTCTCGGGCATGAAGTCGAACAGCTTGCGGCTGTCGGTGAAGCGGGACATCCAGTCATAGCCGCGCTCGTAGGGATCGACGGCGTTCGGCGCGTCCAGGTAGGTCGCCTCGGGGACCGAGACCACGACCCGCCAGCCCTGCCCCGCCTGCTTGCGCCCCACCGCCGTCGCGCCGCCGAACAGCGGCGCCCAGAGGTTGGACTGCACCGCCGCGGGCATCTTCCGGGCGTCGGCGTCGCCCATGCCGTCGCTCCAGCCGGCGGCCACGATCCCGCGCTCGGCCAGCCGGGCGGAGACCCGCTCGATGAAATAGCCGCCCAGCTTCTTGACCGGGACGCCCGTCGTCTTCGACAGCGCCGCGCAGGCCGGCGACCCGATCCAGGCGCCCGGCGTCTCGTCGGCGCCGATGTGATAGGTCTTCAGCGGCCGGCCCGCCCGGACGTGCAGCGCCGCAACCTCGTCCACCACCTTGGCGACGAAGGCGTAGGCCGACTCCTGGCAGACGTTGATGGTGTTGTCCCGGTAGTGCTGGATGCTGTCGTAGACGGACCGGTCCGCCGCCTCACTGAGCAGATATCGCGCGGCGCCGGCCTCGTCTCCCGCGGCGCGCAGGCGGCGGGCGCGGGCGTCCATCGCGCGGATCGCGGCGCGGGAATGCCCCGGCATGTCGAACGAGGGGATCACCTCGATATGCCGCGCCGCGGCCGCCCGCACGATCTCGATGTAGTCGGCCGCGCTGTAGAAGCCGTCGACCGGCGTATCCCCGTCCGGTCCGGCGCCGAGCTGGGGCAGCAGGCAACGGTCCTCGGCCAGATCGTGGCACCGCCGGGCGCCGATCTCGGTCAGCTCCGGCAGCCCCGCGATCTCCAGCCGCCAGCCCTCGTCGTCGCCCAGATGCAGGTGCAGGCGGTTCAGCTTGTAGGCCGCCATCTGCTCCAGCACCGCCAGCACCAGCGCCTTGCCGTGGAAGTTGCGGGCGACGTCCAGGTGCAGCCCGCGGAAGCCGAAGCGCGGCGCATCCTCGATGGCCAACTGCGGAACCGTCGGCCCCGCGGCGCGCAGAGCCGCCAGGGTGCGCAGGCCGTTGGACGCGCCCTCGGCGTCGGAGGCCTCGATCACGACGCCCTCGGCGTCGATGGCCAGCCCGTATCCGCCCAGCGGCAGAGGCTTCGACGCCCTGCGGACGACCAGCGGCGCGCCGCGCCCGGTCTCGCCCGCGGCCGCCAGAGCCGGCGCGAGGTCCTTGCGATCGAAGCCTTCCAGCCTGACGACCAGCCCGCCGGACAGGTCCAACGCTCCCGTCCCCGCGCGCACCTCGCGCGGGGACGGGATGACCGGCGGTCCCGCCCCCAGGGCCGTCGGCGTCGCCGCGTTGGCGGCGTAGGTCCGCGCCGGCGTCGCCCAGACGGTTCGGTCGCCGGGCGAACGGCGCTCAAGCTTGGCTTCGTCGACGAAGGGCGCGACGAACGGCAGGCCCTCGAGGCCGGTTTCGGGGTCGACGATCGGTCGCGTGCTCTCGATCACCCGGGCCTTCAGCCCCTCGGCGGCGAGGTAGTGGTTCGGCATCGGATAGTAGGCCGACAGATGCGAGCCGCCGCCGCGGAAGCCGATGCGATAGGTCTCGCCCGGCTTCAGCCCCGCCGATCCCGGCGCGGGGGTGAGACGATAGAGATCGCCGTTGACGTGCTCGACCCGGAAGCGCGGGTCGTCCACGCGCCGCATCCGCTCGACATGGCTGAAGAACAGGGCCCAGCCGTCCGGCGGCAGGCCATGGGGCGCGGTCAGGCTGAGCTCGCCGCGATAGCAGCCGCCCTCGCCTGATCCGCAGTCGCCCGTCACGCCGTTCTCGAGAACCGCGAAGCCGACCTTCAGCTCGCGGGCCGCGCGGTCGAGTTCGGGCTGGGTCAAGGGCGCGGCGCCGGCGCTCCCCGCCGCCAGAGCCAGGGCGAGAGAGAGCCCGGCCGACAGAGGCCGGCCGGGCCAGTGGCGCTGGGAGGGAAAGACGGCGGAAGGGATCACGACGGCCCTGCTGCTGTACCTGGAAAGCGGGTCGGAGAGGGGAGATCGCCGGTGGGTGGGTTTGGGGGCGATCTCCACTCTCCTCCGTTCGCCGGAGCGTCCGGATCTAGAACGAGTATCCCAGGCGCACCCCCCAGGTCAGAGGCGCGTCGTAGCTGTTGCGCACCATGCCCTGGTTGAAGCCGCCGAAGTTCTTGGTGTCCTCGTCGGTCAGGTTCTCGCCGAAGGCCTCGACGAAGTAGAGGTTCTCGGGCCCGTTCAGACGCAGGCTGGCGTTCAGCTTCCAGTAGGCGTCCTGGTACTGGCCCAGGTGGGCGCCGGTGTAGTTGCCGATGTCCAGGAACATGCGGTCCTGCCAGTGGACCGAGACGTAAGGGACCAGCTCGAACCCGCCCGGCAGGTGGATGCTGTGCTGGTAGTTGACCGTCAGAGACCATTCCGGCGCGAACGGCAGCTTGTTGCCCTTGATGTTCGCGACCGAAGGATCGCCGCAGTGCGGCTGGCCGAAGTACTCGCGCTCATTGCAGGCGTAGCCGTCGGAATAGGTGCCGCCGTCGGTGATCTCCGTATGGAGATAGGCCAGATAGCCCGACAGGCGACCATCGTCCCAGGGGATGACGTCGAACTCGACCTCCAGCCCGTGGATGCGGGACTTGGTCAGGTTGTCGGTCGCCCAGGCATACACGGGATCGCCGAAATTGGGGCTCAGCGGGTTCTCGTTGACGCCGACCACCTTGTTGCCGGTGTTCTGCATGTCGCTGTAATCGCTGAAGAAGGCGGTGACGCTCAGCCGGAAGCGACCGTCCAACAGCGTGCCCTTGTAGCCCAATTCGTAGGTGGTGACCTTTTCGGGCTGGTAGGTGAGCAGCTTCATGCACCCGTTGGCGCAGGTGTCGGTCATCTCGTACATGCCGCCCATCTTGTGGCCGGTGGCCACGGAGGCGAACATCATGTGGTCGTCGTTCGGGAACCACTGCGCGCCCAGGCGGTAGGTGCCCTGGCTCCACTCCATCTTTGAATGGTTCGGCGCGGTGGCCGGCAGCACGCCGCTGTTCAGCGGCGCCGAGCCGCCCATGCCCCATTTCAGGTTGTTCGATTGGTGCGCCCGGATGCTGTTCGGCGTCCAAAGGCCGTTGTACCAGGCCTCGTTGCCCCACCACGATCCGTAGGTGACGCCGCCCTCGTCGGTCTTCTTGTCCCAGCTGTAGCGATAGCCGGCCGTCAGGCCGAACTGCTCGGTCAGCCTGTAGTCCACCTGGCCATAGAGCGCCCGCGACGACGTGGTCCGCTTGTTCTGGTCGAAGATCACCGTGTCCGGCAGACCGTCCGGGTAGAAGCCCAGCGGCAGGCCGGGATCCTCGTAGTAGGTCTTCTGGGCGAGCATCTCCATGTCGTAGCGGATGCTCTTCTTCTCATGCAGGTAGTAGGCGCCGGCGACATACTGCAGGCGCGAGTCGCCGCGCGACTTGATCTGCAGCTCGTGGGTCACCGTCTCGTAGCGGCTGTGCTTGGTCTCCCAGCTCTCGTCCCAGATCGGGTAGTAGCCCATCAGCTGCTCTTCGGGCGTGATCCGCTCGCCGATCGACGACCATTCCGGCGCGGCGTGACGGCCGCCGTCGACGTCCTGGATCTGGTAGCGCTTCTGGTCCTGGTAGGAGGTGCGGTACTCGAGGCCGATGTTGTCGGTCAGATCGTAGACCGCCTTCAACTGGTAGTCGGCGATCGTCAGGTCCTTCTTGCCCGGTACATTGACCTTGGCGTAGCGCAGGGTGCGGGTGCAGGCGTTGACCGTGCCCGCCGCCTGCTCGCAGTCGACGAAGTTCATGTCGCCCGCGCCCTGGTCGGAGAAGTACGAGAAGGTCCCGGTCAGCTCCAGCTTCTCGGTCGCCTGCCAGCGGCCGATCAGGCGGAAGGCCCACTGGTCGGAGTTGTTGTACCAATCCTTGGGGCTGAGATGGCGATTGCGGCGCTGGTCGACGTCCGGAATCCCGTCCTTGACGATGCCGGAATGCGCATCCTCGATATCGGTGAGGTCCATCTCCTGTTCGATCATGCCGTCGGCGCGCTCGGCCATGAATGCCGCGCGCAGGGCGAAGGTGTCGGTGACGCCCCAGTTCAGACTGCCGCGGATCTGGCGCTTGTTGTAGTTGCCCATCAGCCCCTCGACGGAGCCGAAGGTCTCGCCGAAGGTCGGTCGGGCCGGGATGATGTTGATGGCCCCGCCGGGGGAGTTCATGCCGAACAGAGTGCCCTGCGGCCCGCGCAGCACCTCGACCCGCTCGACATCGTACATCAGCGCCAACGCCCCCTGCGGCCGCGGCGAATAGAAACCGTCCTGCAGGATCGCCACCGCGCCCTCGCCGACCTCGGTGAAGTCGGTGGAGGTGACGCCGCGAATCGTCGCCGCCGTGCCGGAGTCGGACCCCGTCCCCAGCTGCAGGTTCGGAATCGTCCCGGCCAGATCGCGCGCCGACTGGATGCCCTGGCGGTCCAGGCTCTCCTGCGAGAAGGCGGAGATGGCGACGGGCGTGTCCATCAGATTGGTCTCGCGTTTCGACGCGGTGACCACGATCTGTTCGAGCACGGTCTCCGACGACGCCGCGGACTGGGCGATCGCCGGACCGGCGATCACGGTCAAGGCCGCTCCCGCCATCAGCAGACACCGGCGCCTCGATCGCGCCGCGCGAACACCAGCAAGCATGTCGTTCTCCCCTCATCCAGGCCGAACCGCCGCGCCGATGCCTGCGCGATGATCCGGGTTCGACACGACGGCCGGACCCCGACGGTCCGACGCCTCCCCCGCGCCACGGCCCTTTCGCCGCTCCTGTCGAGGATCAACGTTATCCAGCGTCATCGAACCGTGTCAATATATACTTCTATTGGATGTTTTTATTATTCCCTTCGAAACACTGCGGAGGCTTACGTCAGAAGCGGTTGATGCGTCGCGGCTTGCGGCCCAGCAGGCGCTCGACCTCGATCCCCGCGCGCTCCTCGACCGGCGTCAGGACGTCGAGACGGGGAGAGAGACGCTCGTGAATGGGCAGGACCGCGGCGCCAAGAATCGAGCTGTCCTCCTGCCATTCCGACAGGATGATCCTAGGCGTGTCCGAGGCGTCGGTCCGCACCGACGGGGCCAGGGGCAGAGCCTCGGCGACCAGCTGCTCGACCAGGATCCGCGGCGCGGAGCCGCCGATAACGATGGTCTCGGGGTCCAGCATGTTCTCGATGATCGCCACCGCGGCGCGCAGGCAGGCCGCGGCCTCGGCGCGCCAGGCGTCCAGGCGCGGATCGCCGCGCTCGAGCAGGGCCAGCAGCTCCGGGTGGCTCAGCTCGACGTCGGGATCGCCGGTGATCGCTTCGGACAGCGAATGGAGCGAGACGTATCGCTCCAGGCACCCGCGCGCGCCGCAATAGCAGGGCTTTCCACCGGGAACGATGGGGATATGCCCGATCTCGGTCGCATTGCCCCGGGCGCCGCGATAGGCCGCCTTGTCGACCATCAGCGTGCCGCCCAGGCCGACGCCGAGGTGCAGGTAGAAGAAGCTCTCGAAGCCTTGCGCCACGCCGGACAGCGACTCTCCGATCGCTCCGGCCACGCTGTCGATGTTGTAGTAGATCGGCAGCCCGGTGGCGGCTTCCAGGTCTTCAAAGATCGACAGGTCGGTCCAGCCCTCGAAGGCGGTCGGCCCCACGAAACTCATCGCCGGCACATCGAACGGTCCGGGCATCGCCACGCCCACGCCCCAGAGCCGCTCGGACGCGGAAGCCCGCTCGGCCAGCTCGCGGACCAGCGCGACCATGGCCGCCAGGGTCCGCCGCTGATCGCGGACGTCGATCTCGATCTCGCGCCGCAGCAGCACGTCGCCGACCAGGTTCACCAGCGCGCCGTAGGCCCGGTGGGGCTCCAGGCTGATGCCGATCGAATCGCCGCCGGCGGGGTTCAGCATGAAGGCCATCGGCGGCTGCCCCCTCGCCTTCTCGCCGCGCAGCCGCTTGGACACGATCAGGCCGATGGCCTCGAGATCCTGGGTGATGTTGGCGACGGTCTGCGGGCTGAGACCCACGCGGTCGATGATGTCCTTGCGCGAGATCTCGCCCTGCCGGCGGATCACATCGAGCACCACGCGGCGATTCAGGGGCGCGCTGGATTGCTGTGTCGCTCCCCGAGTGACCATCGAGCCCCTCGCTCCATCCTGCCGTGACAACGATTACCTGCCACCCGCTGGGTTTAATCACAAGCCCGGTCAGGGGTGCGACGCCCTGCGACACATATTTCTTACATCCATTAGTTTTAATAATTGACTTCGGTCGAGCGGCCGCACATCGTTCGCCGAAGACGGGGCGGGAGCCGCCCGAGAGACGGACCAACCTGCCCTTCCCATGCTCACCATCATCGGCGACGTCAGTGTAGATCTCGTGCTCGGGCCGGTGGACGGCTGGCCCGCCGTGGGCACCGAACTCCTCATGGAACGCAGCGAATTCCGCCCGGGAGGCTCCGGGGGGAACGCCGCGCTCGCGGCCCGCTGGCTCGGCGCCCGGGCCCGCGTCTACTCCATGGTCGGCGGCGACCCGCTCGGCGGCTGGCTGTCGGCGCAGTTCGGAGACCTGGAGGCCTGCCTGTCCGTCAGCGAGGCGGCGACCTCGGTCTCCACCGGCGTGATCCACAGCTGCGGCGAGCGGACCTTCTTCACCACCCGGGGCCATCTGGAGCGGCTGTCCTGGGCCGACATCCGGCCCCACCTCCAGCCCGCGCCCAGCGCCAACTCGATCGCCCTGCTGACCGGCGCCTTCCTGCTGCCGCGGCTTCGCGTCGACTATTCCGAGATCGTCGCCTTCCTGCGCGACCTGGGCTACGGCCTGGCCATCGACACCGGTTGGCCGCCGGGCGGCTGGACGGATCGCACCCGCGCCGAGGCCTCGCGCTGGATCGCGGCTTGCGACCATGTCCTGCTGAACGAGGTCGAGATCACCGGCCTCGCCGGAGAGCCGGACCTGGGCCGGGCGATGGACGCGCTGTCGACCCTGTTGCGCCCCGGCGCCACCCTGGTCGCGAAGACCGGGCCGAAGGGGGCCATCGGCCGCCAGAACGGCCGCGCCGAGACCCACCTGGCGCCGCCTGTGGCGGTGTTCGACACCATCGGCGCCGGGGACTCCTTCAACGCGGGCTATCTGCTCTCGCGCCAGCGCGGCGACGGCCTCCAGTCGGCCCTGCGCGCCGGCTGCGCGGCGGCGGCGGCGATCATCTCGCGCTTTCCGCGGCAGGACATCCGACCGGGAGAACTGGCGGACAGGGGACTTCTGACCGAAGCTTGACGCCGGTCCGGCGCACCGGACCCGCCCGGGGAGGGGCGACCATGAACAACCGCAGCCTGACCGTCGGCTACATTCTCGTCGTCTGGTTCGTCATCTCGTTCGTGACCAACATCATCGGCCCGCTGATGCCGGTGATCATCAAGGACTTCCAACTCAGCCTGACCCTGGCGGGGCTCCTGCCCTTCGCCTTCTTCCTGGCCTACGGGGTGATCTCCATTCCGGCCGGCCTGATGGTCGAGCGCGTGGGGCCGAAGGTGACCCTGCTCTGCGCCTTCGCCCTGAACATGGTCGGCGCCCTGGCGCTGGCGATCTGGCCTGGCTACGCCGTCGCCGTCGGGGCGCTGTTCGTGATCGGCCTGGGCATGGCCATGCTGCAGGTGGTGATCAACCCGCTGATGCGGGCCGCCGGCGGCGAGCAGCATTTCGCCTTCTTCTCGGTCCTGGGCCAACTGGTCTTCGGCCTGGCCTCCTTCGTCAGCCCCCTGGCCTTCGCCGCCCTGATGAAGAAGAGCGGCGGAGTCAGCCAGTGGCTCGCCGGCCTGGCGCCGCCCGAGCTGCCCTGGATCGGCCTGTACTGGCTGTTCGGCGGCCTGTTCGCCGCCGCCCTGCTGATCACCCTGGTCATGCGCATCCCCTCGATGCAGCTGAAGGACGACGAGCGCGCCGGCACGCTGGGCGCCTATGTCGAACTGCTCAAGGACAGCCGCGTGCGCCTGTTCTTCCTCGGCATCGCCGCCTACGTCGGGACCGAGCAGTGCCTGGCCAACTGGATGTCGCAGTTCCTGTCGACCTATCACGGCTACTCGCCGCTGGCGGAGGGCGCCAAGGCGGTGGGACTGTTCTGGGGCCTGATGTCGATCGGCTGCGTGGTCGGGCTGGTGCTGCTCAAGCTGCTGGACGCCAAGATCGTCCTGCGCCTGTTCTCCGTCCTGGCTATCGCCTGCGTCGCCGCGGCCCTGTTCGGCGGCGCCGAGCTGTCGCTGTGGGCCTTCCCGGCGTCGGGCTTCTGCATCTCGGCGATGTTCTCGATCATCTTCGCCCTGTCGCTCAATTCGGTGCTGCAGAACCACGGCGCGCTGTCCGGCATCCTGTGCTCCGGCATCCTGGGTGGAGCCGTGGCGCCGCTGATCGTCGGCGCCCTGGGCGAGCAGATCGGACTGCGCCTGGCGATGACCTTCGTCTTCCTGCTGCTGGGCTACATCCTCAGCATCAGCTTCTGGGCCAAACCCCAGGTGCGCAACGAGACGATCGACCTGCGGCGGCTGTTCGGCGGCTCCGCGCGAGCCGCGACGGAGTAGTTCGCCTTTCTCGCCAGGCTGACGCTACGTCCCCGTTTCGCGCTCCCGGCGGCGGCCGTAAGGTCGCGGAAAACCGGGAGCGCGGCCATGGAATTCCAGCTCAGCGAAGAGCACCAGATGATCAAGAATCTGGTGCGTCGGTTCGTCGAGGACGAGCTGATCCCGCTGGAACCGGTGGTCCTGAAACGCGAGGCCGAGGGCGGCCCCGCCGCCCTCACCGCCGAGGAGCAGGCCCGCATCGACAAGGTCTCCCGCGACCTGGGCCTCTGGGGCCTGGACGCGCCGGAGGATGTCGGCGGCGTCGACCTGCCGGCGGTGGCGCTGGTCGGGGTCAACGAGTCCCTCGGCTACAGCTGCACCCCCTACACCCTGCCGCCGGACAGCCCGAACCTGCGGATGCTGATGGCCACGGTCGACGACCGCCAGCGCGCCGCCTACCTGGCCCCCTACGTGGCCGGCGAGACCATCTCGGCGATCGGCATCTCCGAGCCGGGCGCGGGTTCGGACCCGGCCGGCATGATCACCCGCGCCGAACGTGATGGGGACGACTGGGTCATCAACGGCCGCAAGATCTGGATCACCCGCGGCGCCGAGGCCGACTTCACCATCGTCATGGCCGTGACCGACAAGGCCAAGGGCGCCCGCGGCGGGATCAGCGCCTTCCTGGTCGACAAGGGAACGCCCGGCTTCAACATCCAGCGCCGCATCCCGATGCTGGGCGGCCAGACCAGCTACGAGATCGCGCTGGAGGATTGCCGCGTGCCGGGCTGGAAGCTGCTCGGCCGGGAGGGCGACGGCTTCGGACCGATGCAGGTGCGCCTCAGCACCCGCCGGATCGAGATGGCCAGCTGGTCGATCGGCATGGCGCAGAGGGCGCTGGACATGCTGATCGAGTACGCGCCGCAGCGCACGACCTTCGGCGCGCCCCTGTCGGAGCGGCAGCAGATCCAGTGGTGGATCGCCGACGCCGCCACCCGCATCCACGCCTGCCGGCTGATGACCTACGACTGCGCCTGGAAGCTCGACCAGGGCCGCGACGTCCGCAACGAGATCTCGATGATCAAGGCCTACGGCACCGAGATGGCCTACGAGGTCGTCGACAACGTGATGCAGGCCTTCGGCGCCATGGGCATGACCCGCGAGCTGCCGCTGCACCTGATGCAGAGCAAGCTGCGCACCATGCGGATCTACGACGGTCCGACCGAGATCCATAAGTGGGTCGTGGCCCGCAACCTGCTGGGGCTGAAGCGATGAAGGCGGCCTACGGCGAGGTGACGGCGGCCGTCGACGGCCATGTCGCCGTCCTGGAGATCGACCGACCCCCGAACAACCACGTCACCGTGGGCCTGATCCGCGACCTGGCCGACGCTCTGGACGCCGTCGACGCCGACCCGGACCTGCGCGTCTCGGTGCTGTGCACGGCGGGCAAGGTGTTCTGCGGCGGGGCCGATCTGGTCACGCCGGCCGGCGAGGGTATCGTCGACTCGACCCAGGACCTCTACGCCCAGGCGGCGCGGCTGTTCTCGACCCGCAAACCGATCGTGGCCGTGGTGCAGGGTTCCGCCGTCGGCGCCGGGCTCGGCCTGGCCTTGGCGGCGGACTTCCGCGTCGCCGCGCCCGAGGCGCGGTTCAGCGCCAATTTCGTCAAGCTGGGCTTCCATCCCGGCTTCGGCCTGACCGCCAGCCTGCCGCGCGTGGTCGGCCCGCGGATCGCCGAGCTGATGTTCCTGACCGGTCGCCGCGTCCCCGGCGAACAGGCGCTGGCCTGGGGCCTGGTCGACGAGCTGGTCCCGCTGGACCGGCTGCGCGAGACGGCCCTGACCCTGGCGCGCGAACTGGCGGAGAACGCGCCGCTGGCGGTGCAGGCGACGCGCGCCACCCTGCGCGGCGACCTGGCCGACGCCGTTCGCCGCGCCACGGCCCATGAAGCGGCGGAACAGGCCAAGCTGCGCAACACCACCGACTTCGCCGAGGGCGTCCGCGCGGTGGCCGAACGTCGCCCTGGCCGCTTCACCGGCCGCTGACGACGAGGGGGCGCGTCGTCCCGCGCGTATCCAGGAAGACCCCTTCCACTTGGAGACGCCTCATGCGCCCCTCTCGACCGGCCGCTGTCCTGGCGGCCGCCGCCTTGCTGCTGACCGCCGGCCAGGCCTTCGCCCACGCCCGGATGACGGCGTCGACGCCGGCGGCCAACGCCGTGGTCGCCGCGCCCAAGACCATCACCCTGACCTTCAACGAGAGGGTCGCGCCCGCCTTCTCCAGCTTCGATCTCGTCGCCCCAGGCGGCAGGACGGTCAAGCCGGCGACCGCGGTCTCCAAGGACGGCAAGTCGATCACCGGCAAGCTCGCCGCCCCCCTGGCCAAGGGCGGCTACACCGTGAACTGGCGCGCCGTGTCGGCCGACGGCCACCGGATGACCGGGACCTTCGCCTTCAAGGTGAACTGATGTCGCCGGAAGCCGCGGTCATCCCCCTGCGCCTGCTCCAGTACCTGGGCGGCGCGGTGCTGCTGGGGTTGCCGCTGTTCATGCTGTTCAGCGGCGCCTCGGCGCGTTGGGCGGTTCGATGGATCGCCGTCTCGGCCGGCCTGACGCTGGCGTCGGGCGCCTTCGCCCTCATCGCCCAGACCGCCCTCATGGCCGGATCCTGGAGCGCGGGCCTGACCGGCGAGGCGCTGGGCTTCGTCGCTGGCGGGACGGGCCTCGGCCGGGCGGGCGTCGTCCGGATGGCCGCCGCAGCCCTGGCGCTCGCGGTGCTGGCGCTCGCGCCCCGGCGATGGGGCGTTCTCGCGGGCCTTGGCGGCGTCGTCTGCGCCGGCTTCGCCTGGATGGGCCACGGCGCGGCGACCGAAGGCCCGGGCGGCGGCGTTCACCTGGCGAGCGACATCCTCCACAGCCTGGCCGCGGCGGTCTGGATCGGCGCCTTGGTCGGCTTCCTGGGCCTGCTGTACACGACGCGGCCGGACAATGACGACGCTCGCCTGGCGATGCTCCATCGCGCTCTGGAGCGGTTCTCGGGCGTCGGCACGGCGGCGGTCGCCGTCATCGTCGGGACCGGCCTGGTCAACGGGCTGTTCCTGGTCGGGCTCGATCGCCTGCCCGGCCTGTGGACCACGCCCTACGGCGGGCTGCTGCTGGCCAAGCTGGCCCTCTTCGCGGCCATGCTGGCGCTGGCGGCCAAGAACCGCTTCACGCTCACCCCCGCGCTCGGCGCGGCCCTGGAAGGCGGCGTCTCGCCGGCCCCGGTCCTGGACCGTCTGAAGAGCAGCCTTTGGCTGGAGACCGGCGCGGCGGTCGCCGTCCTGGCCCTGGTCGCCTGGCTGGGAACCCTGGCCCCGATCTCCTCGATGTAGCGCCCCTCTCCTCCTTCCCCGTCATCCTCGCGCTTGTCGCGAGGGTGACGGAATGGGGTGGCGAACCGCGAGCGGCAGGCGGCGTAGTCACCCTTCCCCCCAAGAACGAAAACGCCGCCCGCTTCCCGGCTGGGGTCCGGGAAGCGGGCGGCGTCAGCGGATCGCGGAACGACCCGCCTATTCGCCTAGAAGGGCCGGATGGCCGTGATCTTCTTGTCCTTCAGGGTGAAGCGCACCTTCGCGCCCACCTTGACGTTGGCCAGGACCGCGGGGTCGGAGACCTTGAACGGCATGGTCATCTGCGGCCAGTTCAGCGCCTTGATCGGCTCGTGGTTGATGGTGATCGAGGCCTTCTTGGCGTCGATGGCGCGGACCACGCCGATGCCCTCCACCGCCGCGGCCGAGGCTTCATGACCGGCGTGGCCGCCGTGGCCGCCGTGATCCTGAGCCTGGGCGGCGCCGACGATGGCGAGCGAGGCGACGAGGGCGAACGCGAACTTCATCGAAAACTCCTGTGAGTGCAGAACTTTAGAACCAGGCGCGCAGGCCGAGGACGAACATCGTCTCTTCGGCCTTCTCGCCGTGGGCGCGGGCGAAATCAGCCGTGTCGCCGAACTTCCGTTCGTGCATCACGCCGATGTAGGGGGCGAACTCGGGCTTGAACTCGTAGCGCAGGCGCAGCCCCAGCTCGCCGGACGTCAGACCCGAACCGATCTCCAGTTCGGGAACCGACTGGGCGGCCAGCTCCAGCTCGGCGCTGGGCTCGAGGATCAGCTTCTGGGTCAGGCGCAGGTCGTAGGCGGCCTCGAAGCGCGCCGAGACGTCGCCCTTGTTCGAGACGAAGGCCGCGGCCTCCAGCTCGAACCAGTAGGGCGCCAGGCCCTCGATGCCGAACACGGCGTAGGTCCGCGACGGCCCCGGCTCGAAATCGTGACGGATCCCCGCCTGGACGTCGAAATAGGGCCCGATCGGACGGGACCACAGCGCCTGCAGTTCGGCCGACTCCAGATCGCCGCCGACGGTCCCCTCGCCCGAGGTCTTCAGGACCAGGCGGTTCCGGTCGCCGCCGTACCAGGCCTCGCCCTCCCAGCCCCAGGCGTCGTCGCCGTCGCGGGGACGGATCTCGGCCTGGCTGAGCATGACCTTCCAGGCCGTCGAACCGCCGTGTTCGACCGAAAGCTGGGCGCGCGCGGCGGCCATGGCCTGGGGCGAGAAGAACCGCTCGGCGGCGTGGTCGGTCGGCGGCGGCGGCGCGGACGCGTCGCCGGCCGGCGGGGGTTCGGTCCCTTCCGTAGCAGGCGCGGGCATCACATGGCCCGCGTGCGGATCGGCGGCCGGCGTCGGCGCGGGAGCGGCCGGCATCGCGTGACCCGCATGGGGATCGGCGGCGGGGGCCGGAGCCGGCGTCGGCATCGCGTGACCCGCGTGCGGATCGGCCGCCGGCGGCGTGGGGGCGCCGTGGCCCTCGTGCTGGGCCACGGCCGGGGTGGCCAGCGCCAGCAGCGGCAGGCTCAGGAGCAGACGCGGGTTCATTGCGCGCCTCCGTCGATCGGACGGACGGTGACGACGTTGAACATCCCGGCGTGCATGTGGAACAGCAGATGGCAGTGGAAGGCCCAGTCCCCGGGCGCATCGGCGGTGAAGTCGAAGGATATCTTCCCGCCGGGCGGGACGTTCACCGTGTGCTTCCTCGGATACCGCCCGGGATGCCCGTTCAGCACCTCGAAGAAGTGGCCGTGCAGGTGGATCGGGTGGGCCATCATCGAGTCGTTGACCAGATGGATGCGCACCCGCTCGTTCAGCCGGAACGGGATCGGCTTCTTGATCGGGCTGAAGGCCTCGCCATCGAACGCCCACATGAAGCGTTCCATGTTGCCGGTCAGATGGATCTCCATCTCGCGGCTCGGGGCGCGGACATCCGGATTGGGCTCCAGCGCCACCAGGTCGGTGTAGCGCAGGACCCTGTGGTCGACCTTGTCCAGGCCCTGGGGCGCGTCGCCGACGCGGTCGACGGCCATCGGCGAGATCATCTGCACGCCCGGCGTCAGCTTGACCCCCGGCGCGTTGACCGGGTCGCGCATGGCCATGTCATGGTCCATGCCTTCCATGCCGGTCATGTCCATGCCCATGTCGCGCATGGTCAGCAGCGGACGTTCGCGCAGCGGCGGCGCCTCGGCCTTCATGCCGGCGCGCGGCGCGAAGGTGGCCACGCCCATGCCCGAGCGGTCGGCCGCCTCGGCGACCAGGGCGTAGGCGCGGTCTTCCTTCGGCTCCAGGATCACGTCGTAGGTCTCGGCCGGCGAGATCTGGAACTCCTCGACCGTGACCGGCTGGACATGCAGGCCATCGGCCTGGACGACGCTCATCTTCAGGCCCGGGAAGCGGACGTTGAAGATGGTCATGGCGCCGGCGTTCACGAACCGGAAGCGCACCCGCTCGCCCGGCTGGAACAGCGCGGTCCAGTTGTCCTTCGGTCCATGGCCGTTGATCAGGTAGGTGTAGGTCGAACCGGTGACGTCGAGGACGTCGGTCGGGTCCATGCGCATGGCGGACCACTCGACACGTTCCTTGAACGTCTGGTCCTTGCCCGCGACGAGGCCGCCGACGGTCTGCTTCTGCTTGTTGAAGTAGCCGGCCTGGGCCTTGAGCTTCCGCATGACCGTGTGCGGATGCAGGAAGCTGTAGTCCGACAGCACGACCATATGCTCGCGGTCGTAGGGCGCGGGCTCCTCGCCCTTCGGGTCGATGATGATCGCCCCGTAGTGGCCTTCCTGCTCCTGCAGCCCCGAGTGGCTGTGGTACCAGTAGGTGCCCGACTGGACGACCGGGAACTCGTAGACGAAGGTCTCGCCCGGCTTGATGCCCGGGAAGCTGACGCCCGGCACGCCGTCCATCTGGAACGGCAGGATCAGGCCGTGCCAGTGGATCGAGGTGTCCTCGTCCAGCTTGTTGGTCACCTTGATGCGGACGTTCTGACCTTCCTTCAGGCGGATCAGCGGCCCCGGCACCGTGCCGTTGATCGCGACCGCGTGCCCGGGCTTGCCGTCGATGCGGACCTTGGCGTGGTCGATGGTCAGGGCGATTTCCTCGCCCGACAGAGTCGGCAAGGTCGGAGCCGCGCTGCGGGCCCAGGCCGGCAGCAGCCCGCCGCCAAACGCCAGCCCGCCAGCGAGCACGGCGCCCCCCTGCAGGAAACGGCGTCGGTCAAAGTTGGTCATCGGGTCGACTCTCCCGGAAGGAACTGTACTGCGGCGACCGGGCGGGTCGGCCTTCTGTTCAGGATACGCGCCAAGGTCGGCTATCCCTCAGCGTCGGGGTCGCTTTCGGCCGCCACGCCCAGCGACGCGGCCAAGGCGCGACGGGCCCTGTAGACCCGCGTTTCGATGGTCTTGATCGTCACCCCGAGGATCTCCGCGGCCTGCTGCTGCGGCATCTCCTCGAAGACGGTGAGGATCAGCGGCTCCTTGAGCTTGGCCGGCAGGGCGGCGATCGCGCGATCCAGCGCCGCGCGGCGCTGGGCGGCGATCAGCTGCGCCTCGGCGCCAGGCGTCCCGTCCGGCACCTCCGGCAGCAGCGCCTCGTCGTCCGGCCGCGATCCGAACACCAGGCGGCGGACCATCTCGCGACGCGCCCGGTCGCGGCACTTGTTCAGGGCGATGGTCTTGATCCAGGTCCCGAACGGCCGCACCCGGTCGTAGCGACCCAGGTTGGACCAGGCCGCCACGAAAGCCTCCTGCACCACCTCATAGGCCGTGTCGGCGTCGCCGACGTAGCGCCGGACGAACCGATACAGCCCCTCCTTGTGGCGCCGCATCAGCTGGGTGAAGGCGCGGTCCTCCCCGCCGAGGGCCTTGGCGGCCAGCTCGGCATCCGTCGCCTGATCGAGCGCGGTCACCGCGCCTCTTCGGTCAGGGCCTCCGAGACCCGCCGATCAAAAATCTTGGCCTGATCCGGCGTCAGGATCGCGCGCATCTGCAGGACGTGAAGGATGGTCTCCTTCTGCAGCTGGCCCATCTCGTCGTGGAAATGATCCACGGCGGCCTGGACTTCCGGCGAATACTGGTGCTTGGCCGCGATCGCGGCGGCGAGCTCGGCGTTCGCCTGGCGAAGCTTGGCCTCCCGGAGACGTCGGGTGCCATCGAACTCGCGCTCGATCACCTCCAGCCGGCGAAGCTGGTCGGCGTTGAGCTTCAGCTCTTCGTGCAGCACGGCGTGCAGCGACGGCTTCTCGTTCGCCTTCAGCACGTAGCGGGCGCCGCCCCAGGCGCCCAGGCCGGCGGCGATGGCCGCCAGCACGACGGTCAGGATCACACCCTTCCAGGACGTCATCAGCGGGCGTCCAGCAGCGTCGAGGGCGCCAGGCGCGTGTTGACGGCGAAGACGGAGGTGTCGCTCGGCTTGGCGACCATGGCGGTGGCCGAGGCGCCCCCGACCACCGCGCCGACGAGCAGAGACGCGACGACCGCGGCGATACGAGCGGGCACGAAGCCGCCGGCCGTCGAGCGGCTTTCGCGGCGACCGTCGACGCGCGACCAGACCCGCGGCTCGAGCTGGCTCAGGTCACGGTCCAGGGGTTGCGCCCGAAGATCGGCAAGGGCGTCGTCCAACGACATCACGGCATCCATCATGGTTCTGCCTCTATATACGCCACGTCGGGGCACAACCCTCAAGTGAGGGAAGGTTGCTGATCGGCGCGTACTCCTATCGAACGGGGGACGCGCCTTGAGATCCGATCCGAACGCAACACAGCCGTCCGACCTGCCGGCCCTGACCACGATCCGTTTCGTCCTGGCCGCGGGCGTGGTGCTGTTCCACTACCAGCTCCAGTGGCCCTGGGACACGCTGTCCGCCACGGGCCTGATCGAGCGGGCGAGGCTGGGGGTGGATATCTTCTTCATCCTCTCCGGCTTCGTTCTGACCCACGCCTACCGCGCGGCCCTGGCCGAGGGGCGGTTCCACTACGGCCGCTTCATGGCCGCTCGATTCGCGCGGATCTATCCGGCGCACCTCGCGGTTCTCGCCTTCGTCCTGGCCATGGTGATCGTGGCCGTTCTGATCGGCGCCGAGTTCGACGACCGGAACTTCACCGGGATCGGTCTGGGGGCCACCCTGCTGCTGGTCCATGCCTGGTTCCCGGCGGTCTACGACGCGGACTGGAACGGACCCTCCTGGTCGCTGTCGGCGGAGTGGTTCGCCTACCTGGCCTTCCCGGCCTATGCCTGGATCGGCCTGAAGCTGCGCGACCGACCGTGGCTGGTCCTCGGCCTCGCGGCCGGCCTCTTCGCCGGCTGCGACCTCGCCTATCAGCAGCTCTTCGGCCAGACCGTGGTTCACGCCGAGAACAACATGGGCGTTCTGCGGATCCTGCCCGAGTTCCTGTACGGCGTCGGCCTCTATCGGCTGTTCGAACGGCTCAAACCCTCGCGCCCTGTCGCGATCGCCGCCGCGCTGGGACTGTCCATGCTCATGCTGGCGCTGATGCATGTCCGGGCGGATGATCGGCTGATCGTCGTCATCGCCGGCCCGTTCGTGCTCGCCCTGGCCCTGCTGGCCAAGGCCGGCGCCGACAAGGGCCTCGCCAGGCCGTGGATGCTGCTCGGCGGCGAGGCTTCCTACGCCCTGTACCTGATCCACATGCCGATCCTGATCGGCTGGAAGGGGGTGAACGCGCTGCTGACCGACCGCCCCAGCGACTACGTGCTGGCCGTCTGGGAAATTCCGCTGCTGCTGGCGATCAGCCTCCTGGCCGCCGTCGCGCTGCACCGTCATATTGAGGCCCCCGCCCGGGTCTACCTCCGCCGCCAGGCCAACCGGCTCTGGCCGACGACGGCCAAGACCCCCATGAGTCCCGGTTCACAGCCGCCGGACGTCTAAGCCCCCGATAGCGTTCCACCGTCAGGAGTTTCCCATGTCCGTCCTTCATCGCCGCGCCCTCGTCCTGGGCCTTTCGGCCGCCGCCCTGGGCGGCGCGGCCGCAGCGGCGGACGCGCGCGACATCACCGTCTACAAGACGCCCTGGTGCGGCTGCTGCAAAGGCTGGATCGCCCATCTGCGCAAGGCCGGCTTCCGCGCCAAGGTGGTCGAGGTCGAGGACCTGGCCCCGATCCGCAACAAGCACGGCGTGCCTTTCGAGCTATCGTCCTGCCACACCGGCGTGATCGCCGGCTATGTCGTCGAAGGCCACGTCCCGCCCGCAGACGTGGTTCGGCTGGTGCGGGAAAAGCCGAAAGCGCTCGGCATCACCGTCCCCGGCATGCCGATCGGCTCTCCCGGCATGGAGGCGCCCGACGGCCGCAAGGAGGCCTACCAGACCCTTCTTCTGCTCGATCGGAAGGGGCGCACGAAGGTCTTCGCCCAGCACGGCTGACGCCTCGGACAACGTCCTATCTGACCGATCCGCTCTGGCGTAGTCTTCCGCGCTTCGGTCAAGGGGGACGCACCGACGATGAACGACGCCGAGACGCCGGCCGACGGCCTGACGGAGCTGACCGCCTTCGTGTTGGACGGCTACGCCTTGGACATCCGGCCGGCGCCGCTGGAGCGTCCGTGGATGGACGCCAGTCCACAGCGGTTCGCCTATCGCTGCCTGCCCCTGAACATCGCCAACGCCCACGGCTGGGAGATACTCTGCCCGACCGCTTTCGAGGCGATCTGGGATGGCCGGGTAGAGCGCGAAGGAGTCGAGGTTCGCGTCCCCGAAGGTGTCGCTCCGCCGGCCGTCGGTCATTTCGGCTCGGGCGTGCTGACCTTCCACCTGCCCTGCCTGTTCCGCACCGACCCGGGCGTCGACCTGTTCGTCACCGGGCCGCTCAATCGACCGAAGGATGGCATCGGCCCGCTCAGCGGCGTGGTCGAGACCGACTGGTCGCCCTACACCTTCACGATGAACTGGCTCTTCACCCGCGCCGACCACCGCGTCCGGTTCGAGAAGGGCGAGCCCTTCTGCCACGTGTTTCCGGTCCGGCGCGGACAGCTCGACGGCCTGGCGCCGAGGCTGCGCCCGCTGGCCTCGGAGCCAGACCTCATGCGCGAGCACACGGAATGGTCCGACAGCCGCCTGACCTTCAACACCGATCTGGAACAGCCGGACTCCCCGGCCGCGAAGGAAGGATGGCAGAAGGCCTATTTCCGCGGCGCCACGCCGTCGGGCGCCGCCGCGCCGCGCGACCATCGCAGCAAGCTGCGTCTGAAACCGTTCGCCATCGAGGACTAGCGCCTAGTCGAGCATGTCGACCGACGACAGGACCGAGACCAGTTCGGCCTGTCGATGGACGCCGACCTTGACCATCGCCGAGGCGACCTGCACCCGCAGGGTGTTGATGCTGACCTGACGCTCGGCGGCGATCTCGGCCGTGTCCAGGCCCTGGACGACCCGGGCGACGATCTCGGCCTCGGCCGGCGAGAAGTGGAACAGCTGCCGCGCCCGCTCGGCGACGCGCGGCGAGGCGCGGCCCACCTCGCGGATGGTCACGAGCACGGCCCGCTCTCCCGTCAGGGCCGGCGCCGGCTCGATCAGGATGACCAGGGGCTTGGCGCTGCGCGATCGACGCAGCAACGCCGCGTCCGAGCGCCCGGTTTCGGCCGCCGCGGCGATCCGGCGGCGCAGGGTTTCGCTTTCGAAGCCGATCTCGGCGGCCAGGCGCCCGGCCTCGTCCAGGACGCCGTCGCCGACGTCCAGATAGAGCCGCGCCTGCTCGTTGGCGGACAGAATCCGCGCCGCCTCGTCCACCACCACCACCCCGAAGGTCAGGCGGTTGAGAACAGCGTTGGCGACGTCGCTGCTGAAGGGCGTGGGGTCGGTCTTCGTCTCTACGGCTTCGATCATGCCGGCTTGCCTCATGCGAGCACCCGCTCCAGCCGAGCCCCCCTTGCCCGACTTCTTTGTGTGATGTCCGACGAACCGACTGAGAACTGACGCTCTGTCCGCAGAGCAAGCCGCGAACGAGAACGAACGCCGACCCGGAGACTTAGGTATTAGGCAGACACGCGACGCGATGAACGTACCGAAACTACGGTACTCATATGCCTATATTGATAATCGCTACGCAGGATAGCGAAGACATAGTGTCGCACCCGGGTCTGCGGATTTAACCTGGAGCAAAAGTCACGCTCCAGATCTATCGGAAACTTCTCGCGATGGTTGAAAATCGGCCCTCCAACAGGCTCTGAACCTGTTGGAGGGTCATCTTCCGTCTACCGGCGGTCGCCGGGGCCGCTTCTGGGTTAGAAGTCGGTCTCCAGGCGCAGTCTCACGGTCCCGCTGGTCTGGTCGCCGGAGAGCATGCCCTCGTAGTCGAGGCCGAAGCGGGCTCCGCTCTTGCGGAGCAGGTCCAGGCCCAGCCCGTAGAGCATCCGGTTGCGATCCAGCGGGCTGGCGTCGAGGCTGTAGACCTTGCCGTCCAACCAGTCGGCGTAGCGGATCTGCTGGGAGCCGGAGCCCTGCAGATCGTAGGCGTACTCGATCCGGAAGCTGGGGATCGCCCGCCCGAACCGGGTCTTCAGGGCATACTCGCCCCTCAGGCCGATCGCGCCGGTCACGGTGTTGGTCGTCTGCTCCTCATAGGCCAGGGCGAAGGCGCCGCCGCCGGTCTCGGTGAAGGCGCCCAGGGTCGAGCGGCTCGCCTCGATCCGGCCGTAGGGCGACAGCTTCAGGCCGTGCGGATGGCGATAGTCCCATCCGGCCGTGACCGCCCCGAACCACTGATCCCCGTCCCTCTGGCCGTAGGCGAACTGGCCGTTGGCCGTCACATACCGCTTGGAGTCGAAGTCCAGCTTGCCGTAGCCCAGCACCAGGTCGACGTAGGCCTTCTCCACCGGCTGGAAGCTGCCGTACACCGACAGGCTCCAGGCGTCCGCCTCGCTGCGGGTGCCGTGGTCCCCGATCTTGCTGGTGTCGGTCGCCCAGCCCACGCCCACGCCCAGCACCAGCTTCTCGCTCAGCCGCCGGTCGACCCCGATGGTCAGGCCGTCGGTGCTGAACTTGAAGCCCTCGCGGTCGCGGCCGTCGTCGGTCCGGCCGAAGGTCGCCGCGCCGGACGCCCAGACCCCCCAGGGGCCCGAGCCGCCGCCCGCGCCGCCGCCCGCGCCGGAGGTGCGAACGTCTTCCGCGCGCCGTTGCGGCTCGCTCGGCTGGTCGAAGCCCAGCAGGTCGCGGCCGGTCAGAGCGCCGGTCACGCCCAGTCGATCCTGCATGCGGCGCAGTTCGCTCGGGTCGTTGGCCAGGCCGCCGGAGAGGCCGCTGCCGCCGAAGTTGAGGCTCAGGCTGCTCGAGAAGCCGCCCCCGCCTTCACCCCCGCCGTGCAGCTGTTCCAGACGGCGGTTGAAGTTGCCGATCTGGGCCGAAGCGAACCGGCGCGCCGTCTCGCCCTGGGCCGCGATCAGCCCGGTCACTTCCGCGTCCTGGGCCGGGTCCGGACGGGCCTTGACCGTGATCGTCACCTTGCCCGGGACGCTCGTCGCAAAGGCGTTGCTCAGGGTGTAGAGCACCACCGCGTCGCCGGTGAAGGCGTTGTCCGGCTTGAAGGCCAGGTCGTACAGCTGCTGACCGCCCGCGACACGGCCCGTGATCGTGGCCGTCCCGGCGCTGGCCGGACTGACCGAGACCACCGCCGCCCCCGTGAACGGAGCCCCGAAGGCGCCCTGGGTCAGCTCCACGGTCGCCGTCTGGCCGGCCATGATCGTGGCCGTCTTGTCCGGACCGGGAACCACCGCCGGGTTGACGGTGATCGTCACCGTCGCCGGGGCCGAGACCCCGCCGGGGTTGGTCACCGTGTAGGTGAAGCTGTCCGGACCGGCGTAGGCGCCGTTGGCCGTGTAGGTGATGGTCAGGCCGTTGGCGACCGCCGTCCCATGGCTCGGCGGCGTCGCCACCTGGGCCGCGATCAGGTCCAGGCCCGTCGCCCCCTGGGCCGCGTCGATGGTCACGCTCTGACCGCCGATCACCGCCACCGTCTTGGGTTGGACCGTCGCCGCCGGCGTGCCGACCGCCAGGGTATAGGCCGCCGACTGGCTGAAGCCGTAGGCGTCCGTCGCCGTCACCGTGAAGCTGTTGCCTCCCGCCGTCGTCGGCGTGCCCGAGAGCACGCCCGCCGTGGTCAGGGTCAGCCCCGCCGGCAGGGTTCCGGCCGTGACCGTATAGCCGTACGGCGCCGCCCCGCCAGACGCCGTGATCGTCTGGCTGTAGGCCACCGTCCGCAGACCGCCCGGCAGCGCCCCCGCCGCCGGCGTCAGCGCGATCGTCGGCGCCGCGATCTCAAGGCTGTAGGCCCTGGTCCCCGTCGCGCCGTAGACGTCCGTCGCCTTGACCGTGAAGGCGAAGCTGCCCGCCTGGGTCGGCGTGCCCGACACCGCTCCGCCGGCCGACAGGGTCACCCCGGCCGGCAGGGTCCCGCTGTCCAGGGCGAAGCCGTAGGGCGCGGCGCCGGCCGAAGCCGTCAGCGTCGCCGTATAGGCCGCCAGCGCCGTCCCCGTCGCCGGCGTCAGATCGTTCAGCGCCAGAACCGGCGGCGTCACCGTCACCGTCACCGTGGCCGGGGCCGAGGTCCCGCCCAGGTTGGTCGCCGTGTAGGTGAAGCTGTCCGTTCCCGAGTAGCCCGCCGTCGGGGTGTAGACCAGGTTCAGGCCCGACGCCGACGCCGTCCCGTGGGCCGGCGCAGCGTCGACCGCCACGCTGACCGTCGGCGGACCGCCCAGAACCGGCGTCACGGCGTTGGCCCCGCTGTTGGCCGCCACGGTCAGGGAGACGGGACCGGCCGTCGGCGGATTCGGCACGCCCACCACCAGGCTGTAGGGGGTGTCGATGCTGAACGGTCCGCCGCCTGTCGTACTGTCCGTCGCCCGGACCGTGATGTTGAACGTCCCCACCACCGTCGGCGCGCCCGAGAGCAGGCCGCTGGGGCTCAGGGTCACCCCCGTCGGCAGAGAACCAGACGCCAGGCTGTAACTGTAGGGCGCCGTGCCGCCCGCAGCGGTGATCGACTGGCTGTAGGCGTCATGCTGCACGCCCGCCGGCAGCGTCGTCGGGTTCATGCTGATCGATGGAGCGCCGATGCTCCAGCTGTAGGCTTGCGAGCCGGTGTACGGCGCGCCGGTCCCGGTCGAGGAGTCGGTCGCCGTGATCGTGACGTTGAACGACCCCGCCTCCGTTGGCGTACCCGAGAGCACCCCGCCAGGCGACAGCGTCACCCCCGCCGGCAGGGCCCCGGCGGTCACCGCATAGGCGTAGCCGCTGGTGCCGCCGGTCGCGACGATCGTCTGGTTGACGCTTGCGCCCACCACCGCCGGGACCAGGGTCGTCGGCGACAGGCTGATCGTCGGGGCGTCCACCGTGATGCTGTAGGCGGACGAGCCTGTGAACGGCGCGCCTACGCCCGTCGAGCTGTCGGTGGCGGTGATGGTGAAGTTGTAGGTCCCGCCGCCTGTCGGCGTGCCGGTGATGTCGCCGCTCGTCGACAGGGCCAGGCCCGGCGGCAACGAACCGGCGGTGATCGCATAGCCGTACGACGCCGTGCCCCCCGTGGCAGAGATCGTCTGGCTGTAACTCGCCGCGATCGCCCCGTTCGCCAGGCTTCCTGGGCTGAGCGAGATCGTCGCCGCGCCGATGTTCCAGCTGTAGGCCTGCGAGCCGGTGAACGGCGCGCCGGTCCCGGTCGAGGAGTCGGTCGCCGTGATCGTGACGTTGAACGATCCCGCCTCCGTCGGCGTGCCCGAGAGCAGGCCGCTGGGGCTCAGGGTCACCCCCGCCGGCAGAGCGCCGGCGGTCACTGCATAGGCGTAGCCGCTGGTGCCGCCGGTCGCGACAATCGTCTGGCTGACGCTTGCGCCCACCGCCGCCGGGGCCAGGGTCGTCGGCGACAGGCTGATCGTCGGGGCGTCTACGGTGATGCTGTAGGCGGACGAGCCCGTGTAGGGGGCGCCGGCGCCGGTCGAGCTGTCGGTGGCGGTGACGGTGAAGTTGTAGGTCCCGCCGCCGGTCGGCGTGCCGGTGATGTCGCCGCTCGTCGACAGGGCCAGGCCCGGCGGCAGGCTACCGGCCGTGACGGCGTAGCTGTATGGCGCCGTGCCGCCCGAGGCCGACACCGACTGGTTGTAGCTCGCGGCGATCGCCCCGTTCGCCAAGCTGCCCGGGGTGAGGGAGATCGACGGCGCGCCGATGTTCAGGGTGTAGTTCTGGATCGCCGAATAGGTCCCGCCGGTCGTGGAGTCCGTGACCCGCACGGCGATCGGGAAGGAACCGCCTTCCGTCGGCGTGCCCGAGATGAGGCCCGCGCCGTCGATCGTCACGCCCGCCGGCAGGGTTCCGCTGTCCAGGGCGAAGCTGTAGGGCGCCGTGCCGTTGCTGGCGGCCAGGGCCTCGCTGTAGGCCAGCCCGACGGAGCCGGACGACAGGATCGGCGGCGACACCGTGATCGCCGGGGCGGTCACCGTGATGCTGTAGCTGGCCGAGCCGGTGTAGGCGTTGCCGCTGCTGTCCGTGCCGGTGACGGTGAAGTTGTAGGTCCCGGTCGCGGTCGGGGTTCCCGAGATCACGCCGCCCGACAGAGCCAGCCCCGGCGGCGGGGCGCCGGCGGTGACGGCGAAGGTGACCGGCGCGAAACCGCCGTTGCTGGTGATGGTCTGGCCATAGGCGGCGCCGGCCGGCCCTCCGGGCAGCGCGCCCGAGGCCGGCGACAGGACGATGGTCGGCGCGTCGATGGTCAGCGTGGCCGAGGCGGTCGAGGTGTAGGACCCGTTGCCGCCCGAGCTGTCGGTCACCGTCACCACCACCGTGGCGTTGGTCGCCGTCGTCGGCGTGCCCGAGATCACCCCCGAGCTGTCCATCGTCAGGCCCGCCGGCAGGCCGGTGGCCGAGAAGTTGTTGAACGGCGCATGGCCGCCCGAGATCGCGACGACCGAAGCGCCGCTGTTGTAGGCTTGGCCGACCGTGCCCGTGGCCGCCGGCAGGGTCGCCGAGAACACCGGATCGTTCACCGTCACGAACACCTGCGCCACATTGGAGGTGCCGCCGGCGTTGGTCGCGACGTAGTTGAAGGTGTCGGTCCCACGGAAGCCGAGCGGCGGGGTGTAGCTCATCAGGCCGGCGCTATCGACGCTGACCGTCCCCCCGTAGGACGAAGCGCCCACCTGGAAGCCGGTCGGGCTCTCCGTGGCGTGCGGGAGGGCGCTGAAGGTCGTCGCCGTCGCCGAACCGCTGTTGTAGGTCAGCCCGCTGATGGAGAAGGACGAGACCACCGGCGCCGGCGGCAGGCTCACCATCAGGGTCGCCGTGATGTTGGCGTTGTACGGCCCCGCCCCCAGCGAGCTGTCGGTGACGTTGGCCGTCACCGTGAAGGTTCCGTTGACCGCAGGGGTGCCGCTGATGACGCCCCCGGCCGCGCTCAGCCCCGACGGCAGGCCGCTGATGCTGTTGATCGTGTAGCTCGCCCGGCCGCCCGAGACCGTCACCGGCGTCGCGCCGGCGTTGTAGGGCCGCTCCACCGTCGCCGTGCTCGACGGCAGGGTCAGCGAGAGGGTCGGGTTGCCGATCGTGACGGTGACCGTCGCCGGCGCGGACGTGCCGCCGAGGTTGGTCGCCGTGTAGGTGAAGGCGTCGTTGGCGTTGCGATAGCCGACCGGCGGCGTATAGGTGGCGATGCCCGAGCTGTTCACCGTAACCGACCCGCCCTGGGCGGTCGTGGCCGAACCGACCGCGTAGCTGGTCGGCGCGTCGCCGCCCGTCAGATAGAGGCTGAGGTCGATGTTGGTCGTCGCGTTCGCGCCGTCGTTATAGGCGACGATCGAGCCATAGGTCTGCGAGCTCGCCACGGGCGGCGCAACGAAGGTGTATTGGTCGTTCGCGCTGGTGGCGCTGGTCCCGCCGACGGTCGTCACGCGGACATTGATCACGCCCGACGCGTGCGGCGGCGTCGTGGCGGTGATCTGGGTGGGGCCGTTGATCGTGTACCCGGTCGCCGCCGTGCCGCCGAAGGTCACCGCCGTGGCGTTTGACAGGTTCGTGCCGGTGATCACCACCGTCGTCCCGCCGGCCGTCGACCCGGCCGTTGGCGAGACCGCGGTCACCGTCGGCGTCGGAACGTAGGTGAACTCGTCCTGCGCGCTGGTGGCGCTGGTTCCGCCCGGCGTAGTGACGGTGATGTCGTAGGTGCCGGCCATGTTGGCGGGCGAGGTCGCGGTGATCTGGGTGTTGCTGTTGATCGTGTAGCTGGCGTTCGACGCGCCGAACTTCACCGCGCCGGTCCCCGGCGCGGCCGAGAAGCCCGTGCCGGTGATCACCACCGTCGTCCCGCCGGCCGTCGGACCGGAGGTCGGCGTGATCGAGCTCACCGTCGGCGCCGCGACGTAGGTGTAGAAGTCGTTCACGCTGGTGGCGCTGGTTCCGCCGACCGTCGTGACGCGAACGTCCACCGTACCGGCGGCGCCCGCCGGCGCGGTCGCCGTGATCTGGGTGGGGCCGTTCACCGTGTACCCAGTCGCCGCCGTGCCGCCGAACGTCACCGCCGTCGCGCCCGACAGGTTCGCGCCGGTGATGATCACCGTCGCGCCGCCGCCCGTCGGCCCCGCCGATGGCGACACCGCGGTCACCGTCGGCGCCGAGACGTAGGTGTACTGGTCGGCCGCGGTGGTCGCGCTGGTCCCGCCCGGCGTGGTCACGGTGACGTCGTAGGTCCCGGCGCTGTTGGCGGGCGCCGTCGCGTTGATCTGGGTGGCGCTGATGAACGTAAAGCCCATGGCCGGCGCGGCGCCGAACGTCACCGCGCTGACGCCGGTAAAGTTCGTGCCGGTGATGACCACGGTGTTGCCGCCGCCCGTCGGCCCGTTCGTCGGCGACAGGCCCGTGACGGTCGGCGGCGCCGCGCTATAGGTGAACTGGTCCGCCGCGACGACGGCGCTGGTTCCGGCGGCGGTGGTGACCCTCACGTCCACGGTCCCCGTCCCGGCGGGGCTGGTCGCGGTGATCTGGGTGGGGCCATCGACCGTGAAGCTCTGGGCGGACACGCCGCCGAAGGTCACCGCAGTGGCGCCGGTGAAGCTCGTGCCCGTGATGACGACGGCGGTCCCGCCCGCGCCGGATCCGGACGCGGGGCTGATCCCCGTGACCGTGGGCGGCGCGGCCAGCACGTTCACGGTGACGGTGATGACGCGGGTGTTGTTGTTGTTGTCGATCGTGAAGCTGTCGGTCCCGGAGAAACTGTGCGACGGCGGCAGGTAGCGCACCTCATTGCTCGTTATACGCACCAGCCAGCCGCCCTGCGCCGTGGCGCCCGCCACGGGCAGGTCATTCGTGGCCGTGGGCGTCGCGCCCACGAGCGGCCGGATGGAGAGGCTGGGGAGGCCGTTGCACCCCCCTGTCGTCGCCGAGACGTTGTCTCGGGTCAGCACTCCGACGAGCGCGTAGCTGTTCGGATCGCTGGACGTACCCTGGGGATTGACGAAGGTCAGTCCGGCGATGTCGTTCGAGTCGATCGCGCAGGGGAAGGTCGCGGCGCCGGCCGGCGAGGCCGCCCCGATCATGATCAGCAGGCTGAACGCCGCGATCAAAAGGGTCGCCAAGCCTGCGGACGAGCGCCCGAACAGGCATCCGACGGAGTCGCCGAACCCGCGCACGGCCCGAAGCATGCCAATCATATCGCTATCCCCGCCCACGCCCATAGGCGCGCCCAATCCAGCGCCAGGAGCACAAATCCCCCAACGTACCCAACAGTAACTAACGATGTTCAGCGAGCGGAGAAACCCCCATATGGGGGTTGCGCGGCATCAGGTCGCGGCGCGCCGGAGACCGGCGCCGGACGCGCATTCCCGCACGGCGAGCCCTCCCTCGCTGAGTGACGACTCGCGATGATCCCGCCACGTCGTCTCAGACTCGAACAACTCCCAAATGGGAGTTACAAACCACCGGTCCGCGAATTAAAGCTCCCCTAGACCCTGGGATGGGGCCCTGTCCCGGGAGCTTTTGGGGGTCGCTGAGTTGACATCGCTCTATATCCGCAGCGCCGCGGCGACCGCGTGCGCTCTCGCTTCCGTGGCGCTGACGACGCCCGTCTTCGCGCAGGTCGCCCTGCCCTCCCGCGAGGAGCTGGACCCGGCGCGGGCCGCGCCGATCCCCGCGGCGCCGCGCGGCGACATGTTCGACGCCGTCGAGCGGACGCCCTGTCCCTTCACCGGCAGCGATCTGAAGTTCACGCTGCGCAGCGTCGAGGTTCGCGGCGCCGCCGACGGCGCCCTGGCCCTGTCGCCGGACGACCTGTCGCCCGCCTATGCGCGCGAGATCGGAACCGAGGTCCCGGTGGCCGCCGTCTGCGAGATCCGCGATCGGGTCGCGGCCCTGTACCTGCGGCGCGGCGTCCTGGCCTCCGTCAGCATCCCCGAGCAGCGCATCAACGAGGGCCGGCTGGTCCTGCAGGTGGTCGAGGCGCGGATCGCGTCGGTCTCGTACCACGGCGACGCCGGCCCGGCGCAAAAGCAGGTCGCGCGCTACCTCGACCAACTCAAGGGCATGGCGCCGTTCGACCTCGACGTCGCCCAGCGCTACCTGCTGCTCGCCAGCGACATTCCCGGCGTCAGCGTCCAGGCGACGCTGAAGCCCGCCCCCGGGGCCGGCCCCGGCGCGGTGACCCTGGACATCGCCGTCTCCCGCGATGCGGCGAACGGATCCGTTCAGGTCCAGAACTACGGCTCCAAGACCATCGGCCGGGCGCTGGGCCTGGCCCGCGCCGACTTCAACAGCTTCACCCCGCTCGGCGAGCGCACCAGCGTCATCGTCTACTGGACCCTCGACAGCGACGAGCAGCGGGTGATCCAGGCCACGGAGAGCTTCAAGCTCGGCGGCAGCGGCCTGGCCATGGACCTGTCGGCCTCCTGGGCCTGGACCCGTCCAGGCGACGCCGTCGCCCCGCTGAAGCTCGAGGGCGAGAGCTTCGCCGGTTCGGCCCGGCTGACCTATCCGATCGTCCGCCATCGGCGGCGCAACGTGAACCTGGGCGTCGGCCTGGACTGGATCGACCAGAAGGTCGAGTTCGGCGGCGGGATCGCCACCCTGACCGAAGACCACCTGCGGATCTTCTTCGCCAAGCTGGACGGCCACTGGGCGCCCCGCGCCCTCGCCGACCGCAACGGCGCCTTCACCGGCTCGTTCGAGGTCCGCCGCGGCACCACCGGCCTCGACGCCTCCCGCTATGGCTCGTTCACGGCCTCGCGCTTCCGGGGTCGTCCCGACTCCCTGGTCTGGCGCGCCGAGGCCCAGGGCGGCGGACGCATCGTCGGGCCGGTGCTGGCCACCGCGGCCCTGTCCTGGCAATTCACCAACGACCCGCTGCTCTCCTACGAGGAGTTCTCGGTCGGCAACCTGTCCGTCGGACGCGGCTACGATCCCTCCGCCGCCTCGGGCGACCGGGCCGTCGCCGCCTCGGTCGAGCTGACCACCGTCCCCTTCCCGCTGTTCGACGGCCGCGCCGCCTGGCGGCCCTACGCCTTCTACGACGCCGCCAAGCTGACCAACATCGGCCCGGGCGCCGGCAAGGTCAGCCTGACCTCGGCCGGCGTCGGCGTCCGCGCCCAGATCACCCCTCGCGTCAATCTCGATCTGGCCTGGGCCAAGCCGTTCGACGACCCCTTCGGCAAGGACAAGGCGCCGCCGTCGCGCCTCCTCGTCTCGCTCTCCGCCCTGTTCTGACCCCCGGCGCCGCCTCCAGCGCCCGAGAACCGCCATGACCCGTCCTGCCCCCGCTCTTCGCAACCGCCGCCATCACCTGCTGGGCCGCACCGCCCTCGCCGGCCTCGGCGTCGCCGTCGTCATCGGCGCGACGCCGGCCGCGGCGCAGGTCACCGGGGTGGGGACGATCACGGGCACGAACAGCAACGGCGGCGCGGTGGGCGTCACCTCGGGCGGCGGCGTCACCGACATCACCACCAGCGCCAGCCGGTCGATCGTCAACTGGACCAGCCTGAACGTCACCACGTCCGAGCAGCTCAACTTCTACTTCAACAACCGCGACGACATCGTCGTGAACCGCACCGGTTCCGCCTCGATCGACGGCGTCCTCAACGGCTGCCTGGCCACCTGCGCGACCAACGGCGGCAACATCTGGATCCTGTCCTCCGGCGGCGTGCTGGTCGGCGGCAACGCCCGGATCAACACCGGCGGCTTCCTGGCCTCGACCGGCGGGCTGACCGACGCCGACATCCTCGACGGCGACATGAACTTCTCGTTCTCCGGCGCGCCGGCGGGCAGCGGGGTCATCGTGGCGACCGGCGCCCAGATCACCGCCAAGGGCGGAACCCTGGCCCTCATCGCTCCGGTGGTGAACGTCAACTCCGGCGCGACGCTGAACGCGACCGACGGCGGCGACGCCGTCTTCGGCTCGGCGGAAAACTACAACGTCACCTTCGCCCGGACCGCGACCGACGACCTCGACCTGATCACCTTCGAGGTGCCGTCCAGGTCCGACGGGGCCGGCGGCTCGCCCGTGCTGGCCCTGAACGGAACCGTCAACGCCAACCAGGTCCACGCGGCCATCGTCTCCAAGAGCGCGGTGGCGGCCAGCATCATCGTGGGCGGCGCGATCACCGCCACCACCGCCTCGGGCGAGAACGGCGACATCGTCCTGTCGGCCGGTTCCGGGTTCTTCGAGGGCGCCGCGCTCAACCCCGGGGGCGGGTTCGACGGGAGCATCACCCAGGACCCCGGCTCGATCCTGACGGCGACCAACGTGACGATGCGCGCGGCCGACAACATCGCCGTCAGCGAGATCAACGCCACGGGACAGGTCTGGCTCGACTCCGCCTGGGCGGGCATCAGCCAGACCGGCGCGATCAAGGCCGGCAGCCTGCGCGCCGAGGCCGCCGCCGGCATCGACCTGAGCAACGCCGGCAACGACTTCGACACCATCAGCCTGCTGGACAACAACGGCGCGGGCACGGTCAGCCTGACGGACCTCGACGGCTTCCAGATCACCGGCGCGGTCAACAACTGGGTCACGGCGGGGACGGTCAACCTGACCGCCCTGAACGGCTCGATCACGCAAAGCGGCATGGGCGTCATCTGGGCCGGGCGGCTGAACGCCAGCGCCACGGGCGACATCGCGCTGGGCAACCTCACCAACCACCTGACCACGCTGGGAACCCTGACGGCGGGCGGCGCCATCAGCTATCGGGGCGGCACGAACTTCAACCTCGACGGCGCCGTCACGGCTGCCAGCCTGACGCTGCGCTCGGACACGGGCGCCATCACCCAGACCGCCGGCAGCCTCAACGTCGCGCAGTTGTCGGCCCAGGCAGAGACCGGGATCAACCTCAACCGGGTCGGCAACGGGATCGCCGAGATCACCGGCCTGTCGACGACCTCCGGCGACATCGTCCTGATCAGCAACGGCAATCTGTCGCTCGCCGGGAACGTCAGCGCCGCTGCGGGAACGGTGTCGCTTCAGACCTTCACTGGCGGGATCACCCAGAACAGCGGGATCATCACGGCCGGCCTCTTCTCGGCCGTCGCCGACGCCGGCCTGACCTTCGGCGGCCAGAACCAGGTCGCCCAGCTAGGCGTCCTGACGGCCGGCGGAACCGGCGACATCCTCTTCCGCAACGCGGGCGCCCTGGTCCTGACCGCCAACGTCACCGCGGCCGGCGACGATGTGAGCCTGTACTCCACCACGGGCGGCATCACCCAGGACGCCGGCACGGCGATCACCGCCGGCACGCTCACGGCCGCTGCGGCAGGCGGCATCACGCTGGACAACAGCGGCAACAGCGTCGACACGATCAACGGCCTCTCGACCACCAGCGGCGACATCAGCTTCCGCACCACGACCAGCCTCAGCCTGAGCGGCGCCATCACCGCGCCCAGCAACGTCTCGTTGCGGGCCGACGGCGGGCACCTGCTCCAGTCCGCCGGGTCAATCACCGCCGACAAGCTCAATCTGCACGCCGCCGGCACCATCAGCCTGGGTCAGAATTCCGTCGCGAAGCTCGGCCGGATCAGCGCGGGCGGCGACTTCGTCACCAACGCCGCCGGCATGTCCTCCGGCGTGCTGGAGCTGACCGACGACATCACGACCGTCGGAAAGGCGGTTCTCTACAACCCCGGCGGCGTCAACCAGACCGGCGGCCGCATCCAGGCCAGCAGCCTCGTCTTCGACACCGGCTCCGGCAACCTGACCGCCTCCGGCCCCAATCAGGTGACCGGCCTCGTCGAGCTCATCGGCAACAATGTCACCTACAACGCGACCGGAGGCCTGGGCCTGTGGCTCAACGTCACCGGATCGGCGTCGATCACCACGGGCGGCAGCCTCGCGTTCACGGGCGGCAGCGCCTCCAGCGTCGGCGGAACCCTGAGTCTCGACGCGGCGACGGGCATCTACCAGCTCCGGGCGCTTTCCGCCGGCAGCTTCGGGACAATCATCAACCGCACGATCGGCGGCGTCGTCCTGAACAACGTCAGCAGCGCCATAAATCTGGCCGGAAACGTCACCGCCGCCGGCCAGAGCGTCTCGCTGCGGTCGAACACCGGCCAGATCGAGCAGACGGGCGGCGTCATCACCGCCGATGTCCTGAACCTCCAGGCAGCCGGCCGGATCTGGGTCAACAACGCCAACGCCGTCGCCACCCTCGGGCGCGTGATCGCCGGCGGCCACGTGCTGTTCCGGAACGACGGCAACACCGTCGTCGGCGACGACATCACCGCCAGCGGCTTCGACGTGACCCTGCGCTCGAACAGCGGCTCGATCACCCAGACCGCCGGCAGCGACATCACCTCGTCCTACCTCCAGGCCATCGCCGCGACCGGCATCACCCTGACCAACCTGGGCAACAACATCGGCGAGATCGCTTGGCTGGACGGCGGCAGCGGCGCCATCGCCTTCGGCCAGACGAATGGATTTGAGATCGACGGGCCCGTCTTCGGGGCCGGCAGGGTCGTCACCCTCTCGTCGGCGAGCGGCGACATCATGCAAAACGGCGGAGCCATCAACGCCGGAACCCTGAACCTGTCCGCCGGCGGCGCGATCGGGCTGGGCGGGAACAACAGCGCCACCAGTCTGGGAACGGTGTCCGCGGGCGGCGCCTTCGTGTTCCACAATCAGACCAACCTCGCGCTGACCGGCGACATCACTGTGGTCGGCCAGGTTCAGCTGAGCACGGCGAACGGCGGCGCGATCAACCAGACCGGCGGCGGGATCATCGCCGACCGGCTGCTGGTCAGCGCCGAGGGCGACATCACGCTCAACAGCATCACGAACGACGTCAGCTGGATCTATGGCCTCGCCAGCACCGGCGGCAACATCCTCTACCGCGACGCCAACAGCTTCGAGCTCCAGGGGAACATCACCACCGCTGTCGACAAGGGCGCGGTGCTGCGCACGGTCGCGGCCGGCGCCACGATCACCCAGGCAGCGGGCATCATCAACGTCGGCTACTTCGGCGCGAACACCAACGGCTCGATTACCCTCGACGGCGCCAACCGGATCCGGCGCCTCGTCGCGACCAGTTCCAGCGCGGGCGACGTCTCGATCAACACCACCACCGACCTCGCGATCGGCCAGCCGGTCACCGCCGGTCAGACTCTATCGCTGACCTCCGGCGGCCGGATCTACGAGGACAGCGCCGGCTACATCGTCGCCAACACCCTGAACCTGAGCGCCGTCACCGGCATCAGCCTGCCCCACGCCGGACCGATCTTCGTCAACAGCGTCCAGAACCTGGGGACGATCACCAATTCGACCAGCGGCGGCATCGTCATCGCCAACTACAGCGGCTCGAACACCCGGCTGACGGGCAATATCAGCGCGGCGGGCCAGTCGGTGTCGATCACCGACGTCGCGGGCGGGATCAACCAGGCCGGCGGGATCGTCACCGCCGATACGCTGTCGCTGTCGGCGACCGGCGCGATCAATCTCGGCGCCCAGAACGCCGTCATCAACCTCGGCGCCGTCACCTCGGGCGGAAACTTCACCTTCACCAACGCCAGCTGGCTGGAGCTGGATGGAGACATCAGCGCCGCCGGTCAGTCGGTGACGCTGAACGTCACCAACGGCGGCATTATCCAGAACAGCGGCGGCACGATCACCGCCAACCGGCTCAGCGCGACGACGACGCAGGGCGCCATCCTCGGCGAGCTGAACAACGTGGCGCAGCTCGGCGTCATCGATGTCGGGAGCCACAACTTCAGCTTCCGCACCGTGGGCGACCTGCTGATCGACGGCGACATCACCTCGACGCTGAACGTGCTTCTGACGTCAGCGAACGGCAGCATCACCCAGACGGCCGGCAGCGACATCACCGCCGGCGGACTGAATGTCTGGGCGCAGACCGGCATCAACCTGACCAACGCGGGCAACAACGCCACGCGCATCCTCGGCCTGATGAACCTGGGCAGCGGCGGCATCGCCTACGGCCAGACCAACGGCTTCCAGATCGACGGCACCGTCCGGGCGCTGAACCAGACGGTCAGCCTGACCTCGCTGGCCGGCGGCATCTCCGAGACCGGAAGCATCTTCTTCCCGCAGATCGAGGCCGGCACGCTCAACCTCTCGGCGGCCGGCGCGATCACGCTCCACCGCGACAACGACATCGACAACCTCGGCGTCGTCACCGCGGGCGGCGCCTTCACCTTCAACGACGTCGACGGCTTCAACCTGACGGGCAATTTGAACGTCGGGGCGCTGGTGCTGGACGCCCGAGCCGGCTCGATCGAACAGACCGGCGGAGTCATCACGGCGGCCAGCATCGACGCCGAGGCCAGCCAGAACCTTCTGCTGAACGGCGCCAACCAGATCACGTCCGTGACCGCCCTGAGGGCGACTGCGGGCGATCTGGTGTTCCGCCAGGCCGGGAATCTCTCCGTGCCGGCCACTTCGGCCGGCGGGTCGATCAGCCTCTATTCGAACACCGGCTCCGTCACCCAGACGGGCGCGATCACAGCAGCCACCCTGAATGTCGGCGCCGTGACCGGGATCACGCTCAATGACATGAGCAACGACATCGGCGCCCTCGGGACGCTGAACAACACCACCAGCGGCCAGATCAGCTTCACCAACGCCGACGGCTTCGATCTGACCGGCGCGATCACGGCTGGCGGGAGCCAGTTCGTGAGCCTGACCTCGATCTCCGGCGGGATCACCCAGCAGGTCGGCGGGACGATCACCGCCCAGGTCCTCTCGGTCAGCGCCTCGACCGGCGCGACGCTGGACGGGAACAACGATGTCGACTCGCTGGGGTCGATCATCGCCGGCCCCTCCTTCACATTCAAAGACGTCGACGACTTCGATATCACCGGCATGGTCTCCGGCGCGTCCGTGACCCTGAACGCCGGCGGCGCGATCACCCAGAGCACCGGCGTGATCAGCGGTGGAACCCTTTCGCTGACCGCCGCCTCCGCCACGCTGAACGGCCTCAACAACATCGGCGACCTGAGCGACGTCGACGTCAGCGGAAGCATGAGCTTCCAGGAGGTCGACGGCTTCAACCTGACCGGCGCCGTCGGCGTCGACGGGACGCTTTCGCTCACCTCCGGCGGCGCGATCGAGCAGACGGGCGGCGCGGTCACGGTCGGAACCCTGAACGCGACCTCGGCCACCGGCGGCATCACGCTGCAGCAGACCGGCAACGTGTTCGGGAATCTGGGAACGCTGTCGAGCAGCTTTGCCGTCAAGATCAATAGCGGCGGCGGCTACAACCTGACCGGCGACGTCACCGCCGCCGATCTCTTCCTGTCGTCCGGCGGAGCCATCACCCAGAGCGGCGGCGCGATCCGCGCCGGCAACATCTGGGCCGGCGCCGTCAGCGGCCTCAGCCTGACCAGCGCCACGAACGACATCGACACCATCTGGTCCCTCTCGCTCACCGGCGTCGGCAGCATCGACTATGTCGATACAGACGGGTTCACGCTGGGCGGCGGGATCACTACGTCGGGGGCCGTGTCGCTGACGGCCGGCGGAACGGGTTCGATCACCCAGGATCCCACCGCCTTCATCTTCGCCAGCACGCTTTCTCTGGCCGCCGGCGGCGACGTCTCTGCGACCGGGAACAACGACGTCGACACGGTCAACCTGAGCGGCGCGAACGTCAGCTTCAGGAACGGCGACACCTTCGCCGCCAATGTGATCACGGCGACCGGCGCGGTCAGCCTGACCTCCAGCACCGGCAAGATCACCCAAACCGCGCTCACCGGCCGGATCGTCGCCGGCAGCCTGACCGCCTCGGCGGCGACGGGGCTGGAGTTCTTCGGCGGCCAGAACGACATCGCGACCCTCGCCGGACTCAGCAGCACCAGCGGCGGCGTCACCTACCGCGACAGGGGCGGCTTCGATATCGCCGGGAACATCACGGCGGCCGGACAGCTGGTCGAGCTGGTCTCCGACGGAACCGGCGCGGACGGAAACAACATCACCCAGAGCGGCGGCGTCATCACGGCGAGCCGCCTGACCGGAACCTCGGCCGGCGACTTCCTGCTGACCCAGGCCAACGTCGTCGGCCGCATCGACGCGCTGAACGCGGGCGGCGCCCTGACCTACCGCGGCGCGGGCAACGTCGAGCTGTGGGGCAACCTGTCGGCCGGGACCACGCTGAACCTGGTCTCCGACACCGCGTCGGTCCTGCAGCAGGGCGGCGCCATCTCCGCGCAGACCCTGAGCGGATCGGCCGCGCTGGACATCCAACTGTCCCGCCTGAACGACGTCGACAATCTCGGCGCCATCACCGTCTCGAGCGGCCAGTTCTCGTTCCGCGACACAGACAGCTTCAACATCGCCGGCGCGGTATGGGTGTCCAGCGCCATCACGCTCCAGGCCGGGACCGACATCGTCCAGACCACCGGCAGCCTGACGACCGGCGGGCTCTCGGTGTTCGCCAACGGCCTGATCGACCTGGGCGGGCCGGGCAACGACATCAACAGCCTGGCCGCCGGCTTCGCGGGGAGCGACTTCCGCTTCGCCGACGTCAACGGCTTCTCCCTGGACGGCAACGTCTTCGCGGGGGGGGTGATGACCCTCTCCGCCGCCGCCGGAACCATCGACCAGAACGACGGCGTTCTGACCGCCGCGACCCTCAACGCCAGCGCGGCGAACGAGCTCAACCTGACCAAGGCCAACGCCGTGGCGACGCTCGGGAACCTGTCGGCCGGCAACCGGATCTATTTCGCCAGCGCCGACAGTTTCTCGATCGCCGGAAACCTCGCCAGCGATCTGATCGTGCTGGCGTCCCTCGACGGCGGCGTCACTCAAACGGGCGGCGCGATCACCGCGGCCTCGCTGGCCGTGGACGCGAAGCTCAATGTCGCCCTTGGTCAGGCCGGGAACGATGTCGACACGCTCAGCTACGTCACGGTCCGCAACGGCGACTTCACCTTCCGGGACAGCGACTCGCTGAGCGTCAGCGGTCCGATGTCGCTCAGCGGCGTCGCGACCTTCAACGTCGGCGGAGATCTGACTCAGACCGCGGCGGGGATCATCGCCGCCCAACGGGTCCAGGGCAGCGCCGCCAACGTCTTCGACCTGGCCGCCGCGAACAACCTCGTCACGCAGCTGGGCCCGATCACCGCCGCCAGCATCGGCTTCAAGGCCGACGGCGCGCTCGACATCATCGGCGACCTGACCGCCACCAACATCGTCTCCCTCGTTTCCCGAGGAACGCTCAGCCAGTCCGGCGGCGTCGTGATCGGCGACACCCTGTCGGCGGAGTCGCTCGAAGGCGACGTCGATCTGGGCGCCGCCAACACTGTCGCCTACGTCCAGAGGCTGCGGGCCTCGAGCGGAGACGTCACCTTCCGCAATGGCCAGGGCTTCGAGCTGACCGGGGCGGCGGGCGACATCCTGGCCGACGGCGCGATGACGCTGACCGCCGACACGGGCGGCATCCATCAGTCGGGCGCCGGCCTGCAGGCGACGACCCTGATCGCGACGGCGGCCGACGACGTCGTGCTGAATCTGGTCAACCAGGTCGCGAACCTCGGCGCGATCTCGGCGGGCGGCGATTTCGTTTTCGCCAACCATGGCGATCTCGCGCTGACCGGCGACATCACGACCGGCGCCGGCAAGACCGTCGATCTCGCCTCCGTCAACGGATCGATCACCCAGACCGGCGGCGTGATCACGGCTGGCCTGCTCAAGGGCTCGGCCGTGACCGGAGCGTCGTTCGGCCGCGACAACGCCGCCGACCAACTGGGCGCCTTCAGCGTCGCCAGCGGCGACTTCCTCTACAACGGCGCGGGGAGCATCTTCATCTCCGGCCTGATCAGCGTCGCCTCCGGCAACCGGATCACCCTGACCACCGACGGGGGGCTGATCTCCACAGGCGGCGTCGGCCGCCTGGTCGGCGGCTCGCTCGTGGCCGGCGCGAGCGGCGACATCGGGCTACAGGGCGACATCGACCGGATCGAAGGCCTCGTCAGCACGAACGGAGACATCGCCTGGGTCGACGACGACGGCTTCGAGCTGGCCGGCGACGTCACGGGCCGCCAGGTCGTCTTCAACGCGACGGGCGATATCGTCCAGACCGCGGGCGTGATCCGCGCCGACGACACGTTCCGCGTCAACAACTGGCTCGGCGACACGACGCTGAACGGCGCCAACCAGATCCGAAGCCTGGGCTACATCCACGCCTTCGGGTCCTTCTCGCTGGTCAACGCCGGCTCGCTGACCATCCGCAACGTCATGGACGTCGGCGGCGACCTGACCCTCAGGACCACGGCCGGCGATATCGTCCAGACCGGCGCGACGACGCTCATCGGCGACGACGTCACGATCACCGCCGCCGGCCTGCTCGACCTGAAGCAGGCCTCCGCGCGCGACGACATGACGCTGAACGGGGAAAGCATCGTCGCCTCGGCCCTCGCCCTGACGGGCGCCGGCGCCGACCTCGAAGGCGACAACTACAACCTGACCATCACCAGCACCTCGGGCGGCGTCCGGTTGGGGGCCGCCAGCGTCGGCGCCATCACGACCGACAACAGGCTCGAGCGTCTCGCCGGCTCCGGCGCGGTCACGATCAACTCCGCCGGCGAAGTCGCCATCAACCTCGACAGCGCCAACGCCGAGATCGGTTTCACCGCGGCGGGGCAGGCTCGGGTCTTCCTCGCCAACGGCGATCTCGACCTCGCCGACATCTCGGCGACCGGCTTCTCGCTGACCGCCCGGAACGGCGAGCTGAACGCCGACAGCGTCACGATCGGCGGCGGCGACTACATCGTCGAGGCTCAGGACTTCACCGGCTCGGCGCTGAACCTCACCGGCACGGCCCGCGACATCTCGATCACCGACACCGTCGGCGACCTGACCCTGGTCGCGAACCTCGCGGCCCAGCGCAACCTGACGATCAGCGCGGCCGTCAAGGTGCTCCAGAGCGGGTCCGTCGGCCTGGTCGCCGGCGCCGACCTGATCGAGCGCGGCGACCTCACGATCAACGCCCTGGGGATCACCGTCGACACCATCGGGGCGGACGGGAACGTCACCCTCAACGCCGGCAACGGCGTCGTCGACGTCGCCACCCTGGTCGTGGGCCAGGACTACAACCTGACCGGCGGCTGGTTCTCGAACGGCGCCCTGACGCCGCTCGGCGGGACCTTCGGGACCTGGACGCTCAACGCCGCGGGTCCTCTCGACTTCACCGGCCTGACGCTGACCTACAACGGCGACATCAACATCCGCGCCGGCGGCGACATCACAGGCCAAATCGTGCAGTCGATCATGGGGTCGGTGACGATCGACAACACCTCCCTCATCGACGTCGGCGGCCTCTACGCCGGCGAAGGCGTCCGGGTGTCGACGACCGACCGGCTGGTCCTCGGCAGCGCCACCGCCTCGGCGGGCGACGTCGACCTCGCCGGCGGCGAGGTCTCGGTCAACGGCCTGCTCGACGCTTCCGGCGAGGTGCGGGCCGCCGCGTCCAACGGCGCCGCCGACATCGCCGCGGCCAAGGCCGGCGGAAACATCCTCGTCACGGCGACCAACGGCGACGCCCGGCTGGGCGCGGCGAACCTGGCCGGCCTGACCGGAGACCTGACGGTCTCGGCGACCGGCGGCAGCGCGATCCTCGGCGCGATCGACGCCCTGAGCATCAGCACGGACAACGTCGTCACCCGTGCGACGGGCGGGGCCGGAACCGTCAGCGTCACCGCCGACACCGGCGATGCGCGGGTCTATCTCGACAACATCGGCACGACCCTGAACCTGCTGCAGGGCGGCAATGTCGACGTCGCCGTGGCGACCGGCGCGGTGACGATCGGCGCGCTCACGGCGCTGAACGGCGACATCGACGTCGAGACCCTCGACGGCGCCCTCACCGTGGGCGCGACCACGGCCGCCAACGGCGGCGTCTGGCTCAAGTCGAGGGGCGGCGACCTGATCCTGACCGGCGACGTATTCGGCCAGAGCCAGGTCAGCATCGACACGAACGGCCGCCTCGACGGCGCCCTGGCGAGCCTGATCCGCAGCGACGGCTCGCTCGACCTCCTGGGCGCCAGCATCAACGTCGGCCGGATCGAAGCCGGTCAGGACATCACGGCCGCCGCGCTCGACGGCGACGCCTATGTGGAGTTCGCCGGCTCCGGCGGCCTCCTCCAGATCGGATCGGCGACGGGGAACGCCACGCTGCGGGGCGCCGAGGCCGCGAACGGCATTCTCGTCGTCGCCGAGCGCACCGCCACGTTCGGCGCCGACACGGCGGCGTCGATCGGAGCGGGCAACTACGGGATCGCCGGCAGCTGCGGCTGCGCGGGCGGCATCGTGGTCGCGTCCACGGGCGATGGCGGACGCGCCGTCGTGAATCTCGGCAGCGTGGTCGGCGAGTTCCAGGCGATCAGCGCCCTGCGGGGCGATGTGGACGTCAACCTGCTCACCGGCAATCTCACGATCGGCGAGCTTTCGGGCCGCAACATCACCGTCAAGGTGGCGGCCGGAACGATCGAAACCGGGTTCGGCGGCTCGCCCGTCGGCGCGAACGTGACCGGCGGCAGCTACAGCATCACCGCCCAGGGCTTCCTAGGCGACGTCCTGAACCCCTTGCTCCAGGACGAATTCGGCGCCCCGGCGACGCTGCGGAACTACACCATCGTCGACACGCTCGGCGGCCTGGACATGACCGGCGTTTCGGTCGCGGCCCAGGGCGAGATCAAGATCGAGGTCCAAGGCGGCGGCGCGCTGACCGGCGACGCCCAGCTCTCCTCGGGCGGCGACCTGACGATCGCGGCCACGGCCATCCAGGCCGGGGCTCTCTCGGCCGGCGGCGATCTCGACCTCAACGCCAGCGGCGGCGCGGTCGACATCGCGACCAACGTCACGGTCGGCGGGAACTACACCCTTACCGGCCAGGACTTCTCGGCGGCCGCGCTCAGCCCGCTGGGCGCTCGTGCCGGGACCTTCCGGATCCGGGACACTCTGGGCGACCTCGACTACTCCGCCGCGACGCTGCGCTACGGCGGCGACATCATCATCGACGCGGCCGATCGCATCGTCGGGGGCGACATCGTCAGCACGGACGGCGACATCCGGATCCAGGCCCAGACGATCGACGCCGGCATGCTGTCGGCCGAACGCGGCAAGGTCGACGCCTATGCCTACGGCCCTGGCGGGGTCTCAGTGGCCTCGGCCCGGGCGGAGGATTGGATCTATCTGTACGCTTCGACCGGCAAGGTCACGCTCGGCGCCGCCGCCCTGCTCGGCACGGGCGCCAACACCCTGAACCTGCTGAGCGAAGGCGCCTCGGACGTGGTGCTGGGCAGCGCTCTACCCGGCGGGATCGGCGCGGCCAACGTCTTCACCTCGGCCGGATCCAGCACGACGTCGAGCGTCAGCAGCAGCGGCGGCTCCGCCTTCGTCCACCTCAACGCCTCCGACGCCATCGGCTCGGTCTTTGGGGCGCAGAACGTCGGGATCGTGGTCAACACCGGCGACGTCGCCATTGGCTCCGTGCACGCCTTGGCCGGAAACGCTGACATCCGGGGTCCCGTCGGCCGGCTGACCGTCGGGACGCTGACCGCGGGCGGCGACGCCGACGTCACCGGCGCGAACCTGTCGCTGACCGACGCCGCCGTCGCCGGCGATCTGATCGTCGACGTCTCCGGCGACATCCGTTTCGAGGGCCCAGCGGGCGGACGTTCCGGCCAGGTCAAGGCCGGGGGCGAGATCTCCCTCGCCGCCGGCGGCGCCATTTCCCAGGACGGATCGGCCCGCCTTGAGGCCGCCGGCCTGACGATCGTCGCCGATCACGGCGCCAGCCTGCTGGGCGGCAACGACGTCGCCGCCCTGCGCGGCGTCGTCACCCTGGCCGGCGGCTTCGCCTACAACAGCGCGCGCAGCGCCGGGCTCCATATCGCCGGGCCGATCAACGCCGCCGGACAGACGGTGGACCTGCGCGTTCTCCACGGCCCCCTCACCCAGTCCGTGGCAGGGATCCTCACCGCCGACACCCTGACGGGGTCGTTCGGCGGCGGGGCGGACCTGCGGGCGGCCAACATGATCGCCAGGCTGGGCGCCGTCTCCATCGCCGACGGCGGCCTCTTCCTGAACGTCGATCGGATGCTGACGATCGCGGGCCTTGTCGCGGCTCCGGGCGCCATCACCATACAGTCGGATGCGATGACCATCGCCTCCACCGGCGCCGTTCGATCGACGGCGGCCGGCGACGCCGTGGTCCTGGCGGCGAACGGGGTCTTCACCAACCAGCGAGGCGTCGATGCGGTCCAGGCCCAGGACGGCCGCTGGCTGATCTACAGCCAGGCCTACAACGACCCGACCGGCTCCACCGCGACAGACCAATACGGCGGCCTGGGCGGCAAGAGCTACTACGGCGTCGGCTACGACTTCGCCGGCGGCGGCTTCGGCGCCGCGGTCGGAGCGGGCAATCGCTTCGTCCATGCCTACCGGCCGACCATCACCTTCACGCCGATCAGCAAGACGATGACCTACGACGGCTTCATTCCGGGGATCGGCGTGACTGTCAGCGGCGTCCTGGGACACGACGTCGGCGCCGATCCGTACGCCGGCTCGCCGCTGCTCTCGGGGAACACCAGCAAGAACGCCGGGACCTACCTGCTGACCGCGAGCCTGGGTTCGCTGGTTTCCGACATGAACTACGACTTCGCGTTCGGGACCGGCACGCTGATCATCGATCCGAAGGTCCTGACCGGCGTGGTCAGCGCCCAGAACAAGACCTACGACGGCACGACCGCCGCCAACGGCGCCATCGCCCTGACCGGCGTGGTCGCGGGCGACGCCGTGACGGTGGAAGCCCTTTACGCCTTCGCCGACAAGAACGCCGGCGCGGGTAAGACGGTGACGGCTTCGGGGGTCGCGCTCGGCGGCGCCGACGCCGGCAACTATGTCCTGAGCCCGGTCAGCACCGCCCTGGCGGACATCCTGCGCCGGGACATCACGGCCATCGTCACAGCGCACGACAAGACCTATGACGCCACCCGCGCCGCCACCGGCACGCTGGTTCTGAGCGGCGTCCTCGCCGGCGACGACCTGTCGATCACCGGCGACCTGCTGTTCGCCGACAAGAACGCCGGAACGGGCAAGGTGGTCTCGGTCGCCAACGCTCAGATCTCGGGCGCCGACGCCGGCAACTACAACGTCGTCGTCGGGACCGATGTCGCGGACATCGCACGCAGGACCCTCACCGGCGTCCTCACCGCCAACAACAAGACCTACGACGGCACGACCGCGGCCACCGGCGCGCTGGTCGTCAACGGTCTGATCGCCGGCGACGACGCCGCCGTGAACGCGACCTTCAGCTTCGGCGACAAGAACGCCGGGACCGGCAAGGCGGTCACCGCCAACGCCGTCCTGTCGGGCGCCGACGCCGGCAACTACGAGCTGAGCCCGATCGGAACCGCCCTGGCCGACATCCTGCGCAAGGCCGTCACCGTCTCTGTCGTGGTCAACAACAAGACCTATGACGGCGCGACGAACGGCAGCGGCTCGGTGACCCTGACCGGCATTCTCGCCGGTGAGCAAGTCACGGCGACCGGCGGGACCTACACCTTCGCCGACCGCAACGCCGGAACCGGCAAGACGGTCGCCATCGCGGGCATCACCCTGACGGGTTCGGGCTCGGGCAACTACGAGCTGGTCGGGGTCCCGACCAGCGCCCTGGCCGACATCCTGCGTCGCCAAGTCTCGGTGGCGGCCGACGGCAAGACCAAGCTGTTCGGCCAGCTCGATCCGGCGCTGACCTATCGTCTCACGGCCGGCTCTCTGGTCGCTGGCGACGGTTTCAGCGGCGGCTTGACCCGCGCTGCGGGCGAGAATTTCGGCAGCTACCTGATCAGCCAGGGCACGCTGACGCTGGGCGGCAACTACGAGATCCTGTTCACGCCGGGAACGTTCGAGATTCGCCCGGTCCCGGGCAGCGGCCAGGACGGCGGCGACGCCTTCCGGCTCCTGCGCCAACCGGGCGGGTTCGACCTCCAGTGGGATCCGAGCCAGAACTTCACCTTCGGCCGCGAGCCGATCTGCCTCAGCTCGACGGGCTGCACGCCCGCCGAGTAGCGCGATCCGGCCCGGCGCGAGGTCCCGCACCCGCGCCGCCAAGGAACGCCTCCCCGCCTCCGCCGTTTGAACCGGCGACGGCGGTGGAGGCGTCCATGGCGCAGGTGCGATCCCACGGTTCCGAACCTGAAGCGAAGCCGCCCGGGCCTAAGGCGGGCGTCCGCGTCTCGATCCGCGCCGTTCGCCCGGACGACGCCGAGCGGATCGCCGACATGGTCGAACGCTCCGCGCCGATCGATGTGTTGTTCCGGTTCGGAACGCCCTTCCGGCGCCTGCCGCCGGATCTGGCCCGACGACTGGCCGGCATCGACCTGTCGCGCGACATGGCCTTCGTCGCGGAGGCTGAGGGTCAGATTTTGGGCGTGGCCAGGATGGCGCGCGATCCGGACGAGACGTCCGCCGAGATCGCCGTGATGGTCCGCAGCGACGCCCAGGAGCACGGCCTTGGCCGCCTGCTCATGGATCGCCTGGCCGAGCACGCCCTGACGCATGGCGTGCGCTCGCTCTGGGGTCTGGTCCGCTCGGACAACGCCCTCGTCCTCGCCCTGGCTCAGGAAGCCGGTTTCACCCAGGTGTCGGCCGGCCTGGACGGCGTCCGCATCGAGCGGAATCTGGCCTGATAACGGAGCGCGGCCCGCAGGCGAGCCGCGCTCCTATTCATCAGGCGAGATCGAACCGGTCGAGGTTCATCACCTTGGTCCAGGCCGCCACGAAGGCGTCCACGAAGGCCTTCTCAGAGTCAGCCTGGGCGTAGACCTCGGCCAGGGCCCGGAGCTGGGAGTTCGACCCGAAGATCAGGTCGACGCGCGTGCCCGTCCACTTCAGGTCGCCGCTGGCGCGGTCCCGCCCTTCAAACGTCGCCTCTTCGTCGGAAGTCGCGGTCCAGGCGGTGCGCATGTCGAGCAGGTTGACGAAGAAGTCGTTGCTCAACACGCCGGGCCGCTTGGTGAGCACCCCGTGGGCGCCGCCGTCGACGTTGGCGCCGAGCACCCGCAGACCGCCGACGAGCACGGTCATCTCCGGCGCGGTCAGGGTGAGGAGCTGGGCCCGGTCGACCAGCAACTCCTCCGCCGTCAGCGGAGAGTCCGTGTTCAGGTAGTTGCGGAAGCCCTCGGCCTTCGGCTCCAGAACGGCGAAGGACTCGACGTCGGTCTGCTCCTGCGCGGCGTCGGTGCGGCCGGGCGTGAACGGAACCTCGACGGCGTGGCCGCCCGCCTTGGCCGCCTGCTCCACGGCCGCCGAACCCGCCAGCACGATCAGGTCCGCCAGCGACACCTTCTTGCCGCCGGACTGAGCGGCGTTGAAGGCCGATTGAACGCCCTCCAGCTTGGACAGCACCGTCGCCAGCTGAGCCGGCTGGTTCACCGCCCAGTCCTTCTGCGGGGCCAGGCGGATGCGGGCGCCGTTGGCGCCGCCGCGCTTGTCCGAACCGCGGAAGGTCGAGGCCGAGGCCCAGGCGGCGGAGATCAGCTGCGCCGGGGTCAAACCGGTCGCCAGGATCTTGGCCTTCAGGTCGCGGATATCGGCGGCGTCGATCAGCGGGTGGTCGACCGCCGGCACCGGGTCCTGCCAGATCAGGTCCTCCTTCGGCACCCAGGGTCCGCGATAGCGGGCGCGGGGGCCCATGTCGCGGTGGGTCAGCTTGAACCAGGCGCGGGCGAAGGCGTCGGCGAACTGGTCCGGGTTCTCGTGGAACCGCTTGGAGATCGGCCCGTAGATCGGGTCGAGCCGCAGCGCCAGGTCGGTGGTCAGCATCATCGGCGGATGCGACTTCGACGCGTCGTGGGCGTCCGGCGCCCTGGGGCCGGAGTCGGGGTTCTTCGGCGTCCACTGATTGGCGCCGGCCGGGCTCTTGGTCAGCTCCCACTCGTGCCCGAACAGGGTGTCGAAGAAGCCGTTGTCCCACTTGATCGGGTTCGGGGTCCAGGCGCCTTCCAGGCCGCTGGTGATGGCGTCGCCGCCTCGCCCGCTGCCGTGGGCGTTTTTCCAGCCGAGCCCCTGCTCGACGATGCCGGCGCCTTCCGGCTCGACCCCGACCAGCGAGGCGTCGCCGGCGCCGTGCGCCTTGCCGAAGGTGTGGCCGCCGGCGATCAGGGCGACCGTCTCCTCGTCATCCATGGCCATGCGCGCGAAGGTCTCGCGGATGTCCCGCGCCGCCGCCAGCGGGTCAGGCTTGCCGTTGGGGCCTTCCGGATTGACGTAGATCAGGCCCATCTGAACCGCGGCCAGCGGCCGGTCGAGCTCACGATCGCCCTTGTAGCGGGCGTCGCCCAGCCAGACGTCCTCGGCGCCCCAATGGACGTCGTCCTCGGGCTCCCAGACATCCTCGCGGCCGAAACCGAAGCCGAACAGCTTGAAGCCCATGGTCTCCATGCCGACGTCGGCGGCCAGGATCATCAGGTCGGCCCAGCTGATGCTGTTCCCGTACTTCTGCTTGATCGGCCACAGCAGCCGGCGCGCCTTGTCCAGGTTGCCGTTGTCCGGCCAGCTGTTCAGTGGCGCGAACCGCTGCGTGCCCGAGCCCGCGCCGCCGCGACCGTCGCCGATGCGGTAGGTGCCGGCGCTGTGCCAGGCCATGCGCACGAACAGCGGGCCGTAATGGCCATAGTCGGCGGGCCACCAGTCCTGGGAGTCGGTCTGCAGCGCCCGCAGGTCCGCCTTCAGCGCCTCGACATCCAGCTCTTCGAGCGCCTTGGCGTAGCTGAACGCCGGGCTCATCGGACTGACCAGCGACGAATGCTGGGAGAGGATCTTCAGGTTCAGCTGGTTGGGCCACCAGTCGCGGTTCGACCGTCCCCCAAAACTCGTGTGGAACCGGACGCCATGTTTCAGCGGGCACTTGGTCGTCGGCTCGACGAGGTCGTTTCCATCCATCTTCGGTCTCCGGTCCTGCTAGCGGTTTCGACATGACCCGCGGGGGCGGCCTTGATCGCCGGCGCTGCGGCCCCCGACGGGCGGGCGCCTCAACGAAACTCTCGGCGGCTGGCTCTGTTTCCTCGCGGCCTCTCTCTCGGATTGCCGGCCGAAGTGTGCGTCCAAACTCGCGATAAAGAGAAGCGCCAAACCTCAATGAGTGCGATAGGCTTTGCCTATCATAGAGGCGCGCCGCATGAATCTTCGGGACCTTCGCTACCTACTGGCCGTGGCCGAGCATGAGCATTTCGGACGCGCCGCCCGGGCCTGCGGCGTCAGCCAGCCGACGCTGTCGGTCCAGATCCGGAAGCTGGAAGAGCTGATGGGCGTCGCCCTGTTCGAACGCAGCAGCAAGACCGCCGCGCCGACCGCCGCCTGCCTGCAGCTGATCGGCCACGCCCGCGCCGCCGTGACGGCGGCCGAGGCCATCCTGGCCACCGCCCGGAACCTGCGCGATCCGCTGGCCGGACGGTTCCGGCTCGGCATCATCCCGACGCTGGCCCCCTACCTGCTGCCGCTGGTCTTTGCCCCCTTGCGCGAAGCCCTGCCCGATCTCGAGGTGGAGCCGTGGGAGGACCAGACCGCCGCCCTGCTCGCCCGGCTGCGCGCGCATGAGCTCGACGCCGCCCTGCTGGCCACGGACGTCGACGGACCCGACCTGCTGAGCCTGCCTCTGTTCGCTGAGCCCTTCCTGGCCGCGCTTCCGCCCGAGCACCCCCTCGCTGATCAGTCGGTGATCGCCGAGACCGACCTGGCCGGCGACATCCTCGTGCTGGCGGACGGTCACTGCCTTCGCGACCAGGCCATGGAAGCCTGCGGGCAGGAGGCCGCGCTGGGCGGGGCGCTGCGGGCCGCCAGCTTGTCGACCCTGCTGAACATGGTCGCCGCGGGATACGGCACGACCCTGGTTCCGGGCCTCGCGGCGGGCGCCGCGCAGGACGCGGGGATCGTCCTGCGTCCCCTCGCCGCCCGGGCCGGACGCACCGTGCGCATCGCCTGGCGCGCCCACTACCCACGCCGCTCCGCCGTGGAAGCCGTGGGCGAGGTCGTGGCCGATCGTCTCCGGGGCTTCGCGCAGGGCGCCGCCGCCGGAACGATCTAGGCGCCCCTCCTCAGGCGCGGATGAACGCCAGCAAATCCGGGTTCACGACATCCGGATTGATGGTGCAGAGCCCGTGACCGAGCCCTGGATAGATCTTCAGCGTCCCCTTCTTGAGCAGCGGCGCCGACATCTTGGCGGCCGAGCCGATCGGGACGATCTGGTCGTCGTCCCCGTGCATCACCAGCGTCGGAACGGCGATCGCCTTCAGGTCCTCGGTGAAGTCGGTCTCGGAGAAGGCCTTGATGCAGTCGTAGTGCGCCTTGGCGCCGCCCATCATGCCCTGCCGCCACCAGTTGGCGATGACGCCTTCCTGAGACTTCGCGCCCGGTCGATTGAAGCCGTAGAACGGCCCGGCCGGCACATCGCGGTAGAACTGCGCCCGGTTGGCGACCAGGGCGGCGCGAAAGCCGTCGAACACCTCGACCGGCAGGCCGCCGGGGTTGTTGGGCGTCTTGACCATGATCGGCGGCACCGCCCCGATCAGCACCGCCTTGGCCACACGTCCGCCGCCGCCATGACGGGCGACGTAGCGCGCCACCTCGCCGCCGCCCGTGGAATGACCGACATGGATCGCGCCCTTCAGATTCAGCGCGGCGGCCAGTTCCGCCACGTCGGCGGCGTAGGTGTCCATCTCGTTGCCGGTCCAGGTCTGGGTCGAGCGACCATGACCTCGCCGATCGTGCGCAATCACGCGATACCCCTGAGCCAGGAAGAACAGCATCTGGTTATCCCAGTCGTCCGCGCTCAGCGGCCAGCCGTGGTGGAACACGATCGGCTGCGCGTCCTTGGGACCCCAGTCCTTGTAGTAGATCTCCGTTCCGTCCTTGATCTGGATCTTGGGCATGGTCTGGTCTCCGGAAGGGTCGTGGGATGGTCGTTCACCTGCGATCAGCGCGGTCGGAACCGTAAGGCCGACGCCCAGGCCGCCCGCGGCGGCGAGCACGTCGCGACGAGAACACGCGATCAGTCCCGGGCGGTTCGAGCGAGCCATCGATCTGTTCCTTGTTGCGAACGTGTTCGGACGTCCAAGGTTCGTCGCAATCGAGGCCGCGCCGCCATTCCGCTCTTCGGGTCGCGGAGCTGCACTTTGGTATTAGGGGGATTACGCACCGCCGCGCCGCGGACGTAGTCTGGCCCCGGGGCCGGACGGCGGGGGACGATGGCGGATCGCGATCAGGACGACAGAGCCGGCGCCGCCAAGCGCGTCTTCTCACTCTGGCCCGCCGCGACCGGCGTCCCCTCCTCGTCCGGCTCGGCCGACCTGCCAGCCTGGGCCCGATCGGCCGCGCCGCAGGCTCGGCGACGGCGCCTGCGCGGCGCGGACATCCTTGTCGGCGCCGCGGCCGTGGCCGTGCTGACCCTGCTGCTCGTCAACCTCACCGCCGGCGCCGTGACCGTCGGCCTGTCGGCGCTTTGCCTGGCGCTGCTTCTGGTGACGCTGGCGCTGCTATGGAAGGAGCGGCGGCGGGAAGACGCGGACGCGGCTTGGCGGGACACGCTGTTCGAGCGCACGGGCATATCGCTGTGGCGCGAGGACTGGTCGGCGGTCGGCGAGGCCATCCTGGCCCTCAAGCAGCGAGGCGTGCACGACATCGAGGGCCACTTCGCCGCCCATCCCGACGAGGCGCGAGACCTCCGCCGCCGCGTCATCGTCAAGGACGTCAACGCCTTTGCCGCCGAGATGATGGGGGCCGGATCGAAGGCGGATCTCCTGGGACCGCTGGACCGGATCCTGCCCGACAGCGACCAGACCTTCGATCAGTGGCTGATCGCGTTCGGGCGTGGCGACACCTTCTACCGATCAGAGACGCACATCGTCCGTCCCGACGGCACGCACGTCGACACCCTGTTCACCGCCGAGCTGCCGACGACGCTCGAGGGCTTCAGGAACATCCTGGTCACCGCGCTGGACATCACCGACTACAAGGCTCTGCAGACCAAGCTTGTCGCCGCCGAGACCGACGCCGCGCGCGCCTCGCGCATCTCGACGATGGGCGCGCTGACGGCTTCAATCGCCCACGAGGTCAACACGCCGCTGGCTTCGATCCTCGCCAATGTCGAGGCGGGCCTGCGCTGGCTGCGACGGCCGCAGCCGAACCTACCGGAAGCGGAGCAGGCGATCGAACGCGCGATCCGCGACGCCGCCCGCGCCCATGAGGTCATCGCCCGGACGCGGGATTTCCTCAGCGCCGCGCCGCACGCGATCCAGCCGGTCGACATGGCCGAAACCGCGCGGCTGGCCATGGTGCTGATCGATCGCGAACTCCGATCCCACCAGGCTTCGGCGCACCTCGACGCCACGCCCGGCTTGCCGCAGGTCGACGCCGACCCGATCCAGATGCAGCAGGTCCTGGTCAACCTGATGGTCAACGGCCTCCAGGCGATGAAAAGCTGCGCCCCGCCCCGGGACCTGCGCGTCACGCTGCGCGCCGTGGACGGCGAGGTGATCGTCTCGGTGACCGACCAGGGGCCCGGCATCGATCCGACGATCCGCGGCAAGCTGTTCGATCCATTCTTCTCGAGGAAGGAGAACGGCATGGGCATGGGGCTGGCCATCTGCCGGACCTGTGTCGAGGGACATGGCGGACGAATCTGGGCCGAGCCCAACGCGGACCGCGGCGCGACCTTCGCCTTCAGCCTGCCGCAGGCGAGGTCCGGTTGATCGTCAGACCCCGGCCTTCAACCGATCCGCCATCCGGACCAGATCGGCGACGGTGCGGGCCTTCAGTTTGCGCATCGCCGAGCGACGGTGAGTCTTGACGGTCGACTCGCTGAGCGACAGGTCGCCAGCGATCTGCTTGTTCAGGCGGCCCAGCGCGACCAGGTCGACCACCTGCCGCTCGCGCGCGGTCAGCCCTCCGTAGAGACGCTGAAGGTCCAGGAGGGCTTCCTCGACAGCCCACCGTTCTTGATCGGCGGCGACGGCGGCCAGCGCCGCATCGAACAGATCCCGGTCGCGGATCGGCTTGGTCAGAAAGTCCGCCGCTCCCGCCTTCATGGCCCGGACGCTCATGGGGATATCGCCGTAGCCGGTCATGACCAGAACCGGCTGGGACATGCCCAGCGCCGACATGCGGTTGAGCAGGTCCAATCCGTTCCCGTCCGGAAGCCGCACGTCGACGATCACGCAGCCGGGACGGTTCGGCCGGTCAGCGGCCAGGAAGCCCTCGATCGAGGCATGGTCCATCGTCTCGTAGTCCGCCGAGCGGAACAGCCCGCGCAACGCTTCGCGAAGCAGGGCGTCGTCGTCGATGATGTGGATGAGCGGCGGCATGCAACGATCGATGGACGGCGGCTGTGTCCGTTCCAGGACAATGCCTGAATGTTGGGCCGCCGTCTTTTCCCTAGTTGCTGTTCTGCGCTCAAGGGTCTGGAGTAGCGCCAGGAGCAGTTTGTCCGACGACCACCGTCAACTGGAGAACGACCATGGAAGGGCACGGCATCGCCAAGTTCCGCGACGCCAACCTGCTCGCCGCCTCCTCCCGGCGTCCCTGGACATTACTGTCGGCGGAACTCCGGCAGCACGGAGCCGGACAGATCGACGCCTTCGTGCCCCAGAACGCCGAGATCACCCAGATCATTCAGGACGTGAACGAGGCGGTGTCCACCCGGGCGTCGGGGGGCGTCCGTCAGGAGGTCGCCGCCCGACCGGGAACGACCTGGCTCTGCCCGGCCGGCATCCGCGAGGAGGCGACCCGTCTGTCCGCCGATATCCCTCAGGTCCTGCACGTCTACATCCCGCCGCACAGCTTCCTGACCGGCGAGCTGGCGACGCTGGATTTCCGCGCCCAGGACCTGCGCTATCAGGCGCGGGTCGGCAATCCGCGGATCATGGCCATCCTCGCCGCGATCACCCAGGAGCTCCGATGCGAGAGCGCCTCCGGCGGCCTGAGGACGGACGCGCTGGCGATCGACCTGATCTCGACGCTCGCCGCCGGCCATGGCGAAACACCAAGCGCCAGTCCGCCGACGACGCTGATCGGCGGCCTCGATCGACGGCGGATGGATAGAACCCTGGCCTTCATGAACGACCATCTCGACCAGGACCTGAGCCTGACCGATCTGGCCGAGGCCGCCAGCGTGAGCGTCTTCCATTTCTCCCGCGCCTTCCGTCGAACCATGGGCCTGGCCCCGCATGCCTATCTCAGCCGCCGGCGCCTCGACCTGGCCAAACGCCTGCTCGCGACCGGCTCCCTGAGCCTGGCAGAGATCGCCCTGACCTGCCGGTTCTCGGGTCAGGCCAACTTCACCCGCGCCTTTACGCGCGCGGTGGGCGTGAGCCCGGGCCGGTATCGCGGCGAGGTCCGGGCGCTCTGATTACTTCTCGTCCTTGGTATTATTGGCCGCCCTCGGCGACCGTGGCATGAGTCAAGGCATCCAGAGGCGCAAGCAGGTCATGGGGCGGGAACCGGTCATTCATATCGTCGAGGACGACGCCTCGCTTCGCCAGGCGCTGGAGGACCTGTTCCAGTCCGTCGGCCACAGCACCCGGACATTCGGATCCACGGCGGCCTTCATCGAGAGCGTCGATCGCGACGCGCCGGGCTGCCTCGTGCTCGACATCCGCCTGCCGGGCGTCAGCGGCCTGGATTTCCAGGTCCGGATGGAAGGCCTGGGCATCCGATTGCCGGTGATCCTGATGACCGGCCACGGCGACATCCCCATGTCTGTTCGCGGCATGAAGGCCGGAGCGGTCGATTTCCTGACAAAGCCCTTTCGCGACCAGGACATGCTGGACGCGGTCACCGAGGCGCTGGAGCGCGACGACCGGCGGCGCGCCGCCGCCGCCGATACGGCCGAGGTCTGGCGACGATTCTCGACGCTGTCGCCGCGCGAGCAGCAGGTCATGCGCCTGGTCAGCGCGGGGCGTCTCAACAAACAGGTCGCGGGCGATCTCGCCATCAGCGAGGTCACCGTGAAGATCCACCGCGGCGCGGCGATGCGAAAGATGGGCGCGCGGTCGCTGGCGGACCTCGTGCGCATGGCCGACGTGATCAGCGCCTCACCGCAGACTAACACCACAGTATGATACCCGGCGCGCGATCACGGGTGCGAATAGAGCCGTGCCGCCGCCCCGCGGTAAGCTCTGAAGAAACCCCGAGTGTCACACGATCTGCTGATCTCGGTCGTCGAGGACGACCCGTCGCTCCTGCAGGCCATGGTCGGCCTGGTGGAGTCGCTGGGCTACCGAGCCGCCGGCCATGCGTCGGCCGAGGCCTTCCTGGCGGCTGGAGACCTGGACTCGGACTGCATCATCACCGACATCCAGATGCCTGGCCTGAGCGGCATCGAACTGAAGCACCGCCTCGTCGAGCTGGGCGCGACAACGCCGGTGATCATGGTCACCGCACGGACGGAACCCGGTCTTCTCGCGAGAGCGCGCGAGAGCGGCCCGACCTGCCTGCTGCAGAAGCCCTTCAGCGCGGAGGCGCTGATCGGTTGCCTGAAGACAGCGCTACGCTCGTGAACGTCGTTCTCAAAGAGAGCGCAAGGGACTAGCGTCGCTGCAGACGCGCTGGGCCTCGGGGGACGCCATGCCACAGGGCGGATTTGGAGATCTGTTCGAGCTGGCGCACGAGAGCATTCTCGTGCGGGATATGGACGGGCGGCTTCTGTCCTGGAACGCGGCGTCGACGCAACTCTACGGCTGGTCCGAACAGGACGCGTTGGGCCGATCGCTCGACGCGCTGTTCGGCGATGGGGCGAACGAGATCGCGCCCGAGTTGCTGGCGAACGGCCGCTGGGACGGCGAGATCCGCCGCCGCAACGCCGCCGGCGCCGATCTGGTCGTCGAGATCCGCCAGAGCCTGCGCCGCGGCCCGGACGGGCAACCTGTCGGGATCGTCGAGATCGGCCGCGACATCACCGCCAAGCTCGACGCCGAACGTGCTCTGAAAGCCGCCGAGCGGCGGTATACCAATCTCTTCCAGGCGATGGCCGCATCATTCTGGGAACTGGACTTCACGCCCGTCGGGACGATGCTGCGGCGACTGCGCAAGAGCGGCGTCGACGACTACAGCCAGTATTTCCGCGATCACCCTGCGTTCATCCGGGAGATGATGCGCGTCACGCGCATCGTCGACGTCAACGACGCGACCGTCCGCCTCTTCGCCGGCGGCGATCGCAGCCTCCTGACCGGTTCGGTCGAACCCTATTGGCCCGAGGCCGCCGGCGAGGTCTATGCCGCCAGCGTCGTGGCGGCGGTCAGCGGCGCGCCGAGCTACTCCACCGAGACGACCCTGCGTCGCGCCGACGGATCCGAGTTCCAGGCGCTGTTCACGGCCGCCTTTCCCTCGGAGTCGGTGGACCAGGGAGCCCTGCTGATCGGCGTGATAGACATCTCCGAGCGCAAACGCGCCCAGGCGGCCGAACGACGGCTGCAGGACGAGTTCGCGCATTCCGCGCGGATTTCGATGCTCGGCGAGCTTACCGCCTCGATCGCCCACGAGGTCAATCAGCCGCTGGCGGCGATCGCGACAAACGGATCGGCGAGCCTGCGATGGCTGAGCCGCTCGCCGCCCGACACCGACCGCTGCGCCGTGCTCACCGAGCGGATCGTCGCCGACGCTCAGCGGGCGGCCGACATCATCGGGCGCATCCGGGGCATGGCGTCGAACCAGCCCACGGCGGTCGAAGCGCTGTCGATCAACGCCCTGGTGCGGGAGACCGCGATCTTCCTCCAGCCTGAACTCGCGGCGCACGACGTCATGCTGACGGTCGCCACGGCCGCGGGGCTTGAGCCCGTGCGAGGCGACCGGACCCAGCTTCAACAGGTGTTCGCCAACCTGCTGATCAACGGCGCCCAGGCGATGAGCCAGGCCCGCTGCGCCGAACGTCGGTTGGTCGTCCGCACCGGCATGAACCTGGCCGGTCATGTCCAGGTGACCGTCGAAGACACCGGTCCCGGCCTGGCGCCCGAGCATCTCGAGCGTCTGTTCGAGAGCTTCTTCACCACCAAGGCGTCCGGCATGGGCATGGGCCTGGCCATCTGCCGCTCGATCGTGGAGCGGCATGGCGGCGGCGTCACGGCCGGCAACGGTCCGCAAGGCGGCGCGGTCTTCACCATTGTCCTACCGGTCGACGAGGCCGCCTGAACCGACCGCACCGGCCCGCGCTCGGGTTGGCTCCGCTCATACCAAAGTATGAAGCGGCGACCATCCCGCACCATTGGCCCGGGGACGGCTGCGTCCGATCATATCCCACGACGGAGAACCGCCACGATCGCTCGCGGGACCGCTGGACCGCGCGCCCAAGGGGAGACGCCTCATGACCAAGACCATCATGCTGATCCACGGCGCCTGGCTGAACGCGCGCAGCTGGGAAGGCTTCAAGGCCCGCTACGAAGCCCAGGGCTACACCGTGATCGCGCCGAACTGGCCGTTCGACGACCGCTCGCCCGAGGAGTTGCGCAAGGCGCCGAACCCGGCCCTCGCCAAGAGCGGCCAGAGGGCCATCCTCGACCACTTCGAAGCCGAGATCCGCAAGCTCGACGAGACGCCGATCCTGATCGGCCATTCCCTGGGCGGCGTGTTCGTGCAGCACCTGCTGGACCGCGGCCTGGGCGTCGCCGGCGTGGCCATCAACCCCGCCCCGACGCCCGGCGTGCCGTTGGGCCCGCACGCCATTGTCTCGGCGCTGCCGATCTTCCTCGACCCGTTCAGTCCCTGGAAGACGAAGTCGATGAGCCGCGACTACTTCCGCAACCGCTTCGCGCAGACCGCCCCGCGCGATCGGGCCGACGCCCTCTATGACCGCTACGTCGTTCCGACCACCGGCAAGGTCTACTGGGACGGCGTCACCGGCGCCGTGAAACCGATCCAGTGGAACAACCCCAACCGCGCGCCGCTGCTGCTGATCGGCGGGGAGATCGACCTGATCGCCGACGCCAGCATGACTCGGGCGATCTTCGCCAAGCAGAAGCGCGCGCCGTCACGCACCGAGCTGAAGATCTTCCCCGGACGCTCCCATTGGACCGGGATCGACGCCGGCTGGGAAGAGGTGGCCGACTACGCCTTGAGCTGGGCCCTGGCCAATCAGCGACGCCCGCTGGGATCTCCTTCGGCGGCCGCCTAACCCGGCGCGTCCGAAATACACCCTATGCGAGTGTTTTAGGTAGCACTTAATTCAAGGTTTTAACGGCTACTTGGACACGTAAAGCGCGTCCAGGGCGGCCGGATGTCGTGGGTCGGAGACCCGCGACGGTGGTTCAGCCGGTTCCGTCTCGAAGACGGGCCGGCCTGATCCGCAACCTCCTCCGAGCGGTCTGGACGGCGTCGTAGGCCTTTCTTGGAGACCCAAGATGATCGTCAAGTCGCTCGCAGCCATCGCCGCTCTCGCCGTGGTCGCCGCCGCCGCGCCGGCGATGGCCCAGTCGGCCTCCACGACCGGCTCCGGCTCGATCACGGTGATCCGGCCTCTCACCCTGACCAAGAACGCCGACCTGAGGTTCGGGACCGTGGTGCGCCCATCGACCGGCTCCGGCACCGTGACCGTCAGCGCCGCGGGCGCTCGTTCCGTGACCGGCGGCGTCGTCGGACTGGCCTCCGGCGACACGCCCGCGGCGGCCCAGTTCACGATCGACGGCGAAGGCGGTCAGTCGATCTCGGTGACCATCCCGGCCACCTTCTCCATCGCCAACGGCCCCGACAACCTGACGGTCACCACCTCCAACAACCTGGTCGGTTCGGCGTCCAGCCAGACGCTCAGCAACGCGCTGGGCGCGGCCGGATCGCTGGTCTTCCGGGTCGGCGGCAGCGTGCCGATCGACTCGACCACGGCGACAGGTCTGTACACCGGCAACTTCACGGTGTCGGCGACCTACAACTGATCCCCTTCGGGGGCGGGCGCCGCGTCTTCCTCGTTTCCCCCGACGAGGCGGACGCGGCGCCCACGACCTTTCCGCCGGCCGAGGGCGTCAACGCCATGTTCAAAACCCTGATCTTCGCGGCCCTGGCGGTTAACCTTGCGGCCGGCCCGGCCCAGGCCCAGGTCGGCGCCGACCTGAACATTTCCCCGAAGCGGGTCGTCTTCGACCCCGGCGAACGCAGCGCCACGGTCTACATCTTCAACCAGGGCGATCAGGAAGCGACCTACACGGTCGAGCTCGTCGATCGCGTCATGCTCCCGAGCGGCCAGATCATCGCCGCCGCCGACCATCCAGGCGCGACCGTGGCCTCCGCGGCCGACCTCATCCAGTACACGCCCCGCCGGGTGACCCTGCCCCCGCGCCAGAGCCAGGTGGTCCGGGTTCGCGCCCGCGCGGGCGGGGACGGCAAGCCCGAGCATCGCACCCACCTGACCGTGACCGCCCTCCCCTCCGAGACCGCCGGCTTCACGGTCGAACAGGCGGCCGGCCCCGCCTCGGGCGAGGTGTCCCTCAGAGTCGTCGCCCTGTTCAGCGTCAGCATCCCGATGATTGTCCGGGACGGCCCCGTCGACGCCCGCGCCGCCATCGAAAACGCCGTGATCAAAGCCGCCGGCGACGGCGCGGCGCTCAGCCTGGATCTCGTCCGCAAGGGCGCCAACTCGGTCTATGGCGACGTCGAAATCCGCGCCGGCCAGGGGGCGAAGACCCGAACGCTGGCGGCGGTGCGCGGCGTGGCCGTCTATCCCGAGATCGAGCGCCGCGCCGTCCTTGTCGCCCTTCCGGCGGACCTGCCGCGCGGCGAACCCCTGACCATCCTCTATCGCGACGACGACGCTCGCCCGGGCGAGACGCTCGCGACAGCGACGATCGTCGCCCCGTGACAGGCGCCCAGTCCAGCAGCCTTGGTTTCATGGCGCTGGGCGCGGCGGTCGCCTCCCTCTCGGCAGGTCCGGCCGCAGGCCAAGCCCTGGCGCACGGTCTGGCCGTCGCGTCTGATCCGCAGCCGTTCGGCGTCGACGACCTGCTCTGGATGGAGGTGCGGACAAGCGACGCCGAGTTGGCCGAGTCGATGAACGTCTACGCCTCTCGCGCCGGCGTGTTCTTGCCGTTGGGCGAGTTCTCGCGCGTGCTCGACCTGGCGGTGGGCGTCTTCCCGACACAGAAGCGCGCGGAAGGATGGATCCTGTCCCCCGACCGGCCGCTGATCATCGATCTCCCGGCGCGCCGGGCGACATTGGCCGGGCGCGAGATCGCCTTCAGTCAAGACCAGGCCGTCCTGTACGACGACGATCTTTATGTTCGAGCCGATCTGCTCGAACGCCTGCTGCCGGTGAAGATCAAGACCGATCGGAGCGCGCAGGTTCTGACGGTCACTCCGACCGAGGCGCTGCCTTTCCAGCAACGTCTCGCACGCGAGCGACGCCGCGCGCAGCAGGTCGGCGCAACCGACGAAGCCGCGCTTCGGATCGACACGCCCTATCGTCTGTTCACGCCGCCGGCCTTCGACGTCAACATCGGCGGCCAGATGACCCGCGACGGGGTCGATCAGGCCAGGCGCTATGATGTCCGCGCCGCCGGCGACCTGCTCGGCGCCGGCTTTGAAGGCTATGTCGGTTCCGACAACAAGGGTCAGGTCAACGACCTCCGCGTCCTCTTCAGCCGCAAGGATCCCGACGGTCACGCGCTCGGCCCGCTCGGCGGCACGCGCGCCGGGCTGGGGGACGTCTACAGCCCCTCCATGCCGATCGGCGCCGCCGGCGTCACGGGTCGGGGGGTCTTCTACAGCTCCGCGCCTCTCGAAGCGCTGGATCTGGCCACGCCCCTCGACCTGCGCGGAGAGCTGGCGGTCGGCGAAGAGGTCGAACTCTACGTCAACGAGATCCTGCAGGCGGCTCAGACCTCCCCCGACCAGGGCCGCTATCAGTTTCTCAACGTGCCGCTGGCCTACGGCCTGAACACGATCCGCCTGGTCTTCTACGGTCCACAGGGCCAGAGCCGCGAGGTCGTGCGCCGGATCAATTTCGGCGCGGGTCAGGTCGAGGCCGGGCGTCTGGTCGTTCGGATGGGCGCGGTGCAGCAGGGCCGGACCGTCTTCGACGTCGGCGACCGGGTTCGCCAACCCGGGGACGGCGAGCCCCGAATGGTCCTGACCGCCGACTACGGCCTCAGCCCCAGCCTGACGGCCAGCATCGGCGTCGCCCGCTTCACGCCCGGCGATCGCCAGACGCGCAGCCTCCTGACCGCCGGCCTGCGCGGCGCCTTCGGGCCGGTCGCCGCCCAGATCGACGCCGCCGTCGACGACCGCGGCGGACGCGGCGTCACGGTCGGCGCCGCGGCGCGTCCCTTGGGCGTATCCGTGGTGGCCCGGCATTCAGAGTACTCCGGCGGCTTCGTCGACGAGACCCGGCAACCCGGCGTCACCACCCTGGCGCTGCTGACCCGCGCCACCGATCTGCGCGCCGACGGCCAGATCCCGCTTCGGGGCGGGCTTGGCGTTCCGGTCTCCCTGAACCTGCGTCGTCAGGAACGGGTGAATGGCGACCGGCTGACCAACGCCGAACTGAGAGCCGCCGCCCCCATCGGTCGCTTCTATGTCTCCAGCAGCGCCCTCTTCGAGGGCGAGAAGAGCGGCGGCGTCAGCCGGAAGCGCTGGTTCGGTTCGACGGACCTGTCGACGCTCGTCTCGAGCCGGGTCCAGGTGCGCGGCGGCGCGAGCTATCAGATCTCGCCCGAGTGGAAGGTCGACGCCGCCTACGCCACCGCGGACTGGAGGATCAACGACCGCAACACCCTGCGGCTGGGCGTGGTGCGGACCATGGGGCCGGCGCCGGAAACCAGCTACCAGGCCTCTCACCTCTGGCGCGCCAAACGGTTCGATCTGGCCGTCAACCTGTCCTACGACGCCGAGGCCCGCGAGTGGCGGATCGGCGTCCAGCTGGGCTTCGGCCTGCGCTACGACCCCTTCTCCTATCGCTACCGCCTTTCCAGGCCCGGCGTGGCGAACGGCGGCTCGGCGGCGATCAACGCCTGGATCGACGAGAACGGCGACGGGATCCGCCAACCCGACGAGGCCGCTCTGCCCAAGCTGGTCGCCGAGACGCCCGGCGGGCCGGCCGAGACCGACATGCACGGCCGCGCCATAGCGATCGGCCTTGGCGACAACGCCTCTGCCCGCATCCGCCTGAACCCCGAGGCGGTCGACGATCCCTTCCTCGTGGCCGGCGGGGCTTCGACCGTGGAGATCGTCCCACGCCCCGGCCGCACCGCCGTGATCGACTATCCCATGCAGCGGACGGCCGAGGTCGAGCTGACCGCCAAGGTCGTCCGCGACGATGCCCCGGCGCGAGGCCTGGCCGCCCTCAACGTCGAACTGGTTCCCCGGCAGAGCGGCGCCATCCTGAAGGGCCGCAGCGACCACGCTGGCGTGCTGTACTTCGAGGGCGTGCGCCGCGGCGTCTACGACCTGCGGATCGATCCCGCGCAAGCCTCGGGCCTAGGGCTCAGCCTGGCGTCGCCGGTGACGGTCGTCGTGACCGCCAGCGGACTGGTTCGCGGCGGGGATGTCCTGGTCCGGGTCAAGGGGAAGCCCAGCCAATGATCCGCGTCCTGCTCCCCCTCCTGCTCGCGGCAGGTCTCGCCCTCGCCCCCGGCGCGGCGTTGGCCCAGATCCAGGTGACGCCGGCCACGGCGCCGGTCCTTGGAACCACGATCCGAGGCAGCAGCGTCACCGTGTTCAGCATCTCGACGACCGGGGTGGTCACCCGCCTCTCCGGCAACGGCATTCGGATGTCGAGCGCCTCGGTGACGGTTCCGACCATATCGTTCAACTGCGGTCTGCTGAACCTTTCCGGCCTGTGCGCCCTGCGGCAGCTCCGGGTGACGATCATCCCCCTGGCCGGTTCCGGGCCCGCCAGCATCGTCAAGCTCCGGGTCGGCGGCCTGACGGGGACAACCTACGTCGGCGGTTCACCACCGCCGGAGGGAACGTCCGTCACGTTCGACGTCAACGCCCTGGGCCTGTTGTCGACCGCATCCTTCCAGCTGGGCATGGACGTCCAGCTGGCGGCCAATGCGACTCCGACGGGGCTGCAGAGCTTCGCCTATCAGGTTACGGTGACCATGCTATGAGCCGCTGGTCGCCCACCTTCCTCGCGGCGGTCGCCGCCGTCATCGCCACCCCGACCCTGGCGTCGCCGCACGAGATCGCGCCGTCGGCGCAAGCCGAAGCCGCCCTCGAGGTCGTTCGCGGCCTGAACGTGGTGTCGATGCGGCCGATGCGTCTCTCGCCGCACCCGCCCCGGGCGCGTGACGGGGTCCAGGGCGGCGCCCTGGCCGACGCGCCGGCGATCATCCGGATCAGCGGCGACCCTGGTCGCCTCTATCGCATCCGGATGCCGCGCATCCTGCTTGCCGACGACAGTCTCGCCGTGATCGAGGAGCTGCGGGTCTGGAGTCTCGGCTCTGGCGACATCACCCAGAGCCGGGTCGCGCAGGTCGGCCCCGGCGGACGGGACGTTCTGAGGGTCTCCGGCCGCCTGCGCCTGCTTCGGCCGGAAGCGGCCAGGGCGATGTTCGCCACCCTGCCGATCAGCATCGACTACGAATAGCGGCCGATGCGGCCGTGACCGCATCGGCCAGTCGGTATCAGGACTTGGCGCCCTTGGGCGTGGCGGCCGCCACGCGGTGCGTCTTGTGCTTCTTGTGCATCGGCTTGGCGTGATGAGCCGTCTTGGCCGCGGGAGCCGAGGCCGAAGCGGGAGCCGCGGCGTAGGCGGCGCCGCTCGCCAGGAGGGCGGTCGCGGCGGCGGCGCCGATGAGGATACGCAGAGTCATTGAGAGCCTCGCAACATGTCGAACGACGGGCTTGTCGCCGTCGTGCTCATGGGAAGCCCGCCGCCCGTCCGGCGTCGGTCCGCCGACTTACAAATCTGCCAGCTGATATGCGTCTCCCTACCTCGGAGGTGATTGGCCCGGGCGAGGCCGGGCGCGATGGTGCCCCCACGAGGAGCAAGACCATGAGCATCACCTACGTCATCGGCTTCCAAGTCCGGCCGCAGCAGTTCGAGCGCTTCAGATCCTTACTCGACGGCGTCCTCGACGCGATGCGCCATGAGCCGATGTTCGTGTCCGCCACTCTGCATCGCGCCCCGGAAGACCCCTGCCGGCTGATGCTCCACGAGACCTGGGCCGATCACCAGGACGTGCTCGACGTGCAGTTGAAGCGGCCCTATCGGACGGCCTGGCACGAGGCGCTCGAGGAGGTTCTGGAAGGGCCGCGCAAGATCGAGGTCTGGGAGCCCCTGCGCAGCGACGGCCGAGGCGCTTTCGATCTGGTGGCGAAGTCGCCGCCAACTTCAGAAGCGTCGTTTCAACACCAGACGAACGCTTCTGCCTAAGGGATCCTGCATGTCCCGGCCGTAGCCAGGCGCGGGCGAACCATCGCCCAGGCGGGCCGCGGGGCGAGCGTCGAAGAGGTTCTCGATCTCTAGATCGAGCTGCAGGTCGTTGCGGCCTCGGCGGGGCTCGCCGGTCGCCTCGCCGGTCCGTCCCGCGGAGCTGACGGCGTTCAAGCGCAGGCTGAGCTTCAAATCCACCGAAAGGAACGGATCGACCACGAGATCGCCAGGATCATCTCGACCACTCACGCGCCGAACGCGATAGCCGTCCTGCCACCGCGCCCCGGCGTTGACGCCCCAGCGACCGCGGCGACCGTCGAGCTGCACGCCGATCTCCTGTCGCGCGACGCCGCCGCCGTCGCCGGCCAGCCTGTCCATCTCGGGCAGCCGTTCATGGAGAAGCATTGCGCTGCGAACCCGCCAGGTGTGATTGAGGGTCAGCCGGAGACTCGTCCCCCGCGGGGCCGGTCCCTCCGGCGGCGTCGGGAGAGCCAAGCTGACGCTCGTGACCAGGGTTTCGGTTGAGGTCGAGCGGATGTTCAACGGCCTGCGATCGATGCTGATCAGGCGTCCCTGGTCGTCACGGCGAAAGCGCTCGGGGAAGGCCGCCTCCACGTCCTGTGTCAGCGCTGGAAGAGCGCCGATCCCATCGCGAGCCTCGAACCGCTGAAAGTCCACGCTTCCGGCGAGGCTCCACGGCGTGAACGGGCCGAGGAAGGCCGAGATGGAAGATCGCTCGGAGCGCGGAGGGCGCAGATCAGGGTTTCCGCCCAGGATCGGCGTCACCTCCACCGCTTCCCCCCGGCGGAAGTCGAACACGACGGTCGGCGCCCCGTACTGAAGAGGTTCGAACCTCTGCTGATCGGCGACGCTCTCGCTCGATGTCGACCACAGCCCGTTGAAGCGGACCCCTTGTCGCGGAATCCAGGACACCGCGGCGTCGACGCCCTCGCCGCCGGCGGAAGCCGTCCGCCGCATGGTCGCGCCCACCGTCGCGCGAACGTCGCCGATCGAGTATCCATCCTGTCCGTCCTCGTCTCGACGCGCCAGAGGCGCGGACAAGGTGATCCGAGCGTCCTCCGACCGAGCGGACAGGGATCGCCGGACGACGTCGGTTTCGACCGTCGAGCGACTGGCCAGGACCTGGGCGGACAGGTTCGCCGTGACAGGCCCGGCGGGCAGCTCGAACAGAGGGCGATCCGCCGCGACGCTGGCGCTGATCGAGCGGATCGCGCTCCGCGACGACGAAAGTCCCCCTTCCCTCGTGCGCGAAGCCTGGCCGGCCAACCCGAACTGTACGGACCATCCCATGGCGTCGCCGCTGACGCCCGCCGTGAGACCCAGGCTGTCCGTGACCCGGCGGACTTCGCCCACGTCCGCGCCAAACCTAGCCACCGAGCGGCTGTCCCGTGTCTGGCCGTTCACGCTGAGGGCGCCGAGCCAATCGCCCAGCGCCTTGGTCATGGCGACGTTGGCGGCCGCTGCATCGACGCGCGGACGCAAGGTGAGCCGTCCGCCGTCGCCTTGGCTCAGATCGCCGCGATCGCGCTCGCCGGCGCGAAGGGCGGTCTGCCTCGAGATCCGCGCCCCGAACTGATGGGTGTCGTTTCCGGAGATGGCCGAACGGCGCAGGTCGCCGTTGAGGCTCGAGGTCCCGCCCGCGACAGGCCGTCCCCCAGCCGCGAGCGCATCGCGGCTTGAGAACCGCCGCTGCAGCACCAGGTTCACCACCCGCTGGCCGGGCGCTCCGCCATACAGGGAGGCGGCCTCCCGCGGCAGCACCTCGGCCCGGACCAGGGCGTCCGGCGGGAAACCCGAAAAGACGCCGGCGTTGGGCGTGCGCTTGCCGTTGATGATGACCATCGGCTCTTCGCCCGGCCCCAGCCGCTCGGTCAGCCGGCGCAGCACCTCGCCGATGTCGTAGGCGCCGAGGGCGTCGATGTCCGCTGCGTCGAGTTCGGTCTCCGGCGGAACCTTGGCGGCGCCGCGGCGGCCGACGACTTCCACCCCCTCGACCAGCGCGGCCTGCTCAGGATCCTCGGACGCGGCGGGTGGAACCGTGACCTCGGGCGATGCGGCCATCGAGCCGGCGGCGCTCCACACGACCATCAGGCTAGCGAGGGAGGCCTCCAGCACCATAGCCTTCCACTCCTTCGCCAAGCCGATCCCGTCACGCCGGCCATACCGGCGGGCGACGCTTCGCCCAGGGCCGCGCCTGCTCCAGTTCGAAAGCCAGCTCCAGCAAGGTGCGCTCGCCGCCCCGGTCAGCTGCGAACTGGAGCCCTATGGGCAATCCTGTGCTGCTCTGATGAAGCGGCAGGCTGATCGCGGGACCGCCGACGGCGTTCTGCAGCATCGTGTAGTCGGCGTAGCCGGTCAGCCTCTGCGCGAGGTCCCCTAGAGGCACCGAGCCATTGATCACCCCGATCCCGACCGGCGGCGTCAGCAGGACCGGGCTCATCACGACATCTAGACCGGCGAACTGAGAGTAGTAGGCCGAGGCGTGGGTGGAGACCCGCGACAACACCTTCCGCAGAGCCGCCTCGGAGATCATCCGTCCCATCGTGGCCACGGTGCGCGACGCCGGCTCGACGTCGGCGATCATGACCTTGCGGCTCATGTTGACGTGCGCCGCCAGGCGATCCGCCATTCGGTCGCCGTAGGCCAGGTAGATCTGCGTGAAGTCCGCCTGGAAGGCCCGGGTGTCGAGCGGCCAGACCGCCTCGCGCACCTGATGACCGAGCCCTTCGAGGAGCCTTACGGCGCCCGCCATCGCCGCCGCGACGTCCGGCGAAGGCGAACGCCCGCTCAAGCTGGACGACGTCACGCCGATCCGCAGCCGCCGCCTGGACGGGCCTTGAACCCGGCCGACCGCCGGCAAGCCTTCCATCTCGGACTCGACCAGCGCGAGCAGGTTGGCGCTGTCGCGGACCGAACGGCTGACGCAGAAATGGCTCGCCAGGCTCAGTTCCGGAAACCACTTGTCCGAACCCGTCGTGCGGCCGCGCGTCGGTTTGAGGCCGACGAGACCGCAATTGCTGGCGGGAATGCGGATGGAGCCCGCCCCATCCCAGGCGTCCGCCATCGGGACGATCCCCGCGGCGACCGCCGCAGCCGCCCCCCCGGACGATCCGCCCGGCGTATGATCCAGGCTCCAGGGATTGCGGGTGACGCCATAGGCGGCGGTCTCCGTCGTCGGCAAGGCGCCGAACTCGCTCATCGTCGTACGCCCGAAGACGTTGAAGCCGGCGGCTTCCATGCGGGCGATGGTGGGGTCGGTGCGCGTCGACAACGGCATGACGGCGTCGATCTTCGACCCAAGGTGAAGACGCGAACCGGCCAACTCCGTCTCGTCCTTCAGCAGGTAGGGCACGCCCGCGAAGGCTCCGCGGGTTTCCATCCCGGCTGCCCGCGCCCGAGCCTGATCGTAGAGCTTCTCGCTGAAGAGGTTGAGGCGTCCGTTGACCGCTTCGGCCCGCGCAATCGCCGCGTCCAGCAGCTCCAGCGGGCTGACCGCCCCGGCGCGAACCTGCTCGGCCATGCCGGTCGCGTCCAGATCGGCCCAATCGTCAGCGGCCCTGGCCTGCAGCGGCGTCAGCACGCCGCCGACCGCCAGCGCCGAGCCGACTTTGAGCACCGAGCGCCGGCTAGGATCCTGATAGGTCGGCATGGTCAGCTCTCCGAGGTGAAACGACGACGACCACGAGCGACCGTCATGCTGCGGCTGGGGCGGGTCCGCACGCTGCGGTCCTTGATCGTATCGACGAAGACCCATTCGCCTGTGACATGCTCGGGCGTCAGCTGAACGGCGAGATAGCCGCGCTGGCTGGTGTCCGCCCATTTCAGCTCGGGACTCGCGCCGATCAGAAGCTGGGACACCAGTTCCGGCGGAACCGGCAGATAGGTTTCGAAGCCCGGCGAGGTGACGCTGTGGCCGGCGAACTCGACGCCCGCCGGGCGTCCGCCCTCGGATAGGTCGAAGGCCCAGGCGTTGTGACTGTCGCCCGACAGGACGACGAGGTCGGCGTCGGCCGCCTGGGCGGCGGCGAGAAGACGCGCGCGTGCGGCGGGAAATCCGCCCCAGCTGTCCAAGCTGACGGGCAGGCCCGCCTGAGCCGCGGCCGTTGCGGCCTTGAGGTAGCCGAGTCCTTCCGGCGGCACGTTGAGGCTTTCCGCGAGCCCATCGGGAATGGGCGGCATGTTCAGGTCGCCCATCACGACCTGCTGGGTCAGCACCTGCCAACGGGCGCCGCGCCGGACCGACTGCGCCATGCCCTTCCGCAGCCAGGCCTCCTGCTCCGCCCCCATCAGCGTACGGGCGGGATCGCGCAGGACGTTGTCGCGCAGATCGGCGAAGGCCGCGGTCATGTTTTCGGCGCCCAAGGCGACCTCGCCGAGGTCCAAACGCCGGCTACGGGCGGTCAGACGCGTTTCGGGCTGGAACAGCGTCGCCAGGTCCCCGATGTCGTAGGAGGTCCAGGAGGCGTCCGAGACCGGCAGCCACTCCCGGTAGGCCTTGATCGCCGCGGCCTTGCGCGCGGCCCAATCACCGTCGGCGGCGGCGTGGTTCTCGGCGCCGCCCGTCCAGGCGTCGTTGGCGATCTCGTGGTCGTCCCACCGGGACACCATCGGAAACAGGCGATGCAGCCGCTGAAGATCGGCGTCGGCGCGATAGCTTGCGTACCGCAGACGATAGTCGGCCAGGAGGATCGTTTCGTTGGCCGGCTCGATCAGGCGATCCTTGATCGCCTTCTCGGCGTCGGGATAGCGACCGCGCGGATACTCGTAGATGTAGTCGCCGTTGTGCACCATCAGGTGCAGGTCGTCCCGCGCCGAGGCGTGGGCGTAGGCGTTGAACCAGCCGTAAGGGAGGTTCGAGCACGAAAAGACGCCCAGCCCGAACTGCTCGACCCGCCCAACGGGAAGCGTGCGCGTGCGACCAACGGGCGAGATCAAGCCGTCCGGCGCGATGAAGCGGTAGTAGCACCACCGGCCTGGCTGCAATCCCTGGATCGTCAGACGCGCGGTCCAATCCCGATCGGGCGAAGCCGTGACGGAACCGCCGACGACGATGCGCCTGAAATCCTGCGTTTCCGAGACCTCGACCGTCAGGCGCGCCGCGTCGCCCGACGCCGCGACGTACCGGGTCCACAGCAGCATCGAGCGCGGGCCGGGCTCGCCGCTCGCCACGCCGTGGGTGAAACCCCTGGCGGTCAGCAGGTCGCGCGCGACGGCGGCTCCGCCGGGACTCGCCAAGGCCCCCAGGCCAAGGGTTCCCGCCAACAGCAGGCCGCGGCGCGGCAAGCCTCCGTTCATCATCGACGTCCTTTCGAAGCTGCGGACCGGCTCACGGCAGAACCCGCGCCATGGCGTCCCGCCCGGCCTGAATGCTCAGATCGATCTGGGCGCGAGACAGCGACAGACGGGTCGGGATACGGAGCAGCACCTCGGCGCGCTCAGGCGGCAGATCCGCCAAGGCGATCATCTCGGCCGAGTAGCTCAGGTCGCCGCAGCGCCATCCGTCGGGAGCGCCGAGCGCACGCGCCTGCTCCGGCGTCAGACCGCACCGCCAAGCCACGGTCTGGCCCTCCCACCGTTCCAGATAGCCGCGGAAGGCGTCGTAGGCGTTGCGCTTGGCTGCATCCGTGGAATGGTCGGCGACCGCCTCCATCACCTGTAGTCCGTTGGGGCCCTGCGTCGTCAGGCCCCAGGGGCGATTGCTCAACCGTTCGCCGTTGACGACGATCACCCGCAGGCGGCTCAGCCGCACGGCGTCCGACGCCGACAGCATCGGGCCGTAAGGCCGCTCCGACGCCGTCTGCAGCACCAGCAGACTGGACAGCCCGTAGTTGTCCACCACGCCGCCATCCAACAGATGGACGTAGCGCAGCCGATTGGGATCCCTGAAGGCCTCGAAGGCCCGGGCGGTGTCGCGCGTCAGGACGTCTCCGTCGCGCGCCGCGGCGGCGTTTCGAGCCCACGCCGGCAAAGCCCGCGCGCAGCCCCGGTTGAAGGTCTCCAGCACGACCGGCCGAACCGCGAACGGATAGGCTGCGGAGGCGGCCACGGCGTCGGCCACGCGGACACCGTCCAGGTCGCTGCAGATCGCTTCGAACCAGGGCCGCGCGAAGGCGAACGGCACGCTGGTCGACAACTCTACCGCGTTCAGGATGACCGGCGGCCCCGACAGGTCCGCCATCCGGGCGCCGCCGTACACCTCGCGGTCCAGCCAGTCGGCGATCCTGCCGCGGCCATTCAGCCCGCCGCGCTGCAGCCGAGGCCAATTCAGGGGCCAGGCCAATTGATCGTGGACGGCCGCCTGCCAATCCTTGTCCAGCAAGGTCGATCGAAAGCCCTCGAGCCCGCCGGGTCCATGGAGTCCGAACCAGGCGGCGGTCAGCGAACCGCCGGAAACCCCTGTGATGAAAGCGACCTCGTCGATCCATCGACGGCCGTCCGGCCGGCGCCGGTCCCGGAGCTCCAGGAGAGCGCCGTAGGAGAACGCCGCCGCCCTCGCGCCGCCGCCGGAGAAGGCCAGCGCTACCGCTTCACCCGAAAGACCGAGATCACGCGGAGCGGCGGCGACCTCGGATCCCGGCCGCAACGGGCCGTTGATGGGCGTCATGCCCGATCCCGTCGCGCAGCCGCCGAGGGCGATCGTTGCCGCCAGGCTTAGGATGAAGCGACGGAAGCTCACCGACGACGCGTCCTGGTCCTCAGCGGGCGACGGTGGCGTTCAGGGCCTTCAGGCCTGCTTCGACGGCCTTCAACCGGTCGTCCGAGATCAGGCCGCCCGACATCGGCTGCAGCGCCTTCAGGGTCAGCCCCTTGAACTGTTCGTAGTAGGCGTGGGTGGTCAGTCCCGGCAGTTCGCGGTCCAGCAGACCCTTCGCGGCCGGGTCGGCGACCAGCTTCGCGATCGGCGTATCCAGGCTGAGCGACGGCGCCTCGGTCTGAAGCGGAGTCGCGCCTACGGGGCGGGACGACGCCTCGGGCGCGGCGCCGGCGGCGCACGGAAGAGCAACCGCCAGAAGGGTCGCCGAGATGAGAAGACGCACGAGACACTGCCTCCGACAGGAAAAAAGGGCGGGACGACGCGGAACCGCGCGCCGTCCCTGGGCCGTGGGGAGCGGCCTTAGTTGATGGTGGTCGCTGGCGAGACCGTCAGCGTGCCGGACAGACGGCAGAAGCCGATCGCCGTGGTCGGGACGGTGACGCGGCTGTTGACGTTGTCCCAGGGCACCGCGATGTCCGTGCCCGAGCAGCTGCCCAGGCGCGTATCGACGACCAGTTCCTCGATCGACAGCTGGCTCGAGGAGATGGCGTTGATGCGCACCGGCAGGACGATGCCGTCGTCGCACGACAGGATGCCGCTGACGCGGGTGCTGGTGATGGTGTTGAGCGTGAAGCCGGTGGCGTCGGCCACGCCCGTGAAGGTGGTGTTGCAGACGGTGTCGAACAGGCTGATGCCGTTCAGGCCTTGGGTCAGCTGACCCGAGACGGTGACCGGGCCGGTCGGGGAGACGGTTTGGGCCGAAGCGGCCGAAGCCACGGCGATCGTGCTGACGGCAGCCACAGCGGCCACGACGATCTTGGACAGATTCTTCATGGTCATTTCTCGCGTTCTGGAGTTAATCTCTGTTGGATACGCACGTCTGTCACAACAAGTACTGCGACAATCAATGTATATCCAAGAAGTGTGTCAGTAGAGATTCATATTCTTGAATATCGACTCCCAATTTGCACTTAACGAGCACGCAACCACGACGCTCGCTAGAAATCCTTCCTCACCGAGATGCCCACCAGCCGCGGATCCAGCGTGAACACGTTGGTGGTGTTGCCGGTCTCGTCCGGACCGGTGAAGCCGTCGGTGATCGGCGTCTCGTCGAAGATGTTCTTGACGTACACCTGAACCCTCAGGTTCTCGCCGGGATGGGCGAGGGTCGCGGACAGGTTGGCGTTGCCCCAGCTCTTCAGGCGGTCGAACTCGGTGTTGTAGACGCGCATGAAACTCTCGGACTGGCGGTAGTAGTCGCCGCGCACGGTCAGGTCCCAGCCGGCCGGAAGCTCGATCCGGTACTGAGCCCCGATGTTGAAGGTGATCTTCGGCGCGTTGGGCAGGCTGTTGCCGCTCAGGTCGGCCGAGAAGCCCCGGCCGCCGTTGGTGTCGTGCACGCCGGTCTTCGGATTGATGTACTTCAGCGGGTCGTAGATGACCGCGCCCCACTGATCCCGGATGAAGTTCCTGGGATCGTCCCGGAACAGCCCCTCGCCGAACACCGGGCCCGGGCACAGCATCTTGATGAAGACGTTGTTGCCGCCGCCGGCGATCGCGCGTCCCAGGATGTCCTTCGGCACGATGCAGGTGGCCGGACTGGTCGGCCAGGGACGCAGGGTGATCCAGTCGGGGTCGCCCTGCGTCCGGTTCATGATGTCGATGGACTTCTCGCCGCCGGCGATGCGTGTCTTCAGCAGGCCGAGCGTGGCATCCATCCGGAAGTTCCGGGTCGGGCTCCAGGCCGTCTCGAACTCCAGGCCGTAGACCTTGGCGTTGAAGTTCTCGTTGTGCAGCGACCGGTCGATGATCTGGGTGACCTGATAGTCCTTGTAGTCGTAGTAGAAGGCCGAAGCGTTCAGCATCAGCCGCCCGCCCAGCAGGGCGTTCTTCATGCCGAGTTCGTAGGCGTTCACGAACTCCGGATCGAAGCTGGTGTCCAAGGGCGTGTAGTTGGTGGTGGACGAATCCGCCGGCCCGCGCGGGTTCGCGCCGCCGCCCTTGTAGCCTCGTGAGAACGACGCGTAGACGAGGGTGTCGTCCGTGAACGACAGGTCCGGCTTCCAGTCGACCGACAGCCGGCCGGTCCATTCGCCCCAGCGGTGGACCTCGTCGGGATAGCGGGGATAACCCTTGCCGATCGAGCCCGGGCCGGTGCCCATCAGCGTGCCGGCGGAACCCAGCAATTGGGTCGGTATGGGCGTCGTGGTCTTCTTGTCGTTGGTGTACCGCAGCCCGAAGCTCAGACGCAGATCGTCGCGAACGGTGTAGTAGCCCTCGCCGAAGACGGCCCAGGACTCCGTCTTCGCGATGTTGATGTTGCGGTAGTAGTTGTGCCCCTGGCCATCCAGCCTATCGATCGGGTTCGGATCGATGTAGGCGCATTCGTTGACGTCCTTCGCCAGGGGGCTCAGCGGCTGGCAGGTCCCGCTCCAGACCGTGCCGTTGTTGCCGATCGCCGCGATCGTGAAGGCGTTCGAGAAGACGTAGTAGTCCTCATTGGTGCTGAACTTCAGATAGTTGGCGCCGAGGTTGAAGTTGAACGGCCCGTCGAAGCTCGAAGCGATACGGATTTCCTGAGACCACTGCTTGCTGCTCGACTTGCTGAGGTCGAGCGCCACCAGGCGGTCCAGAGTCCCGAGCTGGGGATCGACGAAGGTCCCGCCGCCGAACGGATCCGCGGTGTTTCCGCTGCAGGGACCCAGCCACACCGCAAGCTCCTTGAGCGGCGTGCGCAGCGGATTGTCGCGGCAGCCGATCAGACCGCCCTGGGGATTCAGGCGGAAGTAGTCCTGCATCCCGTAGTAGCTGTCTTCCATGTACAGCGTCTGGGCGTAGAGCGTCAGGCCGTCCGCGACCTCCGCCTCGACGTTGAGCTGGATGACGTCGTTCTTCGCCCGGAAGACCGGATCGAAGTAGGTCTCGATCTCCCGCAGGTTGGAGGACTGCTTTCCGTTCGCGGAGGAGAACGGATCGATGTTGATCTTGAACAGATAACCGCCCCAGTCCCGCGGGACGGTGTTCGCCCTGTATGAGAACGGCGTGACCAGGATCATCCCGGTCACGATCGGGAAGCCGACGCCGTTGGGGGCGCTGAACGCGTCCTGGGTGAACAGCGACTTGGCCTGGCAGCCGGGCGTCAGGCTCACCCGCGGCCAATAGTTGGTCGAGGGGTTGGTGGTGTAGGTCAGGGACTGGGTGCGCGCTCTCCCGGAGGGATCGGTCCAGGCCAGGCTGGTCGGGGTCTCGCCCCGGGTGCAGAGCTGTTTGCCGGTGCGCGCGCGGGTGTCGTCCTCTTCGAAATGCTCCCACAGGAGGTTCGCGCTGAAGCGGTCGTCCGGCTTCCACAACAGGCCCAGGCGCGCCGACCACAGGTCGCGGCCGTTGACCTGCCGCTCGGTCACCAGGTTGCGGTCGTAGCCCGTGCGCTGGGTGTAGGCGCCGGCGCCGCGGAAGGCGAACTGGTCGCCGAGGGGGATGTTGATGTAGCCGCGCGCCCGCCGAGCGTCGTAGTTGCCGAGCTCGCCCTGGACCGACCCGGAGAAGCGATCGAGTTCGGGCAGCTTGGGCAGCATGTTGACCACGCCCGCCGTGGCGTTGCGGCCGTACAGCGTGCCCTGGGGCCCGCGCAGGACCTCCAGCCGCTCGACGTCGAAGTACTCCTGCTCGAACAGACGGTTCCGCAGGAGGGCGGTGTTGTTGAAGCTGACGGCGACGCCGGGGTCGGTCGTCACCGAGATCGCCTTGGTGCCGATGCCGCGGATCGAGAAGTTGTAGCCGGTGAAGTTGTCCTTGGAGAAGTTCACGTTGGGCACGACGCGCAGGAGCTCGGACCCGCCCTCGACCTTGCGGTCGTCCAGCTGCTTCTCCGAGAAGGCCGAGACGGCCACCGGCACGTCGATGATCCGCTCTTCCATGCGACGGGCGGTGACGATGACGTTCTCGACCTCGGTCACGTCGCGCGACGGAGCCGCTTCCGCGGCCGGCGGCGGAACGGACGGACGGGCCCGGCGCATCGGCTTGTCGTCGCCGCCCGCGGCCGGGACGATCACATAGCCGCCGGACGCATTGGCGCGGTAGGTCAGCCCGCTGCCGCTGAGCATGGCGTCAAGCGCCCGCTCGATCCCGCCCTGCCCGCGATAACCCGTCGTACGCTTTCCACGCACCAGATCGGCCGAGAAGACGATGCTGCGTCCGCTTTCCCGGCCCAGTTGCGTCAAGGCCGGTCCCAGGTCCTGAGCCGCGACGTTGAAGGTCGCCGATTGCGTGCGCCCCGACTGGGCGAACGCGGGCAGCGGCGCCGCCACGCACGCCGCTGCGGCCGCCCCGAGCAAAAGCCACGCCTTCGGAGATCGGCCTTGATGGATCGTCATGTGAAATCGCCCCCGCCGGCCCCCACAGTGAGGCCGCTCTCCTCGCAGGAACGGCGGCGCGGCTCGAAACCCCGCAGCTTCCGCCGTGAAGTTTTTGCTACGGCCTTTGGGTGGAGAGCACGGCTCGTCCGTCGGCGGACTGTCGAAGCGACAGGCCGAAGACAGCGGCCATGGAGTCGGCGAAAAGGTCCGCCTCCGATGTCCGGAAGGCGCCGCTGACGCGCAGGCGCTCGGCCCTCGGGTCCGCGATCACGATACGCCGTCGCGTGTAGCGGTTCATCTCGGCGACGGCTTCTCGCAGCGGCGTCTCCTCGAAGAAGACGACGCCGTCGCGCCAGGCCGCGAGACGCTTGGTGTCAGCCTTGCGGACAGTCATCGGCCCGCCCTGGGCCGCCGTCAGCACTTCCCCCGCCGACAGGGTCTGGACGGGAGTCGACGAGTCCGTGGACACGCGAACGACCCCGTCGAGCATGGCGACGCGAAGCTCGCCGGGCAGGCTGAGCACATCGAAGACCGTGCCGACCGCCGTCACCCGCCGCCCTTCCGCCAGGACTTCGAACGGACGGCTGGGGTCGTGGGCGACGGAGAACAGGGCCTGGCCCTGGACAAGCTTCGCCGTGCGGCCGCGGCGATCGAACGTGGTTTCGACGACGCTGTCGGTGTTGAGCGTCATGACCGAGCCGTCGGCCAGGGAGACGGTCGCCCGCTCGCCCGGGATCGTCACATAGCGGGCCGTCGTCGTCTGCGCGCCGCCGAAGACCCTCGCGAAATCCTCGCCGCGGCCCGACGCCCACCAGCCGCCGACGCCGCCCAGAAGCAAGGTCGCGGCGACGAGGCCGGCGGCGAACGCCGCCGGCAGAGGCCGTCGCTCCCGCCGCGCCTTCAGCGCCGAGCGACGCATGGCCAGGAGTTCGTCCTCGTCGCCGAACTGCTTCAGCAGACGGTCCGCCGCCAGAGCCGCGTCGAAGGCCTTGCGATGCTGCGCGTCCGCCGACAGCCAGGCTTCCATTTCCGCGACCTCATCCGCGTCCATGGCGTCTTCGGCGCGCAACGCCCACTGAACGGCGGCCTCCTCCGATCGCAGGCTTGTGCAATCCATCAGGCTCTTCATCGCCCCGCCTCTTCGCGCAGACGGGCGGCCAGATAGGCCATGCCTTTGACGAGGCGCCGTTCGACGGTGCTGACGGAGACGCCCAGCCGACGGGCGATTTCGACGTGCGTCAGTCGCTCAAGGCGCGCCAGGAGCACGACGTGGCGGGTGCGTTCAGGCAATTGGCGCAAGCTGTCGATGAATCTCCGCAGCTCCTGGCGCCCCTCCACCACGCGGTCGACCGGATGATCGGCGACGGCGTGCAGAGCCTCGTCATAGCTGGTGTGGCGGTCTTCCCGACGCGCCCGCGACCGTCGATGCCGATCGATGGCCACCGAGGCCGCCGTTTCGAACAGATAGGCCTCTCCATGCTCCGCCACCGCCACGTCGGGCCGGCGGGACAGACGCAGGAAGACATCCTGCACGGCGTCCTCGGCGTCCGGCGCGGAAAGGCCTCTTCGCCTAAAGTAGCGCAGCAGGGCCGGACGTGCGCGCTGGGACAGCGCGGCCAGGGCGTCGTCGCCCTCGATCACCCTGCCCTCGTCTCCGCGCAGATGCTCGGCCAAACCCGTCCGCCATGCCGTCATGGGCCCGCCCCCTTCCTATGCGGCCGTTGCGGAGGGATTATGAAGGTCCGCAAAGACTGAAACGGAGGAGGCGGTGAAAACCCAGCATTCCGCCGTCAGCGGGCGGCGCTGGTCGTCATCTCACTTGTCGCAAGGCGCCGAGGGCGCGCCCGACACATAGGGGCCGCCAAGGCCGTCCTGGCGAGACCTGTTCCGCCGCCGTCCGTCGAACAGCAGGCCCCCGACCGCCGTTCCGGCCAAGCCGACCAGGCTGGTCACGTAGGCCAGGTTGGTCAGGAAGGCGATCCAGTCGAGGTCGAGACGGGCGAACGCCTTGACCAGCAACAGCGCGACACTGCCGACATAGCCGCTGGCGTCGGCGACGTAGATCAGGAAGCCTGCCGTACCGACCGTGCCGGTGGCCGCGATCATCCGGTCGAACAGAATTCCGTTGAACGGGGTGTAGGCCAGGTAGAGGCCGGCGCCGCTGGCCGTCATCCAGGCGACCGGCCCCAGCATTCCCGCCTGATGCAGACCGGTCGACGCGCCGAGCAGGGCGAGCCCCCCGCCGATGAAGGCCAGGTTGAACCCGACGGCGCGGCGGTTGTCCTTCACCCGGCTGAGGGCGGCCAGCGCGGCCAACACCGCCACGGCGATCGGCAGCTCGGAGACGCTGAACATCGCCGCCGCGTCCTTGAAGCCCAGCTCGGCCCAGATCTCGGCCGAGAAGTTGTCGCGGAAGTCCCGGACGGCGGTGAGCAGCACATAGACGGCGACCAGGACGGCCAGCACGGGGCCGTGCGCCACCAACAGAGCCATGCGATCCCGGGCCGACATCGGCGCGCGCCTGACACGCTCGGCCTCGTCGGCGGCGTCCGGCGGCGGCATTTGGGCCAGGCCGGCGACCGCGATGAACAGCAGGGGCGCGAACAGCAGGCCCGTCAGCGCCGGCATCCAGAGTTCCTGGACTCCCATCAGCAGCAGGGTCTTGCCGACCGATTTCACGACGCCGGAGGCCAGGATGAAGCTGGCGCACAGCATGGCGCCGAGCGCTTCGGAGAGCCGCCTCCCCTCCAGGAACCCGAACACCAGCCCCCAGATCATGCCCAGCCCGAGGCCGTTGGCGAACAGGGCCAGCGGCGCGAACGCCGGCGGCAGGACCCCCAGCAGCACCAGCGCCAGCTCCGCGCCGCCGACCAGGATCAGGATCGCCGCGGCCCGGCGGCCCGGCGGCATCTCTGACACGACCTTGATGCCGACCAGCTTGGACAGGGCGTAGCCGGCGACCTGGGCGATCACCAGCGCGATCTTGAAGTCCAGGACGAAGGGCCAGCCGACGATGTCGCCATAGTCCGCCGCCGCGAACGGCTTGCGGTAGGCGTACATCGAGAAGTAGGCGGCGAAGGCGGCCAGACCGCCATAGGCGGCGAACGCCCAGGGCGGCGCCTGCGTCAGCCAGCGCCCGATCCGCCCCTTCGCATCCGTCGCGCTCACCGCGCCCGCTCCGGCGTCTCTCCGCGCGCGATCCGCGTCTCGATCTCCGCCAGAACGGGTCCGAGCTGAGCCACGCTTTCGACCACGTAATGGGCGCCGGCCGCGCGGAGCGTCTGAGCGGCCGCTCCGATCCGCGCCGCCTGCTCCGCGGCCGGCAGCGCTTCGAGCGCCTTGATGTCCAGGCCGACGCCGTTGCCGGACGCGGACAGTCCGACCGTCCAGGCCCCGGCTTCGAGCCCCTCTCCGATGCCGACCTCGGCATCGTCGACCTTGACGCAGGCACGCGCCGGCCAGGCGCCGAGCTCGACCAGCGCCTTCCACATCATCAGGGGCGACGGACGGCCGTGGAGAGTCTCCCCGGCGCAGATCACCAGCTCCGGCGCATAACCCTGCTCGGCCGCCAGCGGCAGCACGTCCGCCATCATCCGCCGGGTGTAGCCTGTGGTCGAACCGATGCGGACGCCCCGCTCGCGCAGGTCGGCGGCGATCTCGGCCGCGCCAGGGATCAGGGTCGCGCAGGCCCGAGCAGCGGCGACCATCCGCGGCTCGACCGCGTCGTGCAGGCGGCCGACATCCGCCTCGGCCGGCGCCGCGCCATGACGCTCGCGCCACAGGGCCTCGATGCGCGGCAGGGTGAGCAAGGCGCGCACGTGATCCCGCTTCGCCCTGCCCATATCCGCTCGCGCCTCAGCTTCGGAGATCTCGACTCCCGCTTCGGCGAACACATCGCGCAAAGCCGCGACAGGCGCGCGACAGCCGAAGTCGACCATGGTGCCGGCCCAGTCGAAGACGACGGCCTGGATGAGAGACCGGCTCATGCGGCGGCTCCTTGCGACAGATCGTACAGATCAGCGATCACCTCCTCGGCCAGGCCGAAGCCGGTGGAGGCGCCTGTGCCGCTGGTCACGGTCACGAGCCGCACGCCCGGCAGGGGCGTTTCCACGAGGCTGGGGCCCGAGGCGGAGGCATAGGTGCCCGTCCAGCGCTCGAGCACCGGCGGCGGGGCCTGGCCGAACACGGCGGCGAACTCGTCCAGGATCAGGGCGTCGACGTCGTCGCGGGCGAACGGGTCGGGCGTGGCGGCGTAGTGGTGGCTGTCGCCGACCACCAGCGAGCCGTCGGCGCTCTGGACGACGATCAGATGGACGCCATGCTCGAGATGGGCAGGCTGTTCGGCCTCCAGCCGAGCGCGCAGCGCCCTGGCCTCCGGCAGCTCGGCGTAGCCGAGATAGCGGACCAGGCCGAGGTCGGACATCACCGGCGCCGGCAGACGCCAGCCCGGATCGCCCAGGCGCATCATCTGCAGCTTGCAGCGCGTCACCTGGGCGCGCGTGAAGTGGTCCGGGAACAGAGTGACCAGGTCGTCGCCAGGGCAGACCACGATCGCGTCGGCGCGGATCGGCCCCGCCGTCGTCTCCAGTCGTCCGGTCTCGACCCCGCGGACGGCGACGCCTCGCAGGAAGGTCACGCCGTGCACGGCCTGCAGCCAGGCCGCCAGGCGCGGAATGGCCGTGCGGGACTCCACGCGAAGATCGACGGCGCTGGTCAGACCGCCCAGGATCTCCCCGCCGCCCGGCAGGCGATCGGACAGGCCGTCGGCGTCACGCCAGGCGCAACCCTCGGCCATCTCGGTCTCCAGGAAGGCCTGCAGCACCGCCTTCGCCTCCGGCCGGCGCGCGACCATGGTCAGGCCGCGCTGCAGGACGTCGATCCCGGCCGGTCCGGCGATCTCGCCCCAGACGGCGGCCGATCGGCGCGCCCGCCGCCAGACCTCGCCGCGCGCCTGACCGGTGACGGTCACGAAGCCGAAGTTGCGCACCGAGGCGCCGTTGGCCTGGGCGTCGCGGTCCGCCACCACGACCCGTTTGCCGAGACGGGCGGCGGCCAGGGCGTGGGCCAGGCCCACGACGCCGGCGCCGACCACGGCCAAATCGAACTGTTGTTCCAAGATCTCGTCCTTGGCCGCGATCGCGGCCCGAAAGTTCGGAAAGGACGGCCGCGCGGGAGCGAGGGGATCGACGTCCCGCGCGGCCGCGATCGGCCTAGAAGCTGAAGCTCAAGCCGGCCGAAACGGTGCGCGGAGCGCCGCGGGTGTAGCGCTGGGTGAACTCGTCCAGCATCCCGCCGATGTAGCCTTCATCCAGCAGGTTGGTGACGTTGACCTGGAAGTCGACGGCCCGCCCGTTCTCCAGCGGCAGACGATAGCCGGCCGACAGGTCGACGATCGTGTAGGCCGGCAGATAGAGGCTGGGCGTGTTCGGAGCGTCGCCGGCCGTCTTGCCGGTGTGCTTCGCGCGGACCCCGGCCCGGAAGTTGTCGCGACGATAGTCGAGCCCCAGGGAGACCAGGGTGGTCGGCGCGCCCGGAACCTCGTTGCCCTTGGCCACCGGCTTGACGGAGCCGGCGTTGGCCGTGCCGCCGGTGAAGGCCTCCTGATAGGTGGAGTCGTTCAGGGTCAGCGCCCCGCTCAGCTTGAAGGCCTCGCTCAGGTCATAGACGAAGCTGGCCTCGACGCCCTTGCTCTCGATGCCCTTGCCGGTGTTGGCGTAGGCGCCCGAGGTGCCGGCGGTGTAGTTGATGCCGCCGTTGCTGCCGCTCGGTCCGCCGGTGATGAAGTCGGCCGAGTAGAAGGTGATCGCGTTCTTGTAGTTGATGTAATACGCGGTCACCTGGGCCGAGAACCGGCGACCGTGGAAGCGCAGGCCGGCCTCGAAGTCGTCGGCCACCGACGATTTCAGCTTGCTGGTGTCGGTCTGGGTCTTCTCCAGCGCCCAGTCGCCCGCCGCGCCGTAGTTCTGCGAGAAGCCGCCGAAGACCTGCAAGTTCTCGTTCACCCGATAGAGCGCGCTCAGGCTGAACAGCACGTCGGAGTCGGCGTTCAGGCTGGTCCGCAGCGGCGCCGTCGACTTGCCGTAGGCGTCCCAGCCTTCGGTCTCGCCGTCGATCTCGATCAGGTACTTCTGGAGGCCGCCGGTCAGGGTCAGGTCGCCCAGGGTCCAGACGTCCTCGACATAGAGCTTCCACTGGTCGGTGGAGAAATGCTGCATGAAGTCGATGAGCTGGGGCGCGGTGTAGTAGTCGGGGCCCTTGCGGACGTCGACGATCTGGCGCCAGGCCCGACCGAAGTCGCGATCCAGCTTCTCGTACCAGACGCCGGCCTCGACCCGGTGCTGGCCGAACTCGAACCTGGCCTTGGAGGTGAAGCCGTAGCGGTCGTGGCTGTAGAGGCTGGTGCGGTAGGTCTGCAGCGGGACGCACGAGGCGGAAACCGCGCCGCCGGCGCCGTAGCAGAGCGACGAGGTGATCCGGGTCCCGTCGACGTCGGTGTAGTCGAGACCCTGCACCACCGCCCGCTGACGGCCCGAGGCGTCGGTCCAGCCGTAGTAGGCGCGCTTGCGGCTGGAGCCGGCCGCGGTGCCGCCGGCGATGGTGCGGACGCCATCGGGGCCGATGGCGATCTGTTGGTACGGCGGCGCCCAGTCGCCCTGCCCCTTCTGGTGATGGAAGTAGGGCGCGACTTCGAACTGCACCGCGTCGCTGAGGGCGTAGTCGAACTTGACGTAGGCCAGGGTGTTCTCGCGATGCGCCGACCAGGCGTGCGCCCAGTTCTCGTTCACGCCCGCCGGGGTCGAGGTCCAGGCCGGGACCGAGGCGTCGCCCGCCGTCGTGCCGTCCAGGAACGACCGTGAAGCCTCGATCAACGGATCATCGACGGCGTCGTCGTACGAGATGCGGGCGGTGATGGTGAGCTTGTCGAGCTCGGTGACGGACTTCGCCTCGACATGCCACTCGTCGAAGCCGCTGCCGTCGCTGCAGCCGTAGACCCAGCGGCAGGCGGTGAAGCGCGCCAGGCCCACATAGGCGCGGGTGGTGTCGCCCAGGACGCGGCCGGTGTCGTAGACGCCGGCGTAGCGGCGCGCTTCGTTGTCGCCAAAGGTGATCGCGACCAGACCGCCGGCCTCTTCCTTCGGATCGCGGGTGATGTAGGCGATGGTGCCGCCGAGCGCCGAGGCCGAGGCCGAGCCGACGCCGGTGGTGCCCTGGTCGATCTGGATGCGCTCGACGTTCTCGCTCATCAGATACTTCTGGGCCGGCGCGCCGCCCAGGTAGTAGGAGGCGTTGTAGGCCGGCATGCCGTCGATCGTCTGACCGATCTTCGAGGAGCGCAGATTGATGTCGAAGCCGCGGATGTTGACGCCGTAGGTCCACGGATCGGCATTGAAGGCGTCCGAGCCGCGGATGGCCACGCCCGGCACATCCTGAATGGCGTTGATGATGTTCATCGCCGCCGGCTGCGCAGCGATGGCGTCGGCCGTCACGATCGTGTTGCCGCGCGCGACGGGCGCGGCGGTGATCACCACGGCCTCGACGGTCTCGGCCTCCTCGGCGACGTCATCGGCGGCCCAAGCCTGGCCGGCGGCCAGCGCGATCGCGGCCGCGCCGCAGCTCAGCAGCGCCTTGAGTTGAATCTTCATCGATGTTCCCCGGGTCTCTGGTGAGCGGGAACGCCTTCCCGTCTCGGCGGGCGCTTCATGGGGCGCCCGGCGGCCGCGAAGCCAAGCGTTTGGTTGAATGGGGGGCATAGGTCCGGCCTATGTCCGGCGCGCCTCTCGCGGCCCGACCGTCACGGCCTCGTCATGCGCCGCGGCTAGGGAAGCCTTCCGTCATGGCCGCCAACTATCAGCATCTGCGCGCCTTCCACGCGATCGCCCTGGAGGGCGGGGTGACGCGCGCCGCGCGCCGCCTGAATGTCGCCCAGCCCACCCTGTCGCAGCAGTTGAAGGCCCTCGAAGAACGGCATGGGGTCGGCCTGTTCGAAAGCCGACGATCACCGCTGAAGCTGACGGACGCGGGCCGCGACCTGTTCGCCTTGACCGAGCGCCTCTTCGCGGCCGCGGCCGACGTCGACGACATGCTCGGCGAAGCCGTCAGCCTCACCGGCGGCTCCCTGCGGATCGGCAGCGACTGCCCGCCGCAGGTGGCGCGGATCGTAGCCGGCTTTCGCGCGCGCAATCCCGGCGCCCAGGTGCAGGTGCGGATGGGCAACGCCCGCGACACGATGCGCTGGCTCAGCGCCGCGGAGATCGATGTCGCGGTCGCCAGCGATCCGCCGGCCGATGGTCAGTTCACCTACGATCCGCTCTACACCGACTATCTCCGGGTGGCCCTGCCCGTTGATCACCCGCTTACGGCGCTGACGGCGATCCCGATCGAACGGCTGGCCGACGAGACCCTGCTGATCCGGGAGCCCACCTCCAAGACCCGCGCCTTCACGGAACAGGCTTTGGACGCGGCCCAGATCGAGGTGCGAGAGACCCTGGAGCTGCAGAGCCGCGAGACCATTCGCGAAGCGGTCTGTCTCGGACTCGGCGTCAGCGTCTTCTTCTCCTCGGAATGTCCGCCGGATCCGCGCATCGCATATCGGCCCTTGTCGGGACAGGTGCGGGAGCAGCCGCTGCGGGGGTATCTCGTGTGCCAGCGGGACCGCCGCCGCAGCGCCCTGATCCGCGCGATACGGGCGGTCGCGGCGGATCTGGTCACGCCGGCCGGTTAGGCGTCCCGGCGACGGCCGGCGCCGCCCCTCGCCGTTGGACGGACACGGCGCCTGCCTCCGCCTGAGCCGCATGGCGGAGAATCTGATCGGCCAGCCTGGTCCCGTCGCGGCTTGAGATCTCATGCCCAAACATCGGGTCAACGATCAGGCGCGCATGCGGTATCCGCGCCGCGATGTCCGCGCCGTGAGCCGGCGGCAGCAAGGGATCGCGCGCGCCATGGATGACCAGCGTCGGCGCCTTGATCTCGACGAGCCGCTTGTATCGGTCGCGGTCGGCCAGGATCGCGGCGTACTGTCGGGCTGGGCCGGCCCCTTCCGGCCATCCGTAGGCGCTTGAGCGCTCCACCCGTTCCTCCAGCTCGACGACGTCGGCGGCCGTGAGCTCTCCGGCCAGCAAGCGCCGGAACCGCAGGGCTCGCGCGGTCGCGGACCGAAGATCCGGAGAGCTTCCGCCACCGGACATCGCCTCGCTGACCTCCCGGGCGGGTCCCGGCAACCCCGGGGCCCCGGACGACGACATCACCAGGACGAGCGAGGCGACCCGGTCCGGCTGGAGGCAGGCGATGCGCTGGGCGATCATTCCACCCATCGAGACTCCGACCAGATGGGCCGACCTGACGCCGAGCGCATCCAACAGACCGATCGCATCCGTCGCCATGTCCACGAGCGGATAAGGCGGTCGCGCCAACGGCGGCAGGCGCAGCGCCGCCGCCAGCCATAGGCGGATCAGCGGCGGCGCCCCATGGGAGTCGAGCCGGCTTGATCGTCCGACGTCGCGGTTGTCGAAGCGCAGCACCCGCCGACCGCCGGCGACCAGCCCGTCGATCAAGGTGTCCGGCCAGTCCGCCAGGGTCTGGCCAAGGCCATGGATCAGGACGACGGGCGCCGCATCCGACCGGCAACCGTGCGCGCGCCACGCCAGGGCGAGGCTCCCGACCTGCGTCAGACTGGCGGCCGGCCCGGTCACGCCGCGGCGGTCCAGAGCGACGACGAGGTCGCCAGATCGGAACGCGCATTGCTGACGCCGCGCCGCGACGGCGCATCGGGCGCGCCGATCGAGTCGAGCAGACGCCCGAGGCCGATCAGAGCGGAACGATGCTCACGCAGGCTGCGCGACTTGGTGTCGGCCTTCTCGACCAGCCGCAGGCCCCGCCAGCGTTGAGCGAAACGTATGGCGTGATGAGCCGCCAGGCGGCTCATCACGCCATCGCGGTCTCGGGCGTCGAAGGCCGCCATGCGCGCCGACATGTAGCCGGCATCCTGGAACAATGGACCGCCGCCCGTACGCGCCTGGCCCAGGCCGGCGATGAACAGCCCTCTCCGTTTGGGGCTCATCATCATCAGGAACAGCAGAGGCAGATCGTCCCGCCAGTCGATCAGACCGTCTGCTTCGCGAAGCATCGGCAGGGTGATCCGATAGCCGATAGCCCAGAAGATCAAGTCGTAGCTCTTGCGCGATCCGTCGGCGAAGACCACCGAACCACCGTCGAAGCGCGCGATCTCGGGCCGCACGCCGATCTCGCCCAGCCGGATCCGCCGCAGCAGCTCCGTGTTGATAACCGGGTGGCTGTCCAGGATGCCGTGGGTCGGTCGCGGCAGGCCCCAGCGCACCGGATCGCCCACCGCCAGGGTGTTCACCACCCAGGCGACGGCCCTGTCCATCCACTCGCCCCCCAGCGGGAAGGCCTGCAGCAGGGTGTCCAGCGGCCGCCCCGCGAAGGTTCTCGGGAAGAAATGCACGCCGTGCCGAACCGAAATGTCCGCGCTGACGCCATGGTGCGACGCGTCGACGGCCGCGTCGCAGGCGGTGTTCCCCGCGCCGACGACCAGCACGCGCTTGCCCGTGAACTGGCGCGGCGAGCGATATCGGTTCGAGGTCATCGCCTCGCCCGTCCACTCGCCCGGATAGTGGGCGACGTTGGGATCGTTGTGATGCCCGCCGGCGATGGTCACGGTCCGGCAGCGGTAGGCATCACCGCCGGTCGTCTCGACCCGCCAGAGCGCGCCGTCGGCGTCGGCCTCCATCGGCGCGACGCGGGCGACCCCGGTTTCGAAGCGGATCGCCGGCAACAGGTCGAAGGTCTCGGCGTAGCTGCGGAAGTAGCGCTGCATCTCTGATTTCGAGGGGAAGTCCGGGTAGTCGGCCGGCATCGGGAAGTCCGTGAACCCCGTCGAGTATTTCGACGAGATGATATGCGCGGTTTCATAGGCGCCGGTGTGCCAGATGCCGCCCACGTCGGGATTGCGGTCGAGGCAGACGACCGCCTCGCCCAGCTCTCGCAGCTTCTTGACGATGGGCAGCCCCTGGAAGCCTGCTCCGATCACACAGTGCGTGACGTATCGTTCGGTCATCCGACCGTCTCCTGGATGGGTTGTTTGCTGGGGGAAGTCTCTACGGCCGCGGGATGGCGGCCCGACCGGCGCGCGATGACCGCGCTGATCCGGCGCTGGGCCCGCGCGTCGATGGGATAGAGCCAGATCAGGGGAACACTGCAGAGGGCCAGGACCATCGGCGCGCCGACGCTGATCAGCAGCAGGGCGTTCTGGGCCTCGGCGGTCAGGGCGTGCTCAGGCGAGAAGCCGAGCGCCTTCAGCGCGGGCAGCGCGATCCCCACGCCGACCGCCTCGGAGAGTTTCTGCCCCACGCCCCAGACGGCGATGAACAAGGCGCCGCGCTGGACGCCGCCCTTCAGCCAGTCGAGGTCGATCACGTCGGCCGCCATCGAGGCGCCGAGGATCAGAGGTCCGGCGTAGGCCAGGCCCGTCGCCAGCTGCAGGCCGGTGTAGGCCGCGACATTTCCGGCCGGAATGAACGGCATGATCCCCAGGAAGAGCGCGTTCCAGCCCGCCGCCGCCGCCAAAGCCCGGTGCTTGCCGAGCCGGGCGCCCAGCCAGACCCAGAACGGCGCCCCGACCAGGGCCGCGATGAAGAAGACGAAGATCATCACGTCCGCGGTTTCCGCCAGGCGCGCGCGGTAGGTGTAGAAGGCGAGCGTCGTCGTCTGGTTGATCCCCGTGCCCAGCGCCGAGACCACGCCGGCGGCCAGCAGCACCAGAAACGGCCCGTTGGCCAGCAGGCCCGCCCCCCGACGGCGGATGAGCGGGGCGGAGGTTGTCGCCCGCTCCTTCACGGCGAGCAGGAGGATTGCGGCAGTGATCGGCAGGAGCAGGAATGTCAGCCAGGTGAAGGCCTGGACGTCCGCCGTCATCGCCGCGATGCGATCGCCGCGAAGACCGCTGCTGACGAGAACCGGCGCGGTCACCGCCATCAGCAGGCCGACCACGGTCATGCCTTCGCGGTAACCCACGATGCGCGACCGTTCGTGGTAGTCGTCGGAAAGCTCGGCCCCCCAGGCGCCGTAGGGCACGGTGATCAGCGACCAGCCGACATAGAAGGTCAGCGCCCAGCCGAAGAGATAGGCCAGGCTTGCATCGTCCGGCGGCATGAACAGCCGCCAGGACGCCAGCATCATCACCGGCGTCCCGAGCGCGATCCAGGGCTTGCGGCGCAGACCGGCGACGCCGTCGCGATCGCTCAGCCAACCGACCAGCATGTCGACGCCGATGTTGACGACCCGGGCCGCCATCAACGCTAGGCCGACGCCTGCCAGGTCCAGCCCGACGCGATCGGTGTAGATCGGCGCCAGATAGAGCGCGATCGGCAGGCCGGCCGAGGCCAGCGGCAGGGTCATCAGGCTGTAGGCGATCAGCGATCGCGTCGGCAGCCGTCCGGAACGGGTGGGCGAAAGGGAGGACACGGGGAACGCCTGAAAGGGCTTGGGCGCGACAACGGACAGGGCCGCCCCGCGCCCGCGCCGTTAGAACTTGACGCCGGCGGCGAGAGAGACCTCTCGCGGCCGGAGGGTGAAGACGTTTGTCGCCAGCCCGTTCATCGGGTCAGTCAGGTAGTGGCCGGTGACATTGTCGGCGTCCAAGAGGTTGCTGACCGCGACGCGCAGGTAGAGAGCGCCCGAGGTCGGTCGGACCTCCAGGAAGGCGTTCAGCACCTGCCATCCTTCGATCCGATCGACGGGGTCGTCGTTGAAGATCCGCCCCCAGAAGGCTGAGCGCACGCTGTAGTCCAGGCGCGCCAAGTAGGTGGCCGGCCCGATGGACCCCGACTTCTGCACCCCGAGCCGGACGGTCCAGTCCGGTGAGTTTGGCAGTTCGCGTCCCTTCAAACTGACAGGATTGCCGGGCGAGAAGTTCAGCCGCGGGCTGGAGCAGCTGGCGAACGGCCGCCCGCCGGGCAGCCTGGCGGCCTGCTCGGTCGTGGCGATGCAGTTGCCGCCTAGAGTGGGCGACGAGGAGTCGTTGTCCTTGATCACCACGAAACCCGGCAGCCCGCCGGTCGGATCGCGCGGATCGATGCTGAAGGTGTCGCCGACCTCGCTGTGCAGTTTCGAAGCCGAGAAATCCATCTGCCAGCCGTGGTCGAGGTCCAGCAGGCCCTCGGCCTCCAGGCCCCAGATCCTGGCGTCGACGTTCTCGTTGAGGATGGTGCGGCCCAGGCTCTTGGAGATCTGCAAGCCGTCGTAGTCGTAGTGGAAGGCGTTGAGGCTGAGGCTGAGGCGGTCGGCCGCCACCGTCTTGATCCCGACCTCGAAGGCGTCGACGAACTCCGGTTCGAACCAGGCCGCAACGCCGACATCAGGGCCATTCGGATTGAAGCCGCCGCCCTTGTAGCCGCGCGAGTAGAAGCCGTAGATCAGCGTCTGGTCCGCCGGCTTCCAGTCCAGACCGACGCGGCCGGTCCAGGCCTCGGTGTGCGAGGTGTTGGAGACATAGGCTGTCTCCTCGAACAACACATTGCGGTTGACCTGGGCCTTGCGGTCCTGGGTCCAGCGAACCCCGCCGGTCAGTTTCACGTCGTTTGTCAGCTTGACGTAGACCTCGCCGAAGACGGCATAGGACGACAGGTCGCTGACCGGGGTCTCCAACCGAAAGAACGGCGGCGTCGCCCCGCCCAGCAGAACAGCCGTCGCGTCGAGGACGTTGGAGACGGAGTAGAAGTCCTCCCGACTCTTGTAGTTCAGGTAGAAGAGCCCCGCGAGGAAGTTGACCCGGCCGTCGAAGTCCGAGGTCAGTCGCGCCTCGTGCAGCCACTGGGTGCTGCGCGACCGGCCTTCCTCCAGTCCATAAGGCCGGTCGAAGGCGCCGAGGATCGCGCCGCCGATGCTCCCCTGGTTCTTGGGGTCCGGCGCGCTGACCGGAATGACTCCATCGGGGAAAAGCGCCGTCGGCGAGAAACGGCCGGAGGCGGTCGAGAAGTCTCCATCGACGAGGTAGCCGCCGCGAGCATTGCGATAGTTGCTGAGCAGGTCGAACTGCAGGTCGCCGAGCTGATGATGCAGACCGAGGGTGACGTTGACCGACTTGCTATCGCCTCGCGGATCGAAGTCCATCGCCACCTGGCGGTAGTTCGCGGGCGTGGGGGCGTCGACGAACGGATCGGTTCCGCGGGGGATGATCGACTGCACGCCGGGCCGGAACGACGTGTCCTCGTAGGCGAGCATCCCGGTCAGGGTTGCGGCGAAGTTGGGCGTTTCGAACCCCAGGCGATCCGACAGGCAACCCATGGCGCCGACCGGATCCCGGTGGCAGAGGCGCTTGTTGGCGTTCATCGAGTCGCCGCGCGCCCGGCTATAGCCGGCGATCAACTCGATGTGCGTGTCGGAGCCGAGCTCAAACCACCAGCTGCTGCGGATGGCGACCAGATCGCCGCCGTTGATCTTCGAGCCGGTGGTCAGGTTGTCGACCCAGCCGTCCTCGTGGTTGATCCTGAAGGCCAGGCGCGTTGCGGCCTTCTCCCCGAGCGGCAGGTTGAGCATGCCTTCGGCCGAGCGCCCGCCAAACGAGGCGACGCCTAGTTCCAACGCGGCGCTCTGATCCGGCCCAGGCCGAGTGGTCACGATGTTGATCGCCCCGCCGGTGGCGTTGCGGCCGAACAGCGTGCCTTGCGGACCGCGCAGCACTTCCACCCGATCGAGGTCGAAGAACTCGCCGCCGCTGGTGTCGCCCTGGATGAAGGCGCCGTTGACGTGCAGCGCCACGCCGGAATCCGCGCCGTCGCCGATCACCGAGCGTCCAATGCCGCGGATCGCGAAGTTCGCCCCGCCATAGTTGGTGTCGGTGTAAGTCAGGTTCGGAACCATGATCTGCAGGTCCCGAGGCGCGTCGAGCTGGCGCGCGTCCAACTGGTCCTGGCTCAGCGCTGTGACCGCGATCGGCACATCGCTCAACCGCTCCTCCTTGCGCTGCGCGGTGACGATGATCTCGTCCACCATCGCCGTCTGCGCCCAGGCGGTTCCGCCCGGGACCATCGCCGCCAACATCACGCTCATGATCGTCGAGGCCTTCAGGTTCACCTTCATCCGTCGCGACATGTCTTCCTCCCCACATGCCTGTTGTTCTTCGGCCGCCCTTTTCGTCGGCCATTTCATAATATTTGTTATTATCTTTATTGAGCACGCCAATACCGCGCCAGGGCGTCGGCTATTCGACCCCGCTGTGCAGTGTGAAACCCATCGGCAGGCGGCGCGCATGTTCCTGATCGAAGGGGATCTCGAGGTGACGACGCGCCAAAACCGCCAGCCTGGGATTCAGGGCCGTCAGCGGATCAACGTCGGAGCCTGCCGCCAGCACCCCTTCAAGCTTCGCGGCCGCCTCGCTCCGCCGCCCAAGTCCATCGAGAGCGATCGCCGCCAGATAGGCGGTCTCGGCGCGCTCGTTGGCCGACTGCGGAACGGCGCTCGCGAGCTCCAGGACCGCCAGGGCATCCGCAAACCGTTCGAGCTTCAGTAACGCCCGCCCAAGGATACGCCGGTGAGCGGCGTCTGCGGGATCGTGCGCGACGGCCTTCTCCAATTCCGGAAGCGCCGAGGCCACGCCCTCGGCTTCCAGTGTCCGGCGCGCCGACAGGCTGACGCGAAGCGCCGCCCGCTGCGCGCCCAGTGAGAACACCCCCGCTTCCAGGGAGTCGACCAGGCGGATGTCCCCGCCATCGAACGCGGCCGTGAAATCGAAGCCCACATACGGGCCGTCACAGGTCGGCGCCTCAGCCTGGCTGACCCACAACCGCCGCGAAGCCGGCTCGGCCACGGCGGACATCACCGTCAGCGGGCCGGCGATGGTTTGCCCCAGGGACCGCACGACGCCGCAGCAGGGATCGAAACGATCGGCGAGCATCCGCGCCATCGCATCAGGCGTGAGCTCCGGCTCTTCGCCGGCGCGCAACGCACGTTGCAGGCGCGCGAGGGAACCGCGCGCCTGCCCCCCCGCCAATAGCAGGTCGCGCCCCTCCGCGGCCCCTGAGAAGTGGTTCGCACAGGCGGCCATGCCTTCGATGGGCGCTCGCGCGAACACGCCCTGACTATCGCATTCCAGGACGAGCGCCTGATCCCGATCGCCGTCGCCCAGGACGAAGGCGAAGGCGCCCCAGCGCTCGCCGCTCTCCAGCATCCGCCTGGCGGCCTCGATATCCTGGCCCCCTCGCAACAGTCGGTGTTCAAGAGCCGTGAAACCGGCGCCGACGGGGTGGGCGTGGCGTGAGAACAGGAGATGCCCGCCGACGCTCAGACCCGCGGCGTTCATGCCGAAGCTGGCCTTCAGAAGCCCCGCCGCGCCGACACGAACGTGAGGCAGCGCGCCCGGCGTCCGCACCAGCGTCACCGTCGGCGCCGCGTCCCACAGACCCGCGCCGTCATAGTCCTGGTTCTTGGCGTGCAACAGCCGCCCGGCCTGGGTCCGCCCGGCGAGCGCGACCAGCGCCGTGCATTCGCCGGGGGCGCCCGCGACGGCCTCGAAAGCGGCCAGGATCTGCAGAATCTCGGACCGAAATGTCGCCCGCGACAACACCGCGAACGGAATCTCCGCCCCGTCGGCCAGCCCTGACAGTTCCGCCTTCAAGGCTTCGTCCAGCCCGTCGACCAGCGAGACGTACAGTCCGTCGACCAAGCCTCGCGCGGCCTTCGCCTCATCCAGCGTGAGGTGAGCGAAGAGGCCGTCGAAACCGTCCTTCGCCCCGAATACCGGCGCGCACCCCTCAGCGATTTGGCGTTTCAACAGTTCGCCATGCTGGAAGCCCAGATCGTAAGGCTCCCCTTCCAGGGTCAGGACGTGAAGACGTCCCGCCTTGGCCAGGGTTCCGAGGCCGCTGCGCGCGACAACCTCCAAGCCGGGGGCGTTCACCACGCGTTTCCGGTGAAGATGCTTCCGCTCCCGACCAGTTCGGCGCCGTCGGCGAAGTCTCCGGCGCAGTAGGGCGCGAGCAGATCGAAGAACCAGTCCGGATCAATCACCTCTTCGGGCGCCAGCACGCCGGCGGGCGGACGCGACTGCGGATCCGCGAAGAGATTCAGCGCCAGGGTCAGCGGCACGCTGGTGGCGCCGCCCATTCCGCCGGCGGGCATGGCGCGCAGCCAGGCCGCCGCCACGGCCGGACGGCCCTCGCTTTGCCCGCTCGCCCAGCCGAACAACCCAGGCAGCCGCTTCAACGGCGTCCTCTTCGCTTCGCCAGGCTTCCCGAGTTCCCGCGCGGCCTCCCGCAGCGACAGGACTTTCGTGTCGACCAGGCCCTGCAGCAGCTTCAGCCCCGCGAAGGTGTCCTCGTCCGACCCGGTCATGACGTTCGCGCAGAAGGTCAGACCCCGCACCGTGCGGGGCAGCGTGACGGCTTCAGGATGTCCGACGGTCCAGACGTTGATCGGGCCGAACTCGGGAAACTCGATCCGACGCCCCCGCAAGGGCTTGACCATGGCCGGTCGGCCTTCCTCGAACACCTGCACCTGTCCCGACAGCTGCTGCATCCAGTGGATGGCCGCCGCCGAAGGCTCCTGTCGCGCCCGCATCTTCCTGCTGTCCTCGCCCGACACGTCGTCAATGGACCAGCCGGTCAGCAATTCATCGACGCGATCGAGCGTCCGAGCCGCCTTCATCGCCAGCAGGTTGGTGACGCCGGGGCTGGCGCCCATGCCGATGACCGCCGTCACGCCTTTGGCGCGCGCCCGCTCGCCTAGTTCCAGCATCTCGAGCGTGGGCTCCCAGTCGTCGCAGATATCGAGATAGTGGACCCCGGCTTCGATCGCGGCTTCCAGGGTCGGCGCGCCGAGTTCGAAGAACGGCCCCGCGGCGTTGAACACCACATCGGCGTTAGCGATCACCCCCATCAGGTTGGCGCGATCGCATAGGTCCACCGCCAGGCCGGTCGCCAGCCCCGGGAAACGCGCGGCCAGCGCCGCGGCGCCGTCGAGATTGCGGTCGGCCACCACGATCTCGGACACAAAACTCAGCCCTGCGGCGGTTTCGACCGCCACGCGGCCCATCTCGCCTGCCCCGCCCAAGATCACAATTCGCATCACAGCCTCCTCGACAACGACGGCCAACCTGGCGGAGCGCGACGAAGGATGCAAGAAATTTCGAATAACAGTTATTATTTTCTTCGACGCTTGGTCGAGACCCCAAGCGCGCCTAAATCAATCGACCATCTGTTCGCGGAGAGGATTCGCCCGTGGCCAAACCGGCCGAAAAGCAGCTCGCGCGTCGGAACGACGTCGTGCAGGCGGCCCTGCGCGTCATCGCCCGCGACGGGCTGGAGAACGCGTCCTTCCGGGCGATCGCGGCCGAGCTTGGCAGCACGATCGGCGTGCTGACCCACCACTTCCCCAATCGTGAAGCCCTGATGCGGTTGGTCCTGGAAACCGTCAGCGACGGCATCCAGCAGGCCTTTGAGGCTCATGCCCAGATCCGCACCCTTGAGGACTTCGAGGCGATGGCGGCCGAGCTGCTGCCGCTCGATCCGGCGAGCCGAGCCCTCTGGAAGATCTGGCTGTCCTTTGCAGTGGCTTCGAACGCCGTCCCCGCGCTGGTCCAGAACCACGGCGAACGGTATGCCGGCATGATCGCCGACATCGCCAAGACGATGAAACGATTGCAGGGCGGCGGCCTGGTCGCCGGCGATCTCGACATTGACGCGGAAGCGGAGGCCCTGGTCTGCCTGCTGGACGGCGTGGGGATGCACGGCGTGCTCATGCCGGATCGCATGACCCCGGCGCGACAGCGCTCGATCCTACGCCGCTTCGTGGCCGGGCTGGCGCCGCCGAACGCCTAGGAGCGGACCTCTCCACAAGACCCGGGACGCCGCGGACGCCAGCAGAGGTCACGGGCGCTCGGTAACGAGCCAATGTTCGCAAACAGGCTGAGCTGAGCCGCGTCTGTCTTGCTTCCGGCGTCGCCGCAAAGCCCGACGCATGAGATGCTGCCCCTGTGACCTCTCAAACAGCCTCGAAGATCTTCACCGGCCTCGTGGTCCTGACCGCTGCCTTCCAGGTGGCGCTGGCGCTCGGCGCGCCCTGGGGGGAGCTGGCCATGGGCGGCGGCGTCAAGGGCGTACTGCCCCTGGGCCTGCGGCTGGCGGCGCTGGCGCAGGCGGCCCTCCTCGGCGTCATGGCGCTGGTGATGTTGAGCCGCGCCGGACTCCTTCTGACCTCATGGGAACCGGCGTCGCGCTATCTGGTCTGGGTCGCCGTAGCCATGCTGGCGATCAGCACCGTTCTCAATCTGGCGACCCCGAGCACGATGGAGCGGCTTATCTGGGCGCCTGTCGCCGGCGCCCTTCTGATCGCTGGCCTCCGCGTCGCCCTTGGCCGCTAGGCGCACGGGACGGCAAATCGACCATTCGCAGAGGCGGCTCGCTCGACACCCTCTCCGTCCGCGACAGTATCGAGGTCTAGAACCGCCGCCGCCAGCCCAGATTCCTGTTCAGCGTCTCAGCGACCACGTCCGCCGGCTCGCGGAGCAGAACCGGCGCCAGACCCGGAACCGACAGATAGACCGTCGCCCCTTCGCCCTCCGGGTAGATGCGCGCCACGACGCTGGGATTGACCCACACCCTCTCGCCGTTGAGGCCTGTGAAGGCGACCAGCTTGCCCATGGACTTTCCTCTGGCGTTGAAGACATCGCCGACAACGGCCGCACCCGGCGTCGCCTTGGCGGAAAGGACCGCAGCCGCTGATACGACTGTCCGGCCTAGTGCACGTTTCGCCGCGGCGACGACGCGGTCTTGGACGCTCGACCCGCCGGTTCGCCATCTTCACGATCCGATCGCCGCATGAGGTCGATGTCCTCGAGAAGCGACAGAATCTCGCGATCCGGCCCGCGCTTGGACCAGTTCACGATCATTCCGAAACGCAGGCATTCGACCGCCTCGTCCAGTCGATGCGCCAAGAGGTGGTCGAGTCCCTCGGCCAGATGACGCAGCGGTTCGTCGAGCGAAAGGTCGAGCAGCGGCGCGAGGGCGGATCGCGCGCGTGCACAGTCCCCCGCCCGGATCGCCAGCAAACCCAGCTGGAAACGCGCCTGCGAGAAGTGGGGCGCAATTTCGAGCGACCGCGTCATCGCCGCCATCGCCGCCTCGTACTTCCGCTCCGCGGCCAGAAGAGCGCCGGCCGCGTAGTGGAGCCGCGGATCCTCCGGATAGAAGGCCAGCAGTTCCTGGATCTGGGCCGCCCCCTTCGCCCTGTCCGCCCCCACGGCGTCCAGGGCCGCATCGAGCCGATGCGCGGGGCATATCGTCCGGAACCTCAGTTTCATACGACCTTCGTGGATGGGGCGCGTCGCCAGGTTCCGCCAGCGACCCCGCCATCTCGAAGGCGCAGACGCCCGCCGGCGCCCTCCAGCCCTGCGACCACAACCGAACGGGTGAAACTCAGTCGGTCGTCGGCAGGACATGGGCTCTGGATGAAACTGGAAAGGCCAACGGAAGAGGACGTCACATCGCTTCATCGTCAGCGCCGGTTCAAGGACGCCGCGGGAGGCCCCTTTCGAATGTTTCGCATATCGGACGATGAATTCGCGCTCCGGCCGCCGGAGCACGAAGGCCGGCTCAGCTCGGCTCCCCGGGAGAGCCGACCACCTCAACCCTGACATGCGCCAGCGCCGGCGCGAGCTCGGTCGGCGGCTCGCGATCGGTGATCAGGATATCGACCTCTGTCAGCTTGGCCGTATGGAAGGGGGCGATCCGGTTGAACTTCGAATGATCCGCCACCAGCATGACGCGGCTGGACATGGCGTAGGCGACGCGACTCATCTCGGCTTCCGCGGCGCGGTAGTCCATGAGCCCGTGCTGAGGGTGGATGCTGCCGACGGTCAGCACCGACAGCGAGGGCCTGAAGGCCGTCAGATATTGCTGGGCGGTGTGATCCGAGAAGCTGGCGGTCTCCGGATCGTAGGCGCCGCCCGCCAGAAACAGCTGATGTCCGTTTTCGTAGTTCAGGACCTTGGCTACCTCCAGCGAGTTGGTGACGACCTGGAGCCGCTTGTGATGACGCAGGGCTCGGGCGACGAAACAGGATGTCGACCCCGCGTCGAGGAAGACGCATTCGCCGTCGAAGATGTGCTGCGCGGCCGCTTCGGCGATCCGGGCCTTGGCCTCCGCCCGCGTCTGCATCCGGCTGGCGAACACCCCTTCCGACGCCGGCGGCATCAGGCGGACTGCGCCGTGCATCCAGAGGATCGCCCCCGCCTTCTCCATGGACCGGAGTTCCCGGCGGATCGTCTCCTCCGAAACTTCCAGGTCCCTGGCCAACAGAGCGGTCGAAATCGGCTCGTTGGGTTTGAGCCGGCTCAAGATTTCCCGCTGTCGATTTTCCCGCCGCATCGCAACCCCGCGTCAAACACACAATTCACACACGCATCGAGACACGATCTTCGAGAGTTGGGCCTTTTCCAGCCCCAGCCCGGCCAAATAGTGCGCGCCCTGTCCGATTAACGCACCAAAGACACACAACGCACACAAGCGACACATATCCGTTGTCGGCCAAACCTAGTGCCCCGCTCGCCCATTTCCCCTTCGCGAGCGCATCAATGACCCTCTCGCCTTCCCTCGTCCCGCTCGGTCGCCTGCTTTCGACGACCGCCCTCACCCTGGTCCTGGCGACGCCGGCCGCAGCCTGGGCCGAAGACGCCTCCCAGGTTTCGGAAGTCACGATCGTCGGCAAGCGTGACGCGATCATCGGCGCCCAGACCCTGCAGCACGAGGCCGTCTCGGTCACCAGCGTGATCTCCGGCGAAGAGCTCCGCGAGCAGCCTCAGGCCAACATCGCCGACCTGCTCACGCGCGTCCCCGGCATCAATTCGTCAGCCGACATGTCCCGCAACCACGCCGGCACGGGCGAGGCGCAGTACGTCTCCATCCGCGGCCTCGACACCTCCTACAACGCCTTCAGCCTGAACGGCGTGCGACTGGCTCAGACCGACGCCAACACGCGCTCGATCTCGATGAACCTGCTGTCGCCCTTCTCGATGCAGTACGTATCGATCAACAAGGCTCCGACCGCCGATCTGGATGGAGACGCCATCGCCGGCATCGTCGACTTCCGGACCGCCACGGCGTTCGACGTCAAGGACGGGTACCGCAAGGTCCTGGTTCAGGGCCAATTCGCGCAGATGGCCGATGAGCGCGGCCAGGACCCGTATGGCTACGCCTTCCAAGGTGAGGTCGCCGAACGCTTCGGTGACGCCGACCAGTTCGGCGTCTACGTCAACGCCTACTTCGCCGATAAGGACACCTACGGGGAGTCCACCGCTTTCCAGAAGGAACACGAGAAGAACAACAACAACATTCCTGGCCCCCTGCGTGAGAACGAGGACAACCTCTTCGCGCGCGGCGTGCAGTGGAACGCGTTCCGCAACAACATCCAGCGGAAGGGCCTGACGCTGAACCTCGACTACGCCGGGGAGAACCACAAGGCCTACGTCCATGCGACGCACGGCGCCTATCGGCTCAAGAGCTGGATGGACCAGTCCAGCATCCGCAACGAACTGGCCACCGCGCTAGGGCAGGTCAACCCCAACGGCGGCGCCTACAACCCGGCCGGGCTGCGGGAAGACTACGGGATCATGGGCGGCCTCTATCACCGCACCGAACATTCCGACCAGACGCTGACCACGGTCCGCGCCGGCGGCGAGAGCCGCTTCAACGCCTTCGTGTTCGACTATCACCTGGCCTATTCGAAGGGGGAGCAGGACTACCCGCTGCGCATTGAATCGGCCTTCTACGGCCTGCCCTTCATCGGCACGGCCGATCAGACCGGCGCAGCGACGAAGGACGGGCTGCTGATCACCGCGACGGCCGACGAGAAACACCCCCGCGCCCTGCTGACCCCGTCGGCGGCGGCCTACATCGGCAATCTGCACAATCTGCGGCAGTACTATGTGCAGGCCGGCTATGAGAAGACCTGGGAAGAGAAGACCGAGTTCGCGTTCAACGGCGCCTGGGAAAGCAACTTCGGCTTCCTGAAGTTGCTGAAGGCCGGCGTCAAGTACGAGACCGCCGACCGCAGCAGCACGGTCGTCGACACCGGCGCCAAGCGCCACAAGTTCAGCGCGCCCTACAGCCCCGTCCACGACGACGCCATCGGCGCCTTCAACACTCGGGGCGAGTTCGCCGACCTGTTCCCCGGCAAGATGGTCACCGGCTTCATGGGCGGCCTCCCCCAGGCGCCGCTGAAACTGCTCGACACCGGCCGTATCGAGCAGATGGCGCGCGACTACTCGTTGGCCCGGCTTCCCGCCGACGCCGCCAGGTTCGGCACGACGACGGGCGAGGAGAAGCGGACCGCCATCTACATCATGGGTCGCTTCGAGGCCGGCGATCTGACGGTGATCCCAGGCTTGCGCTATGAGCGCAACCAGTATGGCGCGTCCAACTATCGCGACGTCTATCAGACCGGCAAACCGGATCGGAAGGAACTGGTCTCCAGCGACCGAACCTATTCGATGCTGCTGCCGAGCCTGGTGGCCACCTACCGCCCGAACGAGCGCACCGTCTACCGCGCCTCGATCCGCAAGAGCTACAGCCGCCCGGCGTTCGATCAGCTCTTCGGCTCGACGGAGATCAGCTACGACGCCCAGGACCGGGTCGAGGAGATCTACGAGCCCAACCCCAACCTCAAGCCGGTCAAGTCGATCGATCTCGATCTGGCCGCCGAGTTTTATGGCGACGACAGCGACATGGTCTCGGTCGCGGTCTACTACAAGAAACTCAGCGACCTGATCTTCTCGTCGGGCTCGACCAACACCTCGGGCAACAACAACGCCTGGGGCGCCGGCGTCGTCAGCCCCTCGGGCGTGACGGTCGTCAGCACCCAGAACGGCGGCGAAGGCACGGTCTACGGCGTCGAGCTGATGGGCCGCTATCGTTTCCGCGGCCTTCCCGACTGGGCCGACGGCCTGGGCGTTATGGCCAATGTGACGCTGCAGCGGTCCCGGGGCGAAACCTACATTCAGAGCGGCGGGGTCTATAAGGGCTACTACGAGCTGCCGCTGCCGCACGCTCCGGACCTGATGTACAATCTGGAGCTCAACTACGAACGGGGGCCGTTCGCCGCCGCCCTGAACTACAACTACACCGACCAGCGCCTGCGCGGCGTTCGCGGCAACCGTCCGCACAACTTCATCCAACCGGTCGCGAAGCTGAACTTCAGCTCCACCTACCGCTTCAACGACCACCTCCGCTTCGGCGTCTCGGTCGAGAACATTCTCGACGAGCACAACTACTGGGCCACGATCGGCGAGCGGTCGACGATCCTCTCGGACGATCGCAAGGGCGGCTACGTCAAGGTTGGCCGGACCTTCCAGATCAACGCGACCTACGCCTTCTAGGCCAACCTTGAGGCGGAGCCGCACGACCCTGGTCGTGCGGCTCCTTCCGGAGACGACCGACATGCTGCGCCTGACGCTCAGACTGGCGACCGCCCTGCTCGCGGCCCGCGGAAGCACAGCCTTCGCCCAGGCGCCTGCCGAGATCACCCGGGTGATGAGCTACAACATCCGCTACGACAACCCGGACGACCGGCCTGACTGGCCGGCGCGACGGCCGCATCTGATCGCCCAGATCCGGTTCCTGGCGCCCGATATCCTGGGCGTGCAGGAGGCTCTGCCCCACATGGTCGAGCAGATGACCTCGGCCCTACCGGGCTACGAGTCCTATGGCCTGGGCCGGGACGACGGTCGTAGCGGCGAGACAACCACGATCTTCTACAACCGCGCCCGCTTCTTCCGCCTGTCGGCCGCCACCCAATGGTGCTCGCCGACCCCTGACCGTCCGGGCAAGGCCTATGACGCCGCGCTGCCCCGCACCGTCACCCGCGTGGTGTTGAGGGATCGCCTGACCCGACAGGTCTGGGACGTGCGCAACGTTCACTTCGACCATGCCGGCCCAGTGGCGCGGGAGGCCTGCGCTCGCCAGGTCGTCGCAACGAAGGCCTTTCCAAACGCGAAGATCCTCGTGCTGGGCGACCTCAACGCCGCCCCGAACAGCGCGCCCTACCGGGCGCTCAGCGGTCGCGCCGACGGGTTCGAGTTGAAGGACGCACGTCGTTCCGCGCTGACCGCGTTCGGCCCGAGCGCCACCTTCAACGCCTTCAGCCTGGAGCGGCGCGGAGAGCCGATCGACTACATCTTCGTGGACGCGGCGATCGACGTGCTGCGGTTCGCCACCCTCACGGACAACATCTACGGGCAGGTGATCTCCGATCACTATCCGATCGTGGCGGATCTTCGGCCCCCTCCGGCGCACTGATTTCGGACCGCTCCACGGCGGCCCTGGCCTTAGCGAACAGGCGCCTTCTACGAGCCGCTCCGCGCCAGCGCCATCGATCGCGCCGGGACCTGGCGGTCGTCGCTTTCCGCCCCAGATGGGCGCGAAACCGGATAGGCGACAGTCCGATCCCACCCTTCGCGGAACTCTGAGGGACCCACTCCATAGGCCTTGGCGAACATCGCCGCGAACCGGCCTGGATTGGAAAATCGCCACTTGGCCGCGATCTCCGCCACCGAGGAGATTCGATCACGCTCCAGGTCGCGCCGGGCTCCCGCCAGCCGCAAGGCGCGCATATGCTCCATGGGCGACGCGCCGACGAAGCGCTGGAAGCCATATTGCAGCGCCCGCACGCCCACCCCGGCGGCGTCGGCGATGTCGTCCTGGCTCACGGCCTGGGTCAGGTTCGCGTTCATGTACTCGATCGCCCGCTTGACATACCGCGGCGCGATCAGAGCCGGCGGCCTGGCGAGCGCCTCGGTATGGTTGTGGCTCGTCGTGCGCAGCAGAAGGTCGACGACGGCGGTCTGGAGATTGTCGGTCAGCCCCAGCGCCGCCTCGGCCGCCCCAGGCAGTTGCGCGTTGCTGAGAGTCTGGATCAGGCCGATGAAGGTCGGCGTGACGACCGAAGCCAGCTCTCGCTCGGGCGAGAAGACGAAGGGCAGCCTGACCGGCCGCTCGAGCAGGCGCGCCAGGCGATCGTTGACCGCCTGCGCCTCGACATGGACGCCGTAGTGCCGGCTGTGTCCGATGACCTGCACGCGTTCAACGGCGGTCGACCAGACGGCCGCCGCCTGCTGTCCGTTGACGGCGTAGCGACGCCCCCCCTCATCGATGATGAGCGAACCGTCCAGGCTGACGACGACGGCGTGACCTTCGTGCGGATAGTCGGGGACGATCGTCTGATCGCCGCTGTAGGCGATGTCGTAGGCGGTGACTCCGGACATCATGTTCAGGCTTCCGCTGAAGCCCAGCCGTCCGCGGGACTTGTGCTTGCACACCGTGAAGGCGCCGAACGTGTCGGCGAGACAGGCCGAGTATCGATCGACGTCTTCCGTCGACACCTCCCCGCTCCGCCCTTGAACGCCGCCTCTCACCGAGACGCTCGCCATACGCTCTTCACGCATTCAGCGTCGTCGCCTTCTAGATCAGGAAAGACTCTTCGGACTCGCCGTCGACGCCCTCGAGGTCGTCTTCGAAGTCCCGCAGGAGCTGCAGAAGCTCCTCCACCGTGATCGAAGGCGACCCGGCTGGCGGAAAGCGAAAGCGCCACTGGCTCGCCACGTGGGCGACCGAGCCGAGCTTGCGTCCAAGTCGGGCGAAGACGTCGGGCGCCGTCTTCATGAAGTGATGAAAGGGACCGGGCTGGCGCTTCTCGGTCAGAGCCAGGAAGGCCGCGTCGTAGGATCGCAGCATGTCGTCGACGTCACGACAGAGGTCGCTGATCTTGAAGCGCACCCGCCGAAGGGCGTCCGCAGCCGCGGCTGTCAGGTCGGCGGGCCGAGGCCCCCGGATGGACAGCACGTCCATCTCGGCCTGCATTTCCCGCACCTGCCGAAGGACGTCGCCCTGACGCCACTTGTAGTAGAGGACGCCCTTCCAGCAGAAGACCGTCTCTCCGAAGTCGCCGCCGCGCAGCTGCAGCGCCGCCCGCAGCGGCTCGAGAAGCTCGCCCGCGTCGCCGGAGATCAGCGCCAGGGCCAGGCGGGCGGCCTGGCCTTTGGTCTTGCTGAGCTGGTCCTTGAAAGCCAGTTGGATGAGCGGCGAAATCTGCTCGGCGACATAGGTCTCCATCAGCATGACGTCGCCGCGGGAGATCGAGAAGTAGGCCAGGTCGGCCTCGAAGCCGTGACGTCGGAGGTGTTCGCGCAGCAGGAACGGATCGAGGGTCGGGACCTCGTCAAGCAGCTTGAGCAGCGCGACATCGCGCTGAACGACGGGGTCGGTCCGGTCGTCCCCGACGATGCCGGTCCAGCCGCGCTGACCGATGAGAACCGTCTGTCCGCCGAGCGACAGGTCCCGCCCAACGAAGGGAATGATGATCTTGGTGCCTTCGCGGCGCGGCGGAAGAAAGAGCAGCTGTTCGTCACCTTGAAGGCGCTGCTTGACGATCAGCGTCCGATTGAGATGACCGGTCTCGAAGAGCTTCGGATGCAGATCCCGCCCCTGCGCCTTGGCGGCATCGGTCGCAGCCAGCAGATTGAGCACGCGGCTGCTCGAACCTGATCGCTGGATGACAGCGAGACTTCGGAGCGGCGGGTCGCCACGACCCGACCAGGGCTCGCCCGCTTGCTGGGACCGCATGACTTGATCTCGCTGGTCAACAACGACTCCGCGCCTTGGCGGCGTCGCTGGGCTTCAACTGGCTGAACTCGGACGCAGGACCAGTCACCCCAACTCGGGAACGACCTGGCTTAGACACCTCGGGCGACACGGCGCTCCCCTGTAGCGAGAGGTTTGCCTGTGCGCCTGCCACACACGGCGCATGCTTCCGCAACGGAAGCGTCCGCCTCGCTCAAATCAACAACAGTTATGACCACCGAGTTACAGATTTTATACAGTTAAAACATCAATCCTAAGGGTGACGAGATACGAAAATCTAGGACAGTATACGAAACCTGCTCGTGAAAATTGATCCACGCGAAGCCACGTTAGCTAGTGGTTAGGTTAGATTCTGCAGCACACAACGCATTGGCGATCGCTCTTACCAGGTCGCGAACCACCACAAGGTGTAATGATGGGCTTGCTGATCAACCGGCGCGGGACAACTCGAGCTGCTGAGCAACTGCATGAGTTCCAGGCGATCGTGGCCGCTATCAGTCGCTCTCAGGCGATGATCGAGTTCAACCTGGATGGCGTGATCCTTGCGGCCAACGAGAACTTCCTTTCGACAGTGGGCTATTCGTCCGCCGAGGTCGTCGGCCGCCATCACAGCCTCTTCGTGGATCCCGAGATCAGTCAGAGCCGTGAGTATCGGGAGTTCTGGGCGCGCCTGAACAAGGGCGAGTTCCTCGCCGACAAGTTCCAGCGGATCGCCAAGGGCGGCGCCAGGATCTGGATCCAAGGCGCCTACAACCCGATCTTCGACACGGCCGGCCGCCCTTGTAAGATCGTCAAGTTCGCCATCGACATCACCCAGGTCGAGCTTGAGCGAACGCGAACCGAAGCCGAACGCCGGGCCGCGGCGGCCGAGCAGGACGAGGTCGTCGCCGCCCTCGCCGACAGCCTTCGGCGGCTCGCTCATGGCGACCTGACCACTCAGGTCGCCGCACGGTTCGACGGGCGCTATCAACAGATCAAGGACGACTTCAACCTGGCCGTGGACAGCGTCTGCGAAGTCGTCCGCCTTATCGGGGCTTCAACCAAGGACCTCCAGAACGGCTCGCAGGAGATCGCCGCAGCGTCGGAAGATCTCTCCAGGCGCACCGAGCAGCAGGCGTCGAGCCTCGAACAAGCCGCCGGCTCGCTCGACGCCATCACCGCGATCGTCGGGCAGAGCGCATCGGACGCCCAGGAAGCCTCGTCGGCGGCCTCGGCCGCCAGAACCCAGGCCGAGCGTTCTGGTGTCGTAATGGGCGACGCGGTCGCGGCGATGACGGAGATCGAGCGCAGTTCGGGCAAGATCACCCAGATCATCGGCGTGATCGACGAGATCGCCTTCCAGACCAACCTGCTGGCTTTGAACGCGGGCGTCGAGGCGGCCCGGGCCGGCGACGCCGGCAAGGGCTTCGCCGTCGTCGCTCAGGAGGTCCGTGGGCTGGCGCAGCGGTCGGCCGAAGCCGCCAAGGAGATCAAGGCCCTGATCGCCGCCTCATCCGCACAGGTCGAGCGCGGCGTCCGGCTGGTCGGCGACACAGGACAGGCCCTCAGCGGCATCGTCGCCAAGGTCACCGAGATCGACGCCCTCATTTCCGGCATCGCCCAGTCCGCCCAGGAACAGGCCGTCGGCCTCAGCCAGGTCAACATCGCCGTCAACCAGATGGATCAGGCCATCCAGCGGAACGCGGCGATGATGCAGCAGACCACCGTCGCGGCCGCCAACCTCAGGCTTGGCGCGGACGACCTGACGGGTCTGGTGGCCCGCTTCCGCACTCAGGAACGCGCCTCTCATCACCGCCTGGCCGACCCGTCGGCAGACCCTGTCGACGTACTGCGCACCACCTTGAGCGCCCTCGCGCGGACGGCCTGACCGCCAGCGTCCGCCGCCAAGGCCCGGAAACCCGCCCCAGACCCGAACCTCGGGTCGGAGCCGCCCCCCGCTCGGCGACCTGCGGCCGCTCCACGTGGCCGCCTCGCCAAGGAGTCCTCCGTGAAGTCATTGTCGATCAAGGCGCACGCGCCGCGCCTCACCCGGGGCTGGCTGAACGACGGCGTCAACGATCTGCGCCGGCGCAGCATCCCGATCCTGGTCGCGCGTTTCGCCGCGGCCGGGCTGGGCGCAGCCGTGCTCGCCCATGCCGAAGGCGGCCTGATCGCGGTCGGCTGGACCACGGCCCTGATCGTGGCCGAGATCTGGACCTGGCTCAGCTGCTTTCCCCGTCAGGCGCCTCGCCCTCTGCCGCGACGCGGACTGATCGGGTACGTCTGCTCCATCGCCTGGATGACCTTCGTCTGGACCATACTGGCGCTCCTGCTGTGGAACCCGGGCGCCCACGCCCTTCAGCTCGCCGTCTTCTGCCTGCTGACCGGCCAGATGGCCCACGCCCAGGCCTTCAGCGCTCGCTCGCGGCTGATGCTGCTGATGGTCGGCGGCATGCCGGCGGCGATGCTGCTCGCGCTGTGCCTGGTCGGGACCGACCTCCCGCTTGCAGAGCGCGCCATCGTCACCATCGCGACGGTGGTGATGATCGCCTACTTCCTGCGCGCCTCCCAGGCGACGCGCCGCCAATCGGAAGCCCTCGAGGCGTCACGCGCCGAAGCGGTGGCCGCCAGCGATGCCAAAACGGCCTTTCTGGCCCTCATGAGCCATGAACTGCGTACGCCGATGACGGGTGTCCTCGGCATGGCCAAGGCGCTGGAATCCGGCCCGCTCAATCAGCATCAGCGCCATCAGCTCGGCATCCTGCTGCAGTCGGGCGAAGGCCTGCTGGCCCACCTCAACGACATCCTGGATATCTCCAAGGTCGAGGCCGGCCGGCTTCAGCTCGAAGCCGTGCCGTTCAACCTCGTCGACAAGATCAACCGCGTGCGCGAGGTCTGGTCCCAGATCGCCGAAAGCAAGCAGGTCGGCCTGACATTCACGCTGGAGCCGCCGCAACCGCCCTGGCTCATCGGCGACCCGACCCGCATTCGCCAGATCATGATCAACCTGGTCTCGAACGCATTGAAGTTCACCGACACTGGGGAAGTCGTGGTCGCCGTTACGGTGAGCCCGATCGGCGCGACCCACGCCAAGGTCGTCATCGCGGTGCGCGACACCGGCATCGGCATCGCCCCGGAGCAGCAGCGGCGCCTCTTCGAGCCCTTCACCCAGGCGGATGTCTCCGTGACCCGACGGTTCGGCGGCTCTGGCTTGGGCCTGAGCATCTGCCGCAGCCTGGCCGAAGCGATGGATGGCGAGGTCGATCTGGTCAGCGTGCTCGGCGAAGGCTCCACCTTCACCCTGCGCCTGACGCTTCCGCTGGCCGCGGATCAGGAGCCGGCCCCGGCGGCCCCGGCGGCCCGCAGCATCGCCGGTCTGCGCGTCCTGGTCGTTGACGACAACGCCGTCAACCGTCTGGTCGTCGAGACGCTGCTGAACGCGCTGGACTGCGAGACCAGGGCCGAGAGCGACGGCTTGGCGGCGCTCCAGGCCCTGGAGGCCGAGGAGTTCGACGCGGTCCTCATGGACATCCACATGCCTGGCATGGGCGGGACGGAAGCCCTGCAGGCGATCCGCGCGGGCGCCGGCGGCCCGGCCCGCGACATTCCAGTGATCGCGCTGACGGCGGACATCCTTGAGGGCGCGGCCGAGAAACTTCTTCGCGCCGGCTTCGACGCCGTCCAACCCAAGCCCGTCGCCATCGACACGCTCGCCGTCTGCCTGGCCGATCTTTCCGAAGCCCGGATCCGGCGCTACCTCAGGGGCCCCATTCCCCTGGAATAGCGGCGACGGCTTTCACCGCCACCGCTTGCGGAACCCGCAATGGACGCAGGTCACGTACCCTCGGCGGCTCTTGCTGTTGGTGAACTCGTGCCCATTGTTGAACAGGCACTGGAGGAACGCCCAGAGATTGAACTTCACAACATTCTCCTCGGCGTCGACGCCGATTGAAGCGCTGACTGTGCACTCGACGCCAGGTCGCCGGATTTGCATTTGATGAGCCGCGCCGCCCTGGCCGCCATCAATCTGCCCGGCCGCCGACGACGCGCAGCATGGCGCCCGGTTCGGACATCTCGGTCATGATGATTTCGACGAACCGCAGCAGATAGCCGTCCGGATCCTGCACCAGGAGCTCGACCTGCCCGTGGTGCAGATCCCCGTCGCGATACCAAGACCGCTGCGGCCCGCCGAAGGGCGGCACGCCGGCCGCCTTGAGGCTCTCATGGATCGGCTCGACGGCGTCGACCTCGATCTGCAGGTTCATGCCGCGACCGAACGGACGCTCCATCGGCGCGACTTCCCAACTGTCAGCGTCGCGTTGTTCGAGCATGAGCTGGACCGGGCCGCGCTCCAGGTAGGCGAACCGATCCTCCGGCCGCTCGAAGCGGACGCGGAAACCGAGCAGGTCGCAGTAGAAGCGCACGCTCCGCGCGATGTCGGTGCAGAGCAGTTCGGGCACGAGCGCGGCCCAATCTCGGTGCATGCCGCCTCCCCGGAGCGGTTGGGACAACGTCCGCGACCTTCGAGCCGACTTTGATGTCCTCGAAGAACCTCACGACGATTCTCCATAGTCGATAAAACTCATGCCACCCCATGAACAAGTGTGAATTCAACCCCACACATTTTTCCGGTGTGCAGAAATATTCTCAACGCTCCTAATTTTGCATAACAAAGCTATGCCTTTTCATCGAAACACGTTCGAACTCTGCACGATAGACGCACCCACTATACAGAAAACGCAAAAAACACCTCCTAGGAGACCATTGTCGACAGCGGGGATGAAACAGCCGCCCAGGACGGATCGCTGTCACAGCCGGCGTCTAGAATCGGGTGAAGGTTCCATATCCTCCAGCCCTCACGCCGCCATGCCCCAGCTCCATCGCCGCAGCCTGATCACGAGCCTGGCGCTCTCCGCCATCTCCCCCGCCGTCGCCAAGGCCTGGAGCATCGGTCCGAGGGTGTGCAGGGGCTCGCTCGAGGATGTCGAGCATGTCGTGATCCTGATGCAGGAGAACCGCTCCTTCGATCACTACTTCGGCGCCATGGCCGGCGTCCGGGGCTTTTCGGACCCGCATCCGGCGCCGGCCCCCGCGGTCGAGGGCCGCGAACGCAACGTGCTGCTGCAGTATCGGGGCGGAAGACGCACGCCCCGCTGGCTGGCCCCCTTCCCGCTCGGAGCCCGCCAGACATTCGCCCACATGCGCGTCGAGGGAACGCCGCACAGCTGGCCCGACGCCCAGGCGGCCTGGGACGAAGGGCGCATGGGGCGGTGGCCGGAGGCCAAGCGGGCCCATTCCATGGGGTACTACGATCGCGAGGACATCCCCTTCCAGTACGCCCTGGCCGATGCGTTCACACTCTGCGACGCCTATTTCTGCTCGCTGCAGACCGGCACCAACCCGAACCGCGTGATGATGTGGTCAGGCTCGATCGACGGCGCGGGACAGGCCGGCGGGCCCTGCATCGGCAACTCCCATGACTCGCTTCCCGCCAGGGGCAGCCGTCAGGAACCCTATCGCTGGACGACCTATGTCGAGCGCCTCCAGGCCGCGGGCGTCGACTGGCGCATCTACCAGGACATGGCCGACAACTTCACCGACAATCCCCTCGTCGGCTTCGAGGCCTTCCAGCGGGCCGCCGCCGGCGCGCCCGGATCAAACCCCGCGTTGGTCGAGCGCGGCCTGACCACGCGCACGCTCGGAGCGCTGAAGGAGGACGTGCTGCGCGGTCGCCTGCCGCAGGTCTCCTACGTGATCGCCACGGCGGCCGGCTCCGAGCATCCGATACCGTCCAGCCCGGCCCAGGGCGCGGCCTACACCGCCCAGGTCCTCGACGCCCTGACCGCCGATCCGGACGTCTGGGCCCGCACGGTGCTGCTGGTGAACTTCGACGAGAACGACGGCTTCTTCGACCATGTGCCGCCGCCGGCCCCGCCTTCCCTCGACGCCGACGGACGACCGCGCGGCGGATCGACCGTCGATCTCGCGGGCGAGTATCATCTCCGCCCCAGCCCCGCCGACGCCGGGCTCGACAAGCCGCGTTATCGCGGCCGGCCTTATGGTCTCGGACCCCGGGTGCCGATGTATGTGATATCGCCCTGGAGCCGCGGCGGCCGCGTCAGCTCGGAGGTGTTCGACCACACCTCGGTGATCCGCTTCCTGGAGCGGCGGTTCGGCGTGCTGGAGCCCAACATCTCGCCTTGGCGGCGTGCGGTCTGCGGCGACCTGACCGCCTGTTTCGACTTCAGCGGCGCGGATCCCGAGCCCCCGATGCTGCCGTCGCCGTCCGAGGACGCCGACCGCGCGGCGGCCCTGGGATGGAGGACCACCCCGCCGGCGCCCGCGACGCCGCGCGCGCCGGCGCAGGCCGACGGTTTCCGGCCCGCCTGCCCCAGCCCCTACGCCCTGGAGAGCGACATCGCGGTCGACGGGCAGGGCCGCGCGCGGCTGACCCTGACCAACGCAGGGGCGCGAGCGGCCGTCTTCCACGTCTATGACCGCCGCGACCTGGAGGCGGGACCGCGCCGCTACACGATCGAGGGCGGCCGCACGCTGTCGGACGCCTGGGCGGCCGGGGACGGGCTCGATCTGCAGGTGATGGGGCCGGACGGCTTTCATCGGCGGTTTGAGCGTGCGGGAAGTGATGCCGGGCCTGAGGCCGCGCTGGCCTGGAGCCGCGAGGGCCTGGTGCTGAACCTGATCGGCGCGGGGGAGATGCGGGTCGTCTCCGGCGAGACGGAGCGGGTCGTCACGGCCGATGGCGCGGTGCGCCTGGTGCTGGATTGGGTCGACGGCAACCAGCGCTATGACCTGACGATCGCCGGCCGTGGCTGGCGGCGGGAGTTGGCGGGTCGGCTGATGTCGGGGGCCGGCGCGCTCTAGTCGTGCCGGCGTGCGTGCGCGTCTGGTGATGATTGTGAAACGGGGATAGGCCCGCGGCTTTTGGCCTGCGGGCTGAGTGTGTGTGTTGTGATTTGGGGTGTTGGTTGCGGGAGCAGGATTTGAACCTGCGACCTTCAGGTTATGAGCCTGACGAGCTACCGGGCTGCTCCATCCCGCGGCCGTGGGGTATCGTTGGGAAGGGTCAGGCTGGCTCTGTGTTGATCAGAGGAGACATCCCTTCGGCGGACCTGGCGGCGACCTACTCTCCCGCGCCTTAAGACGAAGTACCATTGGCCCTGGGGGACTTAACGACCGAGTTCGGAATGGGATCGGGTGGGGAACCCCCGGCATAGCCACCAGGTCGGCGGAAGGGATGTTTAAGAAGACATCGATTGTCGGACGTATGATGTATTGGTGCGCATGATCATGAGTTCAACTAAGAACGATCAAGCCGATCGAGCGATTAGTACCAGTAAGCTGCATGCCTCGCGGCACTTCCACACCTGGCCTATCAACGTAGTGGTCTACTACGGCTCTCAGCGAGACCTTGTTTTGAGGTTAGTTTCCCGCTTAGATGCTTTCAGCGGTTATCTATTCCACACTTAGCTACCCTGCTGCGCGGCTGGCGCCACGACAGGTCCACCAGAGGTGTGTCCATCCCGGTCCTCTCGTACTAGGGACAGATCCTCTCAAGTCTCGTACACCCACGGCAGATAGGGACCAAACTGTCTCACGACGTTCTGAACCCAGCTCACGTACCACTTTAATCGGCGAACAGCCGAACCCTTGGGACCTGCTCCAGCCCCAGGATGTGATGAGCCGACATCGAGGTGCCAAACTTTGCCGTCGATATGGACTCTTGGGCAAAATCAGCCTGTTATCCCTAGAGTACCTTTTATCCGTTGAGCGATGGCCCTTCCACGCAGGACCACCGGATCACTATGGCCGACTTTCGTCTCTGTTCGACTTGTCAGTCTCACAGTCAGGCGGGCTTATGCCATTGCACTCGACGAGCGATTTCCGACCGCTCTGAGCCCACCATCGCGCGCCTCCGTTACACTTTGGGAGGCGACCGCCCCAGTCAAACTGCCCGCCACGCCATGTCCCGGACCCGGATAACGGGCCGCGGTTAGACGTCAACAACAATAAGGGTGGTATTTCAAGGATGGCTCCACCGAGACTGGCGCCCCGGTTTCATAGCCTCCCACCTATCCTACACATGTTGTTGCTAACGCCAAGGCGAAGCTGCAGTAAAGGTTCATAGGGTCTTTCCGTCTGACCGCGGGAACCCCGCATCTTCACGGGGAATTCAATTTCGCTGAGCCTATGCTGGAGACAGTGGGGAAGTCGTTACGCCATTCGTGCAGGTCGGAACTTACCCGACAAGGAATTTCGCTACCTTAGGACCGTTATAGTTACGGCCGCCGTTTACCTGGGCTTCAATTCGGAGCTTGCACCCCTCCTTTTAACCTTCAGGCACCGGGCAGGCGTCAGACCCTATACGTCGCCTTGCGGCTTCGCAGAGCCCTGTGTTTTTGATAAACAGTCGCTACCCCCTGGCTTGTGCCACTCTGCAAAGGTTGCCCTAAGCAGAGTCACGCTTATCCCGAAGTTACGCGTGCAATTTGCCGAGTTCCTTCAGCATAGTTCTCTCAAGCGCCTTGGTATACTCTACCTGACCACCTGTGTCGGTTTCGGGTACGGTCTCCGTTGGAGTTATTTCCAGGGACCTCTTCGCTGCCGTTCCAATCCAATAAGGTTCGACAACTTACGAGATCCGTCACTTCCAACTGGCCCAGGAATATTTACCTGGTTCCCATCGACTACGCCTTTCGGCCTCGCCTTAGGGGCCGGCTAACCCTGCGCAGATTAGCTTTACGCAGGAACCCTTGGTCTTTCGGCGAGAGTGTCTCTCACACTCTTTGTCGCTACTCATGTCAGCATTCTCACTTCCGATACCTCCAGGAAGGCTCACGCCTTCCCTTCGCAGGCTTACGGAACGCTCCGCTACCGCGTGCACAGAGTGCACACCCATACCTTCGGCGACTGGCTTGAGCCCCGTTACATTTTCCGCGCAGGTTCGCTTGACCAGTGAGCTGTTACGCTTTCTTTAAATGATGGCTGCTTCTAAGCCAACATCCTGGTTGTCAAAGCAAACCCACATCGTTTCCCACTTAGCCAGTACTTGGGGGCCTTAGATGATGGTTAGGGTTGTTTCCCTTTTCACGACGGACGTTAGCACCCGCCGTGTGTCTGCCCGGTAGTTCTCTTAGGTATTCGGAGTTTGGTTAGAATTGGTACAGCTCGCGCCGCCCGCATCCATCCAGTGCTCTACCCCCTAAGGAATTCGCCGGACGCTCTACCTAAATAGATTTCGCGGAGAAC